>DFDY01000167.1 GCA_002368955.1 Bacteroidales bacterium UBA3816
CCTGCACCACATAGTCCTTGCCCTCAACGGCTATTTTACCAGCCTCGCGGCATTTGGCTTCACTTCCGTAGGTCACATAATCTTCATACTTGATTACTTCGGCTCGGATAAAGCCACGCTCGAAGTCGCTGTGGATAATTCCAGCTGTCTGAGGGGCTTTCATGCCTTTCTTGAAAGTCCATGCACGGCACTCTTTGGGTCCTGCGGTGAGAAAGGTCTGGAGGTTAAGCAGCTTATATGCCGCCTTAATAAGGCGGTTCACGCCCGACTCCTTCAGCCCCAAGTCCTCCAAGAACATCTGTTTCTCTTCGTATGTCTCCAGCTCTGCAATATCAGCCTCAATGCCGGCACCAATCACCAGCACCTCGGCCTCCTCGTCTTTCACGGCCTCTTTTACGGCATCGACATATTTGTTGCCGTTCACCACTGAGGCCTCATCCACATTGCACACATATAGAATTGGCTTCGCCGTCAGTAACATGAGGTCTTTGGCCGCTTCCATCTGCCCCTCTTCCAACTTCACGGTGCGCGCACTGCGGCCTGCCAGCAAAGCCTCGCGATAGAGGTCCATCACCTCCACCAGTTTTTTGGCTTTGGCATCACCTCCTGCCTTGGCTTTCTTTACCTCTTTTTCATAGCGGTTCTCTATGGTCTCTAAATCTTTAAACTGTAGTTCCAGGTCTATGGTCTGTTTGTCGCGAATGGGGTCCACGCTCCCATCCACATGGGTGACGTTATCATCGTCGAAACAGCGCAACACATGTATGATGGCATCCGTGGTGCGTATGTCTCCCAAGAATTTGTTTCCCAGGCCCTCTCCTTTCGAGGCCCCTTTTACCAGACCGGCAATATCCACGATTTCCACTGTGGCCGGAACCACACTGGCCGGATGTTCCATCTCCACCAACTTGTTCAGGCGTTCGTCGGGGACGGTGATGACGCCCACATTGGGTTCTATGGTGCAGAAAGGAAAATTAGCAGCCTGGGCTTTTGCGTTGCTCAAGCAATTGAAAAGAGTTGACTTGCCCACATTAGGAAGTCCCACGATACCGCATTGTAGTGACATAGTTGATTAAGTTTTATTAGTTATCGGAGTAATTATTTTATTGCTTCGTCTAGCACCATATCTTTCTCTATCAGATACTGGTTGCGTGTAGAGGAATTCCGGCATATCAGTTCGCCCAAGAACCCTGCCATAAACAGAACCGTACCCATTAGGATGAACAGCATAGATACGTAGAACCACACGCTGTTGGTCAGCGAGATACTACCACAGATGCGCATGATGCATACAATGATGAAGGCCACAAAGCCCAGGAAGAACGACAGGCTGCCTATCAGGCCAAAGAAATGCATGGGCTGCTTGCCAAATTTGGACATGAACATAATGCTCATCAAATCCAGATAGCCGTTCACAAAGCGGTCCAATCCGAACTTGGTCACGCCGAACTGCCGCTTGCGGTGCTGCACCACTTTCTCGCCAATATGGCCGAATCCAGCCCATTTGGCAATCACGGGAATGTATCGATGCATCTCACCGTACACCTCTATACTCTTCACCACATCGCGGCGGTAGGCTTTCAGTCCACAGTTGAAGTCATGCAGGTGAATGCCGCTCATTTTCCGCGTCGTCCAGTTGAAGAACTTGGAAGGTATATTCTTGGCAATCTTGGAGTCGTAGCGTTTCTTCTTCCATCCGCTCACCAGGTCGTAGCCATCCTCCTTAATCATGCGGTACAGTTCTGGCACCTCGTCAGGACTGTCCTGCAGGTCGGCATCCATCGTGATGACCACATCGCCTTCGGCTCGGCCAAAGCCCACATTCAAAGCAGCCGACTTGCCATAGTTGCGGCGGAATTTCACCCCTTTGTATCGGGGGTTCTTCTCATGCAGCTCCTCTATCACCTGCCAGGAGGTGTCCTTGCTGCCGTCATCCACCATAATGACCTCGTAATCGAAGTGATGCTCTTCCATCACCCTGTCTATCCATTCTGCCAGATGAGGCAATGACTCATCTTCGTTAAAAAGCGGCACAATGATTGAAATATCCATCTTGTCTGTTATTTTAGTTTCTTATCTTTGTTTCTTTCCACCACAGGACTCTTTTCATTCCTGAAAATCAGTGCGGCAAAGAAGGTTATTATCACACTCATCACTGCCGACCGGAAGCCCCCGATGAAGGCCCAGTCTCCGGCAGTATATTTCTTCACCAACTCTATTGCTGCTGCGGCCTCGGCACTCTTGTCGGCAGGCTCCATCATGGCAATGCGCTGTTGATTATAGAACGCAACCCTTTCAGCATCTATTTGGCCGCAGTAGATCCATGTCCAAAGACCGAACACGACCGAACTCACCACTCCAATGCCCAGTCCCAGCAACATCAGCTCTTTCAGCATCACTTTCTGTTCGGGCAACTGTTGTCGATACCGGTAGCTAAACCCAAAGATGCCGATAGCCATCACAATCTCGGTCACGTAATTCTCCGGCTGGCTCATAGGCGTATCGGCAAACCAGTCCCTGACCAACATAACAAGCGACATCAGCACCCCCGTCACCAAACCATATATTACATAAGCTTTGCGGTAGTTACCATAAATCGCTGAATTATATCTTCTAAATATCTTTGCCATACTTTATCAGAAAACGCAAAGATACTAAAAAAATTGCATTTTAGAACAGAATATTTTTTAAATCCTCCAAAGAATCCCCCTTCACCAACACCTTCTCCCTCCTTCTACGTTCATCCTCAGTGAATTCTGCAGTCATCAGCCTTTCCAGCGATTGGAGCATCTGCTCGGGAGTGTCTGCCACAACGCAGGCCTCACCCAGCCCAGTCCCTTCCACCATCTTGCCGTTGACCAAGCAAAAGCGACTTTCATACAGGGCGTTCATCAGCTTCAGTTTCACTCCTGTTGCCTGGTCGGTGACCAATATGTTCACCTGTGCCCCTACCAGCAGTCCGTGCATACGCTCCTCGCTGGGATTGGCCACCAAGGTCACGTTGTCATACCTTTCCAGTAAGTGTCTCAAATCGGCCCCAGGGTCTCGTCCAGCCACTACAAACTGATAATCCGTGACTGAGACCAAATTCCTGACTATATATTCCACTGCCCTGATGTTTTCGGGCACCGAAAGATTGCCCTGATAGAGCACATACTCTCCCCTTCCTAATGGCGAAACCACGCGGCTGTGACCGTGCGAGGGCGGCAGCACCATCACTTGTGGGCAGCCAATGGCAACGAAATGCTGCGCATCCTTCTCCGAGATAGGCAGCACGCAGGTTGCCTTGGTTAGCACGGGCTCGTAGTGCTCCAGTTTGCGCGATTCTGCCAAGAAGAACAACTTCTTCCACAGGTACTTCTCCGCATGTGCCAGGGCACGATAATAGTCGTGTTCCACATTGTGTGCCCTCACCAATATCTTTCGCCTACCGTCGGCCAACCGCTCCAGCACAAAACAGTTGTGCAGTCCCTCCAACAAAATAGGATAATCGTCCTGGCGCAAACGCTCAATCAGCCGCTCCGAATTACGCGAGGCCACGATATAGGGTCTTCTCTCCAGCTGGTGCCGCAGGCCTGTCTCTCGTTGATAGTAGCAGACCTCCTCGCAGAGTTCCGCCAGTTCTTTCGACTTTTCGCGGCCATAGGTGTAGCAGTGCAGGTGAACTCTAACGCCAGCCTCCACTAGTGCCTTTAGGCGGCAAAAAACATCTATCACTCCGCCATAATCGGCCGGCCAAGGAACATTGAAAGAAACTATATGCAGGTGCATGGCAATGGCAGTCCTATTCAGTCCCTCCCACCGTCACCTGCAGACCGTCATAAGCCAGATGCACATGTTCGGGAAGTTCTTTCTCGGTAGCTGCATACAGCCCCATCTCGTGACTCACATGGGTCAGATAGGCCACTCGGGGCCCTATCTTGGCAATCACTTCTAAGGCCTCGGGCAGGCAGTAATGGGAAAAATGCTTATACTTCCTCAGCGCGTTTATCACCAATGTGTCCACCCCTTTCAGTTTTTCCAGTTCCTTGTCAGAGATATAGTTGGCATCGGTGATATAGCCCAACGGCCCCACACGGTAGCCGAGGATGGGAAGGTCTTTATGCATTGCCTTGATGGGCATCACCTCCTCGCCTGCTGCCAGCAGGACAGCCTCGTCGCCGGTCAACTCGTGCATATTGGCTTCAGGCAGTCCGGGAAACTCATGGGGGGCAAAGATATAGTGATAGTCCCTCTCTATGGCCACGCGGGCTTCATGGTTGCAGTAGATTTCCATTTTCTGCCGTTGTGCCCAATTGAAGGGGCGGATGTCGTCCAGCCCTCCCACATGGTCGCGGTGGGCATGGGTGATGAGGATGCTGTCCAGATGGGTAACATGGGCACGGAGCATCTGTTCCCTGAAATCGGGACCGATGTCTATAAGAATATTCTTGCCACTGTCGGTCTCTATCAGTGCCGACGTGCGCAGATGCTTGTCATGAGGGTCCTGTGAATGGCACACCTCACATGTGCATGCTATAACGGGCACTCCTTGCGAAGTACCCGTCCCTAAGAATGTTAGCTTCATTATTCGTTTTTAACTGTCAGTCTGAATCCCACACCGTGCACATTCACAATCTGCACCTGCGGGTCAAGCTTCAGATATTTACGCAACTTGGTTATATACACGTCCATGCTTCGGGCGGCAAAATAGCTGTCGTCCTTCCATATCTTTTGCAACGTGCTGGTACGGTCCACCAACTGGTTGAAGTTCATGGCAAACATGCGTAGCAGTTCGCACTCCTTCATGGTCAGCCGTTGCACATTGTCGCCGCAAGTAAGGGTCTGATGGCTGTAGTCGAACACAAAATTGCCTATATGGAAAATATTCTTGTCGGGCTTGCCGTCGTCGAAAGAGCGTCGGATAGTGGCATTCACGCGGGCTAGCAGCTCTTCCATGCTGAAAGGCTTGGTCACATAGTCGTCGGCCCCTATCTCAAATCCCTTCAGTTTGTCCGCTTCCAAATTCTTTGCTGTCAAGAAGATGATAGGTACCCGTTTGTCTACCTTACGAATCTCCTTGGCAACCGTGAAACCGTCTTTGATGGGCATCATAATGTCAAGTATACAGGCATCCACATCGTCGTTCTGATAAGTCTCGATGGCTGCCTGGCCATCCACTGCAAGAAAGACAGTATAACCTTTTTGGGTCAGATAAGCCTTCAAGATGGTTCCCAAGTTGGGGTCGTCTTCTGCAACAAGCAGATTAATACCTAAATTCATAGTTGCAAATAATTTAGTCTTCTACTATTTTAATACTTTCGATGAGGTCCCCAGCCTCTATCAAGTCAATCACATCCATGCCGTCAACCACCTTGCCGAAACAGGTGTGCCGACCGTCTAGATGCTGTGTGTTTTCGCGGTTGTGGCAGATGAAGAACTGGCTGCCGCCAGTGTCTTTGCCTGCATGTGCCATGGAGAGCACGCCTCGGTCGTGATACTGCTTGGGGGCTTCAGTCTCACATTTGATATGCCAGCCGGGGCCACCCGTCCCCACGCGGGGGTCACGTGGGTTGCGGCTATAGGGACAGCCGCCCTGTATGACAAATCCCGGAATTACTCGGTGGAATCGAAGTCCATCATAAAAACCGTCATTAGCCAGTTTTACAAAATTTGCCACCGTACCCGGAACCTCTTTGTCATAGAGTTCCGCCGTCATGGTGCCTTTGGGTGTTTTTATTATAGCTCTCATATCAAGTATTCAGTATTCAATTAACTTAAAAAATTGCAAATTATTTTATCTTGAACTATATTTTTTTTAAAACTTCGATGCATTGGTAAAGAACCTGTTCCATCGAGGTCTGTGGTGGTCTTTGTCCCAAGAGAATAATACCAACCTGGCCTTGCCAACAATATGGTTCTCAGGAACAAAACCCCAGAAACGGCTGTCTGCCGAGTTGTGTCTGTTGTCGCCCATCATCCAGTAGTAGTCCATTTTGGGCACATAGGTGGTGGTCTCCTCTCCGTTGATGAAGATTTTGTCGCCTTTCACCTCCAGTTGGTTGCCTTCAAAGACTTCTATCAGCCTGGTGTACAGGGGCAGGTTTTCAATTGTCAGGTGGAGGGTCTCGCCTTTGGCGGGGATGTGGATGGGGCCATAGTTGTCCACACTCCAGCAGTAGCCTTCGGTGTGGGGGAAGAGGTTCAAGTTGGGTTCGTCGGCGGGGTATACAATCTTATCAACCGACCCCACAAAGTCGCGTGTGCGCAATTCCTCGGCCTTCAGGTCGGTCAGCGGCACTTCGTAGGTCTCCGCCCCGTTGTAGAGGGCATAGACGGCATTCTCAAAGTCTTCGTTGCTCACACCCTCTTCATCCAAAATCTTGTGGTAGTTCAACCCCTGCATGGTAAAATTCACGGCATGGGTTATCTGGCTTTCTCTAGGATTGGGTATTTTCTTTCCGTTGACGTAGATCATCTGGTCGATTATCTGTATTTCTTCTCCCGGCAGTCCGATGCAGCGTTTGATGAAATTCTCGCGCTTGTCCACCGGGCGCACCCTAATTTTGTTCTTCACCATATGGTCCTTCACAAACATCTGGTCGGCGTTCAACACGTTTTCGCGTCCCATCTCTCGCACCAGGTCGTGATAGCTCCTATTGCTGTTCCAGGCCGTGCAAACCGTGTCGCCGTCAGGATAGTTGAACACCACGGCGTCGAAACGTTTCACCTTGCCCAGCCCAGGGTAGCGGTGATAGGGTCGTTGGATCCATTTCACATATGACTCCACCTGCCCTCCGGTCAGCGGCACCACGTTGTGCATCAGCGGCAGCGACAGCGGGGTCATGGCCATGCGGGGACCGTAGGCTATTTTCGAAACCATCAGGTAGTCACCTGTCAGCAGCGTTTTTTCCATTGAACTGGAGGGTATTTTGTAAAATTCCAATACCATGCCTCTGATAATGACGGCCGCCACGATGGCGAAGACTATGGCATCGAGCCAGTCGCGCAACTCGCTCACTTTGTGGGGGGGCTCCTGGGTGGGGTCGTGATACTCCCACTTGTTCAGTCCCAAGAAGGGAAGGTAGAACCAAGGCACAATGACCGAAAGTGTCTGCTCCCAAAAACTGTAGCGGTGAAATACCTTGGCAGTCTCCACCACCATCAGCAGAAAGGTGAAAATGTTGATTGCGGGAACCAGAAAATAGATATACCACTTCCAGTTTTTGCCGCAAATCTTAATCCACACAACGATGTTATAGATAGGAATAATGGCTTTCCACGGTTCAACCCCAGCCTTCTTAAACACAAACCACAGGCCAATAATGCAGCCTACAATGTAGAGAATCAGTAAAATGTCGTATATCATTCTTAATTTTAATTTGTTTCTATAACGTCTATTTTGTTAAAATATTGTACCAATTTTTCCTATAAGTAATTTTTTCTCACGTTGCCAGCACAGTTCCTCTCGTGCACGGCCGAAACGCTCCTCGCGCTCAGGGGTTGGAAGGGTCTGCCAATAGTGCAGAGTGTCACTAATCGTTGAGGCCAGCTGTCGCACATATGTCTGATAGCCGCTCCCCTCTTTCTCTCGCGGACAGGGGTCTGTGGTGGTGCCGGTGTGGTAGGTGTCCAGCACCCTGCTTATCTCCACAAAGCCGGTGGCCACGATAGGCACACCTGCATGGGCAAAGTCGGCAATGCGATTGGGCAGGGCCATACGGTAGTTCAGCCCCAAGTCCTCCAACAGGCAAAAGCCCAGGTCTGCCTTGGCCGTCAGCTTATGAAGCCTGTCGGGCCGCACCCGTCCCAGAAAGTCTATCCTACCCTTCCATGGCAGCTGCGCAGCGTAAGCCTGCAAGTCAGCCAGCTGGTCGCCATCCCCAGCCACCACCAGACGGCAGTCGGGCAGAAACTCCATGACGTCAACCAGCTCCCTCACGCCGCGCCCCACGTTGACGGCACCTTGATACAGAAGTGTCCAAGGCTTGGTGTGACGCTCCTTCTCTTCCGTCGGTTCCATAGTCCAGTCGGGTAGGTTGCGCACCACGGTCATCTGCACCCCATAGCGCCTTCCGTATTCCTCAGCCACACTTTGGCATACCGTAAAGGCGGCATCCACGTGCGGCAGGCAGTGCCGCTCCACCCATTGCCACACGCGCCTCACCCTGGGCTTGTCCACCAACTCGGGCACCTCGGGGAAAAGTTCGTGGGCATCGAAAATCAGCCGTTTTCCCCGCAGTCGCGCAGCCCAGCAACAGGCCAACAATGTGTCGCTGTCGTTGGCATAGAAGGCATCGGCACGAGCAAACAGGAGATGAACCAGCAGCCGCAGGTTGTACTCGGCATAGAAGAAAGCCGACCGCCTGAACAGCAGTCTCATGCGGTGGGTGCCGTATTCCCTAGGCTCCAGATGGCCGCTCTCGGGCAGCCGTCGGCCCACCAGTGTCACCCCATAGCCCGCCTCGGCCAAAGCCTTGCAGCTTCGGTGGACCCGCTGGTCAGTCACTAGGTCGTTGGTCACAGCCACCACTATGTGTTTCTTTTCCATTTAATATTTATAACGACTATTTTCTCTAAAAATTGCCCATGGCCTTATTTCTTCAGTCAATATACTATTGAATGCGTACCCTTGGGATTGTGCCACCCACGTGGGCACGACTATACTATGCACATCTTAAATTTTTGATTTATTGCACATTGCTCGTAACTCATTGATTTCTCCATCCATTAGACCATTTTCTGCGTAACCTAATAGTAGAAGTGTTTGATATTCAATTATTTTTCGTCAAAGTGAGCGAAGAAACGGCGAATCTTCAACGGACCTTCGGCAAACCTTCAAATTTCTCTGTTGCCAGCAGCCGTAGACATGGCAGGCATTCATTTCTAAAGCTTCGATTATAGGGGACTTCTATAAATCACCCAGAAGGGGTGAGACTATTAATAACACGGTACAAGCCGAAGGCGCAGTGCCGTGATACTCAGACGTCAGTAAACTGCGTCCCGACGGGACGCGACAATGGAAACAAATAAATAGAACCCACCTATAATTCATGGCCGATTAGATG
>DFDY01000156.1 GCA_002368955.1 Bacteroidales bacterium UBA3816
GCGTGTCGAAGACACGCCACATTGAAAAATACGAGCAAGAATCAGTCATACTTTGTACTAGAGCGAACAAAAAAAGCCGTGGCAGGAAGCCACGGCCAACGATAGATTTTAAAATACCTTATTGTTAGATGAGGCCTTTGCCTGCTCTGAACTTGGGGGTCTTTCTAGCAGCGATTTTAATCTTAGCGCCAGTGCGAGGATTGCGGCCGGTACGTGCAGGACGGTCGACAACGTCGAAGGTGCCAAAACCAATCAGAGTGACTTTTTCGCCCTTTTTGAGCTGTTCTTTAACTACATCTACATAAGCATTCAAAGCTTTAGCGGCATCAACTTTGGTGAGGCCAGCTTTTTCGGCCATTGCGGCAACCAATTCGGTTTTGTTCATAACAAACGTTTTTAAGGGTTTCTATTATAAATTTTCGGTTGCAAATATATGCATTTTTTTGTAATAGATGAGTTTTTGAGAAAAATTATTTTGTTAAAAAAAATAGAGCATATTCAATATACTATTTCCCAATTATTTACATTAAAGCCACGAAGAAAATCTGCAACCAATAACCGCTTTTTGCCACTGAGTTGGAGGCTCAAAATGTGGACAAATCCGTCCTTTACACCGATTTTTAGGAAGGTTTTTTGATCCGTTATCACCTGTCCCACAGAGTGGTTTGGGTCAGGTTGGAATTGTGCCTGATAGAGTTTGAACGAGAGGGCGCGGCCTTTGTCATCCTGAAGGGCCATGGTGGCAGCGGGATAGGGCGAGAGACCCCGGATGAAGTCAACCACTTGACGACCTGTTTGATTCCAGTTGATGGCACAGTCGGCCTTGAAGATTTTGGGTGCGGGGCGCAGTTGAGGAACCGGTTGCTGAGGGCGCGGAGTGAGGGTGCCCTGTTCGAGGCCCCGAAGGGTTTCTACCACCAGCTGGCTGCCCATGTCGGCCAGGCGGTCGTGGAGACTTTCGGCATCGTCGTCGGGGGTGATAGGAGTGGAACGCTGCAGGAGGATGCCGCCTTCGTCGATATGCTCATTGAGCATGAAGGTGGTGACACCGGTCTGCTGCTCACCGTTGATGAGGGCCCAATTGATGGGGGCGGCTCCGCGGTACTGTGGCAGAAGAGAGGCGTGAAGGTTGAAGGTGCCCAGCGGAGGCATACCCCAGACAGACTGCGGCAACATGCGGAAGGCCACCACCACAAAGAGGTCGGCCCCCCAGGCACAAAGGTCAGCTTGAAACTGCGGGTCGCGCAGCTTCTCGGGTTGCAATAAGGGCAGACTGTGTTCGAGGGCATACTGCTTGACGGGTGAGTAGGTGACTTTGAGGCCGCGCCCTGTCTGTCGATCGGGAACGGTGACCACGCCCACCACTTCGTATCCGGCCTTGAGGATGGCATCTAGGGTGGTGACCGCGAAGTCGGGGGTGCCCATAAAAACTATTTTCATGTTATGGAGGGAGTATTTATTAATTCTGATTGGTAGGATATTTCTGCGTCCTATCTGACTCTCAGCCGAGTGCCGGAACGAAATCTGCGTTCATCAGGGTTGAGGTCTTTGACTTTATCGGTAGTGGTAAAGTTGCGCTTGGCAAAGGCTTCGAGGTCCTCGCCATGTTTGATGGTGGCATAGAGGGGCTTATTGCTCTTGAGTTTGGGCTGTTCCTCTGGCACGATGCTCTTGTCGGCTTTATAGACAAGGTCGTCGGCATTGCGGGGTTTGCGAATGCCGAAATAGGTTTTGTCGAGATAGAGTCGACGAGTGCGGAGGGTGTAGTCGTTGAAGTCCAGTATCCACTCGGGGTCGAAGGCCTCATATTGGAAGCGGACTTCAAAATGGAGATGGGGGCCAGTGGAGCGGCCGGTGCTGCCACCGAGGCCCAATACTTGGCCCGCAGAGACAACCTGCAGGGGCTTGACCTTGATTTTGGAGAGGTGACCGTAGACGGTCTCCAATCCATTGTAGTGTCGCACAACTACTAGGTTGCCATAGGCTCCCATGGGGCGGGCGATGCGCACCACGCCGTTGAAGGCGCAGTGGACGGGGTCGCCCACATTGAGGCGGATGTCCACGCCACGGTGGGGGCGATTCCAACGCCAGCCATAGGGCGAGGTTTTGATATTTTTGACGGGAAAGCAAAAGCGTTCCTGTCCCTTGAGGAGCTGGATGGAGATTTCGTCGGGGAGGGAGTCCATCGGGATGGTGGCCATGCGGACATGGGCACCAGAGAGGTTGCGGCCATACCACAGCTGTGAGGGGGCTGGAAGGGAGGCATCGTACATGACGTCGATGAGCTCATCACCCAAGGCCAAGGCGGTGTCAATGGCATTGGGGTCAGGTTCGGGCTCATGAATCTCTAAGGCTCCACGCTGACGGGCGTCGGCATTGCGATTCTTGTCTTTCTGACCATCTCTGACGCTGTTGCCCATACGGCTCTTGACCTGCCCTTCGCGTATGCGGGCATTGATGAGGGAGTCGTAATAGCTTTCGTGGCGTGGTTGCTGGGCAAAGACACTGCCAGAGAGGGAGAGCAGCATCAAGAGGGCAATCATTTTCAGCTGACGACGAAGGCGGCAAACGGGAATGCCAAGCATTTCGCGATATTTGGCCACCGTGCGGCGGGCGACGGGGTAGCCCTGATCTTTGAGCAGCTGGGAGAGGGCCTCGTCAGAGAGTGGATTGCGTTTGTCCTCGGCATCCACCGCAGCCTGTAGCACCTGACGGACGGTCTCGGTGGCCACCTCTTGACCTTCGCCATTAGTGATGGCCTGGGAGAAACACTCTTTGAGCAGGAAAGTACCAAATTCGGTCTGGACATATTTGCTGTTGACCACGCGGGAGACGGTGGAGATGTCATAACCGGTCTTTTCGGCTACATCTTTCTGCAACAGGGGCCGGAGGTCGGCACTGTCACCGGTGACAAAAAATTTATGCTGCCAGCGCAGAATGGTCTGCATGACTCGAAGCATGGTGACATGCCGTTGTTTGAGGGTGTCCACCAATTCATTAGCACTATCGCTGTTGGTACGCAGGAATTCATATGCCTCCTTCTCAGAGGGTGAGAGTTGCTTCTTTTGGGCGTACTCCTGCAACATTTCTTGATAGTAGTCGTTAAGCTGTAGCTGTGGCAGATGGCCGTCGTTGAGCATGAGGCTGAGCTGGCCTTCGTGGTTGGTGACGATGAAGTCGGGGATGACATAATGAGCATGCTCTGACTCGCTCTCACCTGCCCCAGGTTTGGGGTTGAGGCGGCGGATGCAGCCAATGGCCTCATCCAGCTGGTCCTCAGTGAGGGAGAGGGTTTCCATAATGCGGTCGTAGTTGTGCTTGACAAACTGGTCGAAGCATTGGTCGATGAGCTGAATGGCCCATTGGGCGGCTTGGTCAGGTTTTGAGATGCGGTGCAACTGGAGGGAGAGACACTCCTGCAGGTTTCGGGCGGCAATGCCCGGCGGATCCAGCCGCTGCACCTCAAAGAGGACTTCTTCTACCTCGTGGGGCGAGACTTCGATACCCCGCGTGAAGGCAAGGTCGTTGGCAATTAGTTCAATATCGCGGCCCACGTAACCAGCATCGTCGAGACTGCCTACAATTTCCTCTGCTATGGTTTGTTGGCGTGGGGTAAGGTTGCGCATGGAGAGCTGTTCCAGCAGGTGATCGCCAAAGGTGGCCTCGGCAATGAACACCCGCTCATGGGCATCCTGGTTCTTGTCACGTTCCTGGCGTTCGCGATAGCTGTAGTCATCGTCTTCAGTATCAATGCCCTCATCGGCTCCAGAGTCCTCGATGCTACTCTCGGGAAGCGACTCAACCATATCGCCCCCCTCCGTGTTGACCTCCAACATGGGGTTTTTCTCTACCTCTTCTTTCAGACGTTGTTCAAGTTCGGTGACAGGCAGTTGCAGCAGACGCATGAGCAGAAGCTGTTGTGGGGAGAGTTTCTGCTGCATCTTCATCTTTTGGAGTTGACCGTTTTTCATAGATTCAGAGTTTTTGTAAGTCAAGATAGATGCCCGGCGTATTTGCCACACACCTAACCCTGTTTAGTTATAAAGTATAACTAGAATTAACAATAAATATTATTCCGCAGGGAAAAATTTATCTTGAAAGTTGAGCAAGAACACCTTGCGGGTGGCACGTGTGACAGCGGTGTAGAGCCAGCGGAGATATTCACGGTCCAGCATGTCGTCGGTGAGGTAGCCTTGGTCGATGATGACCGTCTCCCACTGGCCGCCTTGGGTCTTGTGGCAAGTGAGGGCATAGGAAAACTTAACCTGCAAGGCGTTGAAGTAGGGATTGGCTTTCACCGCTTTAAGGCGGTCGGCCTTGTGGGGGAGGTCAGCATAGTCCTCCATGACGGCATCAAAGAGTCGCTGCGACTCCTCGTAGGTGAGCGAAGGGGCCTCGCTGTGGAGCGTTTCGAGCAGTAGCTTGCAGTCCTGAGAAGGGGCCGAAGGATAGTCAACGAAGCGAAGGGTGGCATCGACAAAATGGAAGCCATAGACCTCCTGATGATTGCGGATGCTTTGTACTTCTACGATGTCCCCATTGGCGATAAAACCAATGTCGCTGTCGGCGTCGAGCCAGTAATAGTTGTTCTTGACCACCATGAGATAGTCGCCTGCATTGACTTCCTCCTCGCGGTAAAGCACACGGTTGCGTATCTCCTGATTGAAGAGGTTGGCGCGTTTGTTGCTGCGGGTGACGATGGCCACCTGTTCAAGACGGTCGCCAGCATATTCCCGATTGAGCAACTCTTCAAGGTCGGCTCCGGCTAAACGCACGATGTCGTCGCAGTCGGTGAGGTCGAAAAGAGGAAGCTCTGGGGGTTCAGCCTCTTCCAACTGGGCAATCTGAGTGCGCAGCAGGGTGGCATTGAGCAGAATGCCTGAGAAGTGCTGCTGACGTACCACTTCGGTGAGTTCGTAATGGTGTATTTTGAGTTGTGAGATGGCACGGAGGTATTGCAAATCCAGTGCAGGACTCTCGGCAGCCCCGACTGGTGGCAACTGGGCAGTGTCGCCGATAAGCATCAGGCGGCAATGGTTACCCTCGGTGACATAGTCTATCAAGTCTTCCAGCAGATTGCGGCGACCAGCTGTGGCATCGTCAGCCAAGCCTATCATGGAAGCCTCGTCGACGATGAAAAGAGTGTAGGTATGCTTGTTAAGAGCCCGCGCCATGCGCATGACACCGCTGCCGTCGGTGATGGTCTGGTAGATTTTTTTGTGTATGGTGTAGGCCGGCTGCCCCGCATAGCCCGACAGCACCTTGGCCGCTCGGCCCGTGGGGGCCAGCAGCACCGTCTTGAGACGCAAGGCTGGGGCCGACTGGATGAGGGCGCTGACCAGTGAGGTTTTGCCCGTGCCCGCATATCCTCGGAGCACAAAGGAGGCCAGCGGGTCGGCATCGTAGAGGAACTCAACCATCTTGCCACACGCCGCCAACTGGCCAGCAGTAGGCTGGTGGGGAAAATGAGAGAGGATATATCTTACGACACGTTCCATTGACAAGAGTGCAAAAAAGGAGGTTCACCCCCCATCAGGGTGAATCTCCTCATATTTGCTTGTTAGGATTAATTATTCAGCCTCGGGAGCAGGAGCCTCAGCGGCAGGGGCAGTGACGGGCACGTTAGCGGTGCTGGCGGCATTGACATTCATGGCGTTGGGGTCAACCTGTGTTTCGATAACAGACTCGGTGGATTGGCGAGGGATGGAGATGGTGGCGAACAAAGAAAGCACCATCAGTGCGATTGCCAAACCCCAAGTGATTTTCTCGATGGTTTCGGTAGTCTTGCGGACACCCATAATCTGGTTAGGGGCACTAAAGTTGGCAGCAAGTCCGCCACCTTTGGAGTTCTGTATCAAGACAACCACGGCCAGAAACAGGCATACAAGCAGGATAAGGATAACAATTACGGTGTAGAGCATTGTAACTAATATTTATTATTTATTCATTTTATTTTCTTCATTTATCCGTTCTTTCAGCGCGGAAATTCGAACTGCAAAAGTACTACTTTTTTCGGGATTATTGACCATTAATTTTTCGTACATGGCCAAAGCTTGGGTCAACTTGCCCTGCTTTTCCAGCACAACAGCAAGAGTTTCAGACTCTAACGATTCGTTAGGTCGAATACTTTTTTTGGCAAGTTCTTGCACGGGGACCTCATTAAAATCCTCTTCAGAGAGCCTGATTCCGCCATCTTTTTCCAAAAAATTGGTAAGAATTACACTCTTGGGGGCGGTCTTGAAAGAAACCTCCTGATAGGAGTTGATGGCCTGCAGCACGTCGAAGGGTGCATCCACGGTTGGAGCTGTCTGTGGGGCGGGCTCTTCATCGGGAACAGACGCCACGGGTTGGGACTCTTGGACTACAGTTTGTGGCTTGGGGACGGCCGGAGGCTCCGAGGCCGGAGCGACCATGTTGGTGGGATTGACCTGCGGAAGCGACACGCTATCCAACTGCTCGTACAGCCTTTGGAGATCAGCGAAATAAAGTTCGACAAGCGGAAGTGATTGCTTCTGCCATAGAGCTACGCCATTGGCCTTGTCGGCCAGGAGCGAGAGGAGTTGAAGCGGAACGCTGAAAGGAAAGCGGTCGCGCTCTTGCCGAAGTTCCTCCCATTGGTTGGGGGTGAGGGAACCTGGGCGGTCCATCATATTGCCAAAAGTACTTTTATCCATTACATAAACAACTTTTTACAGCACAATTTGCGATTGCAAAGGTACGTTTTTTTTTTCGAACCAATAAAAAAACAATTATTTTTTCGCACACAGCATTATATTTCAACAATTTAAATATAGCAGTGGAAGAAAAAAGACATTTTTTTCTTGCCAATTGAAAAAAAGTTCGTACTTTTGCAACTCCAAAAATTGAAGAAAAATGAAGAGAACATTCCAACCATCACGCAGAAAGAGAGTCAATAAGCACGGTTTTCGTCAGAGAATGTCAACCGCTAACGGAAGAAAAGTTCTGGCCGCACGCCGTAAAAAAGGCAGAAAAAAACTGACCGTGTCCGACGAGCGATAAACCTATCCCTCGGACTTTATCATTATAGACTCTTTGCAAAGAGAAAAAGAAGTATTGTAGCGCAGTACTTCTTTTTTGTTTAAAAGAAAACCCACCGACCTCTAATAATTAAGATGAAAATGCGCAAGACTAAGGAGCAGCCCATCCTAGAGGATGTCCTCATCACCGACATTGGAGCCGAAGGCAAGGCCATTGCCCGCATTGACGGCATGGTCCTCTTTGTCCCCTTTGTAGTTCCCGGCGACATCGCCGACATCAAGATTATCAAGAAGAAGAAAAACTACGCCGAAGGGCGCTTGGTGAACCTCAAACATCGCTCGGAAAAGCGGGTCGAACCGCAATGTCCCCATTTTGGCACGTGCGGTGGGTGCCGATGGCAAAACCTCAACTACCAGAACCAGTTGGAAGCCAAACAGCAGCAGGTGAGGGACAACCTTGAACGTCTCGGCAATGTGGACTGTTCGCTGTTGCAGCCCATCTGCGGCTCCGAGAGAATCTTCTACTACCGGAACAAACTGGAATACACATTCTCCACCAAGGCCTGGCATGACGAGCCGCCCGCTCCTGATGCACCGGCAGAACCCGGAGCCTTGGGATTCCACATTCCTACTCTCTTCGACAAGGTGCTGAACATCGAACACTGCGCCCTTCAGGAGGACCTGAGCAACCAAATCAGGCTTTCGGTCCGCGACTACGCCATCGCCCACCGGCTGCCCTTCTACGACATCCGCAACCATACCGGCTGCCTGCGTAACCTCATCATCCGCAACACCAGCACTGGCCAGTGGATGGTGGTTGTGGTACTGGCCGAACTCCACCCCGGCTGGGAAGGCCTGATGGAACACCTGCGCGACTCCTTCCCCCAAATCACCTCACTGCAGTACATCCTCAACGACAAAATGAACGACACCTACGCCGACCTCCCCTCGGTGACCTTTGCCGGTCAAGACTATGTGGAGGAGATGATGGAAGGCTACGACGGAGCCGCCCCTCTGCACTTTACCATCCGCCCCCAAACCTTTTATCAGACCAACTCGGCTCAAGCGCAAAGGCTATACAGCTTTGTGGCCCAATATGCCCAACTGACGCCGGCGGATGTGGTATACGACCTCTACACCGGCACGGGCACCATCGCCCTCTTTTTGGCCAAAATGTGCAGACGAATCGTGGGCATCGAATATGTCGAGGATTCCATTATCGCAGCCCGTCAGAACGCCCAGCAAAACCACATCGACAACACCGAGTTCTATGCAGGTGACATGGCCAAAGTGCTTACGCCCGAGTTTGTAGCCCAGCACGGCAGCCCCGATGTGGTGGTCACCGACCCCCCTCGGGCAGGCATGCACGAGAAAGTCATTGAACAACTGCTGGCCATGGCACCGCGCAAGATAGTCTACGTCAGTTGCAATCCTGCCACTCAGGCGCGCGACCTACAGTTGCTGGCCCCAAAATACCGTGTGGCGCGCATACAGCCTGTCGACATGTTCCCCCACACACAGCACGTAGAAAACATCGCCGAACTGATACTCCGCTAGCCCTTCAAGTGCCCCAAAAGGTGCTTTTTCTAAAAAAAAAGTGGTAGTTTTAAAAAAAAGTACTATCTTTGCATGTTGTAGCATAATGCAACATACAATATTGTTATTTTAATAATACATTGATAATAAATAAATAAAAGATAAATAAATTAATTTTCACAAGATGAAAAAAGCATTATTAAGTCTGCTATTGGTTGCTGCTTTCATGCCTTTTGCTATGGCTCAGGACAACAGCCAGCGTACCATGAATTACACTGACATCTCCGCTTGCGAGAGATACACTTGGTCTGTCAACAACGAGACCTACACGACGGACACCGTTGTCACCTTCGTCGATGAAGCTGCCAACATCATTCATGTCCTGAATCTGACCATCAACAATCCTTATGTCGGCACTCAAACCATCGTCAGCCCCAACTGCACATATACTTGGCGTGGAACCACCTATGCCATTTCCGGTTCCTATAGCGACACCGTCGCTGCCAGTGCCACCTCAGGCTTATGCGACAGCATCTTCAACCTCGCGCTCACCGTCTCCAACACCGAGACAGAAGTTGAGAATGTCTCCGCCTGCGGCAGCTACGTCTGGCACGGTGACACCCTTGAGGCTACTGGCAACTACTCCGACACCACCCTCTTAGCTAGCGGATGCACCCACATTGACATGCTGAGTCTCAACATTGTCTCCAGCCTCACTGTCAATGAGAGTCACGCTCAATGCGGTGACTACACTTGGTATGGCGAGACCTACACCGAATCCGGCCTCTATACCCACATCGAGAGCGACACCATCGTTGGCTGTGACACCGTCCATCACCTTGCCCTCACCATTCTGGTTGACACCGCTCGCCTGACCGTTGACTCCGCCTGTTATTCCCGCACCTGGAGAGGTCAGACCTTCACCACTTCCGGCGACTACATTGTCTTGGACACCAACGCCAACACCCACTGTGTGACCGCTCATCCCCTCCATCTCACCATCAAGACCCCGCGTGCCAACACCCTCGACACCGCCCTCACTGGCTGTAACGGCATTCTTTTCTCCGTCAGCTCTCGTTCGGGTTCCACCAACATTACTTTCAGAGAAAGCACTATATGGGACACCCTCTTCTTCGACCACACTTGGGCCAGATGCTATGACAGCACCATAGTTCTGAACCTAACCGTTAACAAATCACAATACGACACCACTTGGGTCAACAGCTGCGACAGCTTCTATTGGGACCTCAACCAGCGCACCTACCACTCCACCCCCGCCACCGAGCCTCGTATCGCTATTGGCGTCGACAGCAACGGCTGCGACAGCATGCACGTCTTAAGCCTCAAAATATTCAAATCCCCTGTCATCAGTGCTATTAATGGCGAGTGGCATCTTAATGCCGGTGAGACTGCTGTTCTCTATCCCACCTGCACCGAAGGCTCCACCTATAAGTGGACCTATGGCAACAACCAGAGCTCCACGGCCGACACACTCCGTATCCCCAATGTGACGGGCAACATCGATGTCTCTCTCGAAGCCACCCTCCGCTACCCCGCCAACAACATCCAGTGCACCGACACCAGTTGGATCACCATCGTCACCTTCGTAGGCATCAATGGCGTTGAAAACACTCAGGTCTCACTCTATCCCAACCCCACCGTCGGCCAGCTCAACATCCAGAGTCAGGATGCCGTTCGCGAAGTGGTCATCTTCAACACCCTGGGTCAGCAAGTCGCCGTTCAGCAGAACCTCGGCACCAAAAGCGTCATGAACCTCTCCAACCTCAGCAAGGGCAACTATACCATGCGCCTCACCTTGGAGAACGGCCAGACCCTCACCCGCAAATTTGTTATCACCAAATAGGGTTGCCCCACAAGGGTAACTATCCCTAAACAAAGCGTTCGGCACCCAAGTGTCGGACGCTTTTTAGTAAATCAAAAGCATGAACAAATTCAGCCTCCTCCTTCTGACCGCCCTCCTGTTTGCTGCCTGTGGCAACAAGAGCCCACAGCCCATACGCCTACAAGGAGAGACCCAGGGAACCTACTACAGCATCGCCTACTACGATGCCCAGCAGCGCAACCTACAACCCCAGATAGACTCGCTCCTGCACGATTTCGACCTCACCGCCAACCTCTGGGTCGACAGCTCTCTCATCCGACGGGTCAATCGCAACGAAGACACTCTGGTGAGCGAAATGTTCTGCGATATCCTACGCAAATCGCTACAGATAAACCGCTACACCCACGGAGCCTTCAACTGCAAGATAGGCACCCTCGTCAACCTCTATGGCTTTGGATTCAAGAACCGCGAGGACATCAGCGACCGGCAAATCGACAGCATCCTCTCCTTTATTCATCAGGACAGCACCGTCCTCTCCCCCACCCCCCAGACCGGAATCTACGCCCTTCGCAAACTGCCCCAGATAGAATACGACTTCAATGCCATCGCCCAGGGCTATACCTCCGACCTCATTGCCCAATTGTTCGACCGCCTGGGTCTGGAAAGCTACCTGATAGACGTGGGCGGCGAAGTGATAGCCAAAGGCCGTAAGCCCAATGGCGACAGCTGGACGGTGGGCATAGAGCGGCCAGCTGAAACCAAATACAGCCAAAAGGAGATAGAGACCGCCATCCTCCTCAACGACCGGTCGGTTGTCACCTCTGGCAACTACCGCAAATATTACGAGGAAGACGGCGTGCGCTACTCCCACACCATCGACCCCTCCACAGGCCGCCCCGTGAGCCATTCCCTCCTCAGCGTCTCGGTGGTCAGCCGTCAGTCGTGGTATGCCGATGCCATGGCCACCTCCTTCATGGTCATGGGACTGGAGAAATCCCTTCAGTTCATCGCCGAGCACCCTGAAGACGAAGACATACAGGCCGTATTTTTCATCTACGACGACCACGGTGAATACAAGACCCACGCCACTCCCAAATTCAAAGAAATCATCAAAGAAATCCCAACAGCTACACCATGAAATCAATGACTGGCTTTGCCAAAAAGCAATGCACCATCACCAACCGCAAAATCAACATAGAAATCAAGACCCTCAACAGCAAGGCCCTTGACCTGATAGTCAAAGCCCCTGCCATCCTACACTCCCATGATATAGAAATTCGCAACCTCCTCAACCAGCTGGAGCGCGGCAAAGTGGAAGTCCTCATAACCGAAGAGAGCGACGCGGCCTGTGCCAGCCAAATCAACCAGACTCTCGTGGCCCAACGCTACCAAGAGCTTTCCCAGCTGGCAGACCGTCTCAACTGCTCCGACAAGCACATCTTCGAAACCATCATCAGCCTGCCGGACGTGTGGGAAACCCAAAGCACCGAAGAACTGAGCGACGACGACTGGCAGCTGGTGGAGCAAACCCTACAAGAAGCCATCGCCGAGGTGGACAAAACCCGTCTCCACGAAGGTGAAATCTTGCAGCAAGACTTCGTCAAGCATGTGGACCTGATAGAGAAAAAACTGGCCGAAATACCCCAGTATGAAACCGAGCGAATCGACACCGCCAAGGAGCGCATCCGCAAATACTATGCCGAAAGTGCCATCAAGGAAATCGACCAGAACCGTTTCGAACAGGAGCTCATCTATTATCTAGAGAAACTCGACATCACCGAAGAGAAAATCCGACTGCAAAAACACATAGACTACTTCCGCCACACCATGCAGAACGAAGAAGGCAGCGGCAAGAAACTCGGTTTCATAGCCCAGGAAATGGGTCGCGAAATCAACACCACCGGCTCCAAAGCCAACCACGTAGAAATACAAAAAATCGTAGTGCAGATGAAGGACGAACTAGAGAAGATAAAAGAGCAGCTAGGCAACATCCTTTAACACCACTTCTGCAACAGAAATAGGAGCAAAACAAAGGGCCCGTCTCTTCGAGGCGGGCCCTTCTATTCATCCACCCAAAAAGCCTAGCGGACAATCAATTTCTCAACCTTGCTAAACTTATCGTTGGTGATGCGGACAAAGTAGGCACCCTTGCCCAGATTGCTCACATCAATGGTCTGTGCAGCTGCCGAGTTGAAATCGTGGTCGTAAACCACACGTCCGCTCATGTCAATCAGCATACAGTTGACCTTACCCTCAGCCCCCTCAACAGTCAGGTTAACCCGGGTCGAAGCAGGATTAGGTTGGAGGCTCACCCGCACATGGGCAGCGACGGGGTCAACCGAGACATGCTCTGCAAAGACAACCCTGATGGAGTGGTCGGTCTGGATATTGGCAAAGGTATACCGACCTATCCATTTAGCTGAATCACTATCATATTCAAGGCGGTAATTCGGGTCTCCAGCAGCCATCGTCTCATCCCCCCACGGCTGCACCTCAACGCCGTCCACAAAGAGATGCGCAATGGCGTTCCCAGAAAGGGACTCCAAGTCAACGGTGGCCGAGCCTCCTTGGGCAGGAGTCAAGGTCGTTCCGCAAACCTCTTCACCGTTGAAAAGCACACGGCCATACATCCCATTCTCGCACTCCACCGACACATTCTGCCGTGTAATGGGGCGGCTGGGGCCGACTATCAACCGAATCATTGGACTGTAGTCCGTAAAAGCACCCGCCCAGATGTAAGGTCTTACCATGCTATCATAAGAGGGATCATAGACTAACACCTCATACTGGTTAGGAGTGAAATGGTGCGCCCACTTGGCGGTGGAACTGTTGTCGGCGAAATAGATGACAGTGTCATAGCCCTCAAGGGTGGGATGAGCCATGTGGTAGCATCCTTGCGCCTCCTGAGCCGAAAGGAAAAAGGCAGTCTCCTCAAGGGTGTAGCCCACGCGGAACGAAGTGTTGGGCCTGAGGGCGGGCTGTTCGGGGAAAGGAATGTAGATAGTGTTGTACTGGCCCTGCTGTAGGTAGCCATTGCTGTTTAGGCCTATCACGTTGCTGTCGTTAACGTCGGCATCGGTGAGGGTCTTCATGTTAGCACCAGTATATATCGTCTTAAAATCCACATTCTCGCCCGACATAGAATCCACAATGAGCACAGCCGAAATCTTAGCCCCAGTACTGTGGTACAAGTCGACAGGCGAAGCCACAATCTCAACCCCATGGATAACCCAATCCTCGGGCACGACAGGGTCAGTGGTATAGCGTGAGGTGACCATATAGCCCGGCCGATAAAAGCCCACCTCTTCAGCATCGTCGCTCACAAACCAGCCGTCCTGAAGATTCGAGATATGGTTGTTGTAGCCAAAAGCATAGTGGTTGAAAGGGGTGTAGGCCAGCACCCCGTTGTCATGGGCCCAGCGGTACTCATTGTTGCCATTGGGAGCAGTCACCTGATAGTACATGGTGTCGTAGTTGACCGAAAGGCTGTCCGAAGCCACTTGAGCAAACACAAAGTTATCGCCCAGCGAACTGGTGGGCAAGGGCATGCCAACACCATGCGCCGTATGGTCAATGAGGCCATACCAGCCGCGATAATCAAGCGATTCTGTGTTCAACCAACCGCCACGGTCGGCAATGACAGACATTCTAGTTGTGATGGGCAGATTGCCATTGTTATATGAATCGATAAGAGTGGTCTGCTCGGCGGCATCCATGTGGTAGATCTTGGCTTGGACATTGGACTGGTCCAGATAACCCGAATTGTGAATGGTAGAGTACCAGGCGGGGTTGATCGTCATGCCTTGAGGAATCATGGCATAGTTGCCCTCGACATATTCCTGGGCGTAAGTGTGAATTTCATTCATCGGAGCCGCACAGAAACTGACGTCGTCAATGCACCAGAAATAACCGTAGGATGGACGGTTTGAATCGAGCGACTTATAGCGCAGACGTACCGAAAGCATATGACCGGCTGCAGAGGCAGGCAGAGTGAATCTGAACACACCTCTCGGCATGGAGCTGGACGACACATCAATGCCGTCGACGTTAATCTCCATCTGTTCCCAAGTGGTGCCACCGTCGGTTGAATAGTCTACATAGAAGTTATCATAGTACTTGCGGAACAGCTGAAAGAAAGATACCTCCAAAAGCTGAACCTGGGTGGCATCGATACTGTCAAAACGGATAAATGCATTGATATTGCCCGAATAGGGAGTCTGTTGTTCAAACGGCGAAATCATCATAAAGCCGTTATAGGAAGAACAAATCGAAGTGTCGAAATAGGAACTGAAACGGGAATAATCGATGGAGCCATTAAAAAGGAAAGAAAACAAATGTCTGTAGGTAATGGCGGCCTGGGATATAGTATTGAAGTCGATATTAGGCCAGCGTTGCCAAGTGGCGAATTCATAGTTTTGACCGTGGGCCTCTACACCGGCAGTGATGATACCTGTCGAGTAGCCTTGGTCGGGGGCAGAGAAGTCAACTGAGGCAATCGGTGTCACATCTTTAGTGAACAGCGAAGTGCCGTAGACTTTCGACTGCGGAAGGACACGTGAAGGAGCCTTCGTAGCCTTGTGGTAGGGGGATGCAGACTGAGAATAAGCAATAGATGCACACAAGGCAAAAACGAGAAGTAAAAGGGTCTTTTTCATAGTTATGCCATTTTTTAATTAATACATAAAACGGCTGAAATAAATATGTAGAACACTGAAGCACCAAAAATTAAAGCGCAGTAATCCAACACTACTCAAGCCGAAACAACACCGCAAAGATAAAAAAAAATTTTGATATGGCAAAACCTTTCATACAAAAAAAAATGATTATCCGCAATTGGCACATAGGCGAGGTCGTTTCATTCTCCGTGGCACTTCGAAATTGAGAATGAAGAAAGGAGAAGGGAGAATTATCCAGATGCGGAAGCCAATTCTCAATTCTCAAATCCCAATTCTCAATTCTTCGAGGCTTCTTTACGGCAAATGCGGATAATCATTAAAAAAAAAGCACAGAATGCATGCGCATCCTGTGCTTAAAGTAGTATGAAGTAAGCTAAAGCTTAGCGAACAATCAGTTTCTCAACTTTGCTGAATTTGTCGTTGGTGACGCGGACAAAGTAAGCACCCTTGGCCAGGTTGCTGACATTGATGGTCTGAGCAGAAGCAGCATTGAGGTTCTGGTTGTAAACCACACGGCCGCTCATGTCGATGAGCATGCAGTTGACCATGCCTTCAACACCCTCGATGTTCAGGTTGACCTGAGAAGTAGCGGGGTTGGGTTGGAGGTTGAGGCGAACGTTAGCAGCAACGGGGTCGATGGAAACTTGGTACTCCTCGAAAGTATACTGGATAGTGTGGTCGGCATTGATGTTGGCAAAGGTGTAGGAAGCACTCCAGATGTTAGTGACGGAGTCATGGTACATATGATAGTTGGGGTCGCCTTCCTCGGTGTCTTCATTCCAGGGCTGAACTTCCTGACCGTCGACAATGCAATGGGCAACTTTGAAACCAAAAGCACAGTCAGCGGTGAAAGTAGCGGAACCACCCTGAGCAGGAGTAACGGTCTCACCGCAGACTTCACGACCAGCATAGTAAACAGTGCCACCCTCGGTGTTCTCGCAGCTAACTTGAATATTGTGACGAACCACTTCAGTTGCGGGGCCGACAATCATACGAATCATAGGATTGTATGCCTCATAAGCACTAGCAAAAGCGGTAGTACGTTCAGTGTGAATGGGGTCATTGATAAGAACCTGATACTGGTTGGGGGTAAAGAAGTTAGCATACTTGGCAGTAGCATCGTTGTTGGCAAAGTAGATGATGGTGTCATAGCCTTCGCGGGTGGGAGAAGCCATGCGATAGTAGCCCTGAGCCTCCTGAGCGGCTGCGAAGAAAGAGGGCTCCTCGATAGCATAGCCAATACGGTAGACGGTATTGGGGGTAAGAGCGGGCTGCTCGGGGAAGGGGATGTAGACGGTGTTGTACTGGCCCTGCTGCAGATAGCCATTGCTGTTACGGCCAATCACGTTGCTGTCATTGACGTCGGCATCGGTGACGGTTTTCACATTAGCACCAGTAGCAACGTTCGCGAAACTAACAGAATTGCCTTCGTAAGCATCCGAAAGGAGAACTGCAGAAAGTTTAGCACCAGTGGCGTGGTAACCTTCTACAGGAGAAGCAACGATTTCAACGCCTTTAACAACCCAGCCTTCGGGAACAGTCTGATCGGTAGTGTAACGGTTGGTAACCCAATAACCAGTGTTATAGAATTCAACATCCTGAGGATCGCTGGTCACATACCAGTTGGGTTCAACGTAGACATAACCAAAGACATAGTAGTTGTAGGGGCTGTAGATGAGCAGGCCGTTATCGTGGGCCCAACGGTACTCGTTGCTGCTGTTGGGGGTGGTCACCTGATAGTACATGGTGTCGTAGTTGACAGTGGTGCTGTCGGTTGAAACCTGTGCAAACATGAAGTTGTCACCTGCGGTAGCAGTGGGCAAAGGCATACCGGTGCCGTGGGCGGTGCCGTCGATGTAGCCATACCAGCCACGATATTCAAGAGAGTCGGCAAGCATCCAGCCAGCGCGGTCAGCAATGACAGAGATGCGGGTGTCGGTGGGGAGGTTACCGTTGTTGTAGGAGTCGATAAGGGTGGTTTGTTCGGCAGCGTCCATGTGGTAGATCTTAGCCTGCACATTGGTCTGATCCTCATAACCCGTGTTGAGAATGGTGGAGTACCAAGCGGGGTTGATGGTCAAGCCTTGGGGAACCATGGCATAGTTACCCTCAACATATTCCTGAGCATAGGTGCGGAAACGGTTCTGGGGGCCAGCGGTGACAGTCACATCGTCAAGGGCCCAGAAGTAACCGTAGGCATTACGGTTAGCGTCAAGAGATTTGTAGCGGATACGGATGGAAACATTATGACCGGCGGCAGCGGTGGGAAGAGTGTAGGTGACGAAACCACGGAGTTGACCGTTGACATCAATATCAATACCGGTAACATTGATTTCCAATTCGTTCCAGCTGCTGCCATTGTTGATGGAGTAGTCAACGTAGCAGTAATCGTAGTATTTACGATAGAACTGATAGAAGTTGACATCGATAACGCCGGCATCAGTAGCGTCGATGTTGTCGATGCGGATGAAAGCGTTGAAGTTGCCAGAGTAAGGAGTACGCTGGTCATAGAGAGACATCATCATGAAACCATTCTCGGCCGAAGAAACAGAGGTGTCAAGATAGTTCCGCAGGCCGGTGACAAAGTCCTGAATACCGCCGAAGTAGTTGGCAGCCAATGCGGAATAGGTCTCGGCCTCAGCGGTGAGGGTGGCATCATCAACATTGGCAATACGACGCCAAGTGGCAAAAGTGTAGTTCTCGGTGTGGCCTTCGAGACCGCCGGTGACAGTGCCGGTGGAGTAGCCACTGTTGGCATGGGAGAAGTCAACAGAAACGAGAGGGGTAGCATCCTTGGTGAAGAGGGAGCTGCTGTAGTCGTTCTGGACCTGGGCTGCCGTGGTGGGAGCTTTGAACTCCTTCATGCGAGGAGTAGCCGTCTGTGCGAAAACAAAGGTAGCGCACAGGGCGAAAGTTAGAACCATTAATGTTTTTTTCATTGTTGTTTGTAATTTTGATGAATAATTAAATTTTCACTTTATATGCTTCAAAACTCTCATCCACAAATTCTTGCGTCATTGCTTAGAGGGTTTATTCACTTTCATTAAATCGTTGCAAATATATAGCATTTTTTTGACATAGAGAAATTTTTTTGAGTTTTTTGAGATTTTTAGAATTTAGGCGGCGACAGGGGGTGTGCAGGTGATGGCGTCCACATAGCGGCCGCCCCCTACCTGCCTAACGACTGCCACCGGCTGCCCTTCAGTCTCTTCCCCCGCCGAGGCCCTTTGGAAATCAATAGGTTGCAGAAAAGCCTCATTATCACAACCATCCACACATCCACCACCCACTGACAACCCGTTACATCACCACTTCCTGAACCATACCCCGACGCTACCGAGTCGCTTTGGAAACGGCGAGACAGCGTCGGAATAGCCGAGAAGGAAAAAGCCGATAGCGTGGGGGCTAGAGAAATAAAATGTGACTCGATGCAATAAAAAACGAAAAAAGGAGTTAGTAAGAAATGATAAACGAATGTGAATGAAAAATAAAATTTATATTTTATCCATACTATTAATATGTGCCTCTTGCGCCTCTCGGCCCAAGAGCAGCGCCCCGGCAGACACGCGCTTTCAGCGCAAGCCCCTAGTGGAGGTGACGGAGGCGCAGCTGAAGACTGAGGCCGCGCAGATAGAGGCCACTACACAGTTGCTGATAGGCAAGCCGCAGGAGGCGGTAGAGGCCTACCAAAAGATACTGAAGGAGAACCCCGGCTACGCGCCGGCGCACTACGAGTTGGGCAAGATCTACCTGGCAGTGGGGTGGCTGGACAGTGCCCTGAGCCACACGCAGCAGGCTTTCCTCGCGCAGAGCGACAACTTGTGGTACGAGTTGCAGCTGACGCAAATCTACGAGCGTCAGCACGATGCGAAGAACTTGACGGCCACGTGGGAAGACATCGTGCGCCGCAACCCCAACCGACCAGACCTCTATTACGACCTCTCCAATGCCTATTTGATGTCCAGCAATGTAACGGCCAGCATAGAGGTGCTCGACCGCGTGGAAAAACGTTTCGGGGTGACGGAGGCGGTGTCGCTACAGAAGCAGAAGTTGTGGTCGGCACTGAACAAGCCGGAGAAGGCCCGCAAGGAGTTGGAAAAGCTGGCCGAGGCCATGCCCAACGAGAGCCGCTACAACGCCATCTTGGCCGAGACCTATATGAAAGAGAAGAACTATGGCAAGGCCCTACAATACTATAACCGCATTCTGGAAAGCAATCCCGAGGATGAGAACATTCACATTTCACTGGCTTCGTGCTACCTGGACATGGGCAACTTGGAACAGTGCTACCGCCATGCGCGGCTGGGGCTGACCAATAGGGAGGTGAGCTGCAGCGATAGACTGACCTACTTGGTGGAGTTTTTGCACAACAAGAGCTTTTTCATGGCCTACAGCAAGCCCTGCCTGCTGCTGGCCGACACCATAGCGCAGCAGTGCGCGGGCAGCAGCGAGCACGCCTTTCTCTATGGCCAGATACTGGCCTCGCAGGAGCGTTTTGGCGAGGCGGCAGAGCAGTTTGCGCTGAAACTGGCCGAGGACAAGAGCCGCTACGAGGTGTGGGAGGCCCTGCTGGTTTGCGAGAGCATGGCGGGCAAGGGCAATGCCGCCCTGATGGAGCACGCCCACGAGGCAGCCGAGTTGTTCCCCCTGCACCTGCTGCCCTACTTGGTGCTGGTGGAGGGCTATGCCGAACAAGGCGACTGCGAGCAGGCAAACCGCTACATGGAGCGGTGCCAAATGGTGGCCCCCGGGGACAACCGAGTGAAAGAACTTAATCAAACCCTGAAAGAGAAATGTCAATAAACCGCCTTTTTGCTGCCGTCCTGGCGTTGCTGTTGCTGGCAGCCGGCTGCCGAAGCCAGCGGGAGGCTTCGCGCCCCGTCCCGCCGTCACCGTCCGTAGAGGAGACCCCCGGAACGGTTCCGCACTACACGCCCCGCTACTACACCGCCAACTTCACCGGCTCGGCCGAGGGATACACGGCCAACGGCCAAATTCGCATACAGGCAGACAGCATAGTATGGCTGAGCGCCTCCAAGGTAATCGAGCTGGCCCGCGCCCGTTTCACGCCCGACTCGGTGCTGATATATGTGAAGGTGCTCAACCGCAGTTTCCAAGGCACCTACATGGATGTCTACAAGCGATTCCACTACCGCACCACTTTCGACGAGCTGTATCAGACCCTTATGTCCGACGATGCCGAGGCACAGCTGGCCGCCATCATAGGCAAGTTTGGGGTGGAGGTAGAGCTCCACATGGACCCGATGAAGGAGGTGGAGCAGCTGAATTTCCCCATCGCCATCCCCGCCAGAAGCAATCCGCTTTGACCACATAAACACACAACATGAAAAAGATTTTGTTCACCCTCATGACCCTTGGCCTGCTGACATCGCTGCAGGCACAGACGGACCAGCCAACCCCTGCCGAACAGGGCGACACGCTGCTGGCTGCCAGAATTATAGACACCTATTTGCGGACAATTGATTTCACCCCCCTGCTGGGAGACAGCATGCTGTGCGTGGAATCGTATGTGGTGGACCGAAGCCACCCGGAGGACACAATGAAGGTGTATCACTGGTACATGAACAACCGCCGGGTGCGCATAGAGATGTGGCAGGACGGGATGATGCAAGAGGGCTACTACAGCGACGGCAAGCGGCTGTTTCGCCGTTTTCAGAACAAAGTGCGCGCATGGCAGGACATAGCGCAAATAACTTTCTATGAATATACGATGCCGCTGGATGTGCGCGGGGCACTATACGACTGGCGTACCAAAGGGGCCGAGGTATCGTATGCGGGGAGATTTACGTTAGACAACAAGGCGGTGCACCGCATCTTTGTGTCGTCGCCCAAGATGTTTGACCGCTACTACTTCTTTGAGGTGGAGAGCGGCCTGCTGTTTATGCTCACCGAGCAGGAACATATTTACGGCGACGGCAAACCCTACAAGAACGCGCAGCGCATTGACTGGCGCGCGTGGCACGAGTTTACGCCCTTCTACGGGCACCTGGTGCCCACGATAGAGTCATACCAGTATGACCAATCGCAGATTGTCATCACTCACCGCCGCTATCATTTCGAGGCGGGTCAGCCCAAACTGTTCACCGAAGACTACCACAAAATGTAACGCGCCGACATGTCCATCTTTGACCATCCAGACGAGTTCTATATGCAGCAGGCTCTGCGCGAGGCCAAGGCCGCCTTTGAGGAGGATGAGATTCCGGTGGGGGCGGTCATCGTCAGCGGCGACCGCATCATTGCCCGTGCCCACAACAATACCGAGCGGCTGCACGACGTGACGGCCCACGCCGAGATGCTGGCTTTCACCGCTGCCACCAACCACCTGGGTGCAAAATATCTGACGGACTGCACGCTGTATGTGACCTTGGAGCCCTGCGTGATGTGTGCCGGGGCAGCGGGATGGACCCAAATAGGGCGCATAGTGTACGGTGCCAGCGACCCCAAACGGGGGTTTGAGCGGCTGGGCCGCGCCATGCTGCACCCCAAGACGGTGGTGGAGAACGGCCTGATGAAGGAGGAATGTGAGCAGCTGCTGAAGGACTTCTTCCAACAACACAGAAAATAACTTGGTTGAAATATAAACAATAAATAAATCAATATGAAACCTACATTATTAGTTCTTGCTGCCGGAATGGGCAGCCGCTACGGCGGGCTGAAACAGATGGACGGCGTGGGTCCCAATGGTGAAATCATCATGGACTACTCCGTCAACGACGCCATCCGCGCCGGATTTGGCAAGGTGGTGTTTGTCATCCGCCACAGTTTTGCCGAAGAGTTTAAGCAGAAAATCAACGCAGAGCATTTTGGCAACCGCATCGAGGTGGAGTATGTCTACCAAGAGCTGGACAAACTGCCTGCCGGATTTACGGTTCCGGAAGGGCGCGAGAAGCCCTGGGGCACCAATCATGCCATCCTGATGGCCAAAGAGGCCATACATGAGCCTTTCGCCATCATCAATGCCGACGACTTCTATGGGCGCGACGGCTTTATGGTGATAGGCGAGTATCTGCGCAACCTGGAGAACGCCAAGGGGCAGTACTGCATGGTGGGCTACCGCCTGGAGAACACGCTCAGCGAGAACGGCACGGTGTCGCGCGGCGTGTGCAACATCGACGCCAACGGCCACTTGGTGGGCATGACGGAGCGTACCAGCATCGGCCGCAACGCCCAAGGGACCATCGAGTTTAAGGATGCCGACGGAAGTATGCACCCCCTGGCCCCCGACACGACGGTTTCGATGAACCTGTTCGGCTTCACGCCCGACTATCTGGAACAGAGCGAGAAGCTGTTTGTGGACTGGCTGAAGGAACACGGCCAGGAGATGAAATCGGAATACTACATACCTTTTGCCGTCAACACGTTCATCAACAACGGCAGTGCCACCATGAAGGTGCTGAAGACCACGGCGCAATGGTTCGGCGTGACCTACAAGGAAGACCGCCCCATGGTGGTGGAGCGCCTGAGAAAACTGCACGAAGAGGGCGTCTATTGATGGACTCCTTGGGAGAAATAATAGCCTTTGCCCGTGACCACCAAGGGGAGGAGCCGCTGAGACTGCTGCTGCAACAGGAGCGGTTTCCGGCGGTTGACCTGCGGCTGGTGGCCCAGCAGATGGAAGGCATGAAGCAAGCGTCGGCCAAATGGCCGACGCTTGCCCATTGCGCCGATTATTTCTTTCCGCCACGCCTCAACCGCGAGCAGAGCTCGTCGGAAGCCACGGCACGTTATAAGGCCACGCTGTTCGAGGCACTGAATTGCCACACCTTTGCCGACCTGACAGGCGGCATGGGGGTGGACACCTATTTCTTGTCCACAAAGGCTCGCCAGGGGGATTACTTTGAACTGGACACAGAGCTGTTTGCCCTCACTCAGCGGAACCTGCAATGCCTTGGGGTAGCAAACGTAGAATGCCACAGGGGCGACTGCGTGGCTTTTCTGCAATCCCATGACGGCACCTTCGACCTTCTTTTCATAGACCCCGCACGGCGCGACAGTCAAGGGCGAAAAGTGGCAGCCTTTGAGGACTGCACGCCCAATCTGTTGGACAATCTGGAGCTGCTGCGCAGCCGTTGCCGCCACCTGATGGTGAAAGCCTCGCCCATGATTGACATCCACCAGGCCCTCCTGCAGCTAGGGGAGGTCGCCGAGGTGCATGTTGTGGCACTGCACAACGAGTGCAAGGAGGTGCTTTTTGTGCTGCCCGGAGACCTTCGGCCCTCGCCGACAGCTCCTGAACTGACCTTCCATTGTGTGGAAATCGGACCGGCAGCACCCGCTGGCTTCACTTTCCGACCAGCGGAGGAGAGCGACGCTGCCGCCACCTTTGCCACCCGCATGGGGTCCTATCTCTACGAGCCCAATGCCGCCATCATGAAAGGGGGCGGCTTCAGACTGGTCAGCGCCCGATACGGCCTGGACAAACTGGCACGCAACACACACCTATACACCGCCGACCGGCTAATAGAGGATTTCCCCGGGCGCACTTTTCACGTGCTGACGGAGGTGCCGCTCAACGCCAAGAAGATAGCCCCCCTCCTGCCCGACCACAAGGCACATGTGGTCACGCGCAACTACCCCATGCCCGCCACCGAGCTGCAAAGGAAACTGAAACTGACCGAAGGGGGCAACCGCTTCGTCGTTGCTGCCACACTGGGCAGCACGCCCGCCGGATGGCTCTGCGAAGAAATAAAAACAACACCCTAGTCTATGCTCAGCGAATTCATAACCACCCCGACCGCTTTTCCATTGACTTACGGCGTCCCATGGGAAATCACCAACCACCTGTGTGAAATCCTAAACCGACTCATTCAAAATCTCGACGACAGCTATGCTATCGCCAATGGTCAAACGTCTACAACTCATCGAACAAGACCCATTATAACCATATGCTGAAACTAAAAAGAGTACATCACATTGCCATCATCTGCTCCGACTATCGGCGCAGCCTTGACTTTTACACCCATGTGCTGGGGCTGAGCGTCCTTGCCGAACATTACCGCCCCGAACGGCAGTCCTACAAGACCGACCTAGGGCTGGGCGACCAATATGTGGTGGAGCTGTTTTCATTCCCCACACCCCCACCCCGCCCTTCTGAACCCGAGGCTGCCGGCCTGCGACACTTGGCTTTCGCCGTGGACAATCTCGATGAATCGATTCGGGAATTGGAATCACTTGGAATTGCACACGAGGACGTCAGAATTGACGAATTCACCGGCAAGCGATTCCTCTTCCTCAGCGACCCCGATGACTTGCCCATTGAACTCTACGAGGCATAAGCCACAGGCATTTGCACAAGATATATAGTTGATTGACACTTATGAAAAGAATATTTTTATTGTTTGGTTTTATGATTGCACTGACAGCGGCCATGGGGCAACCAGTGCATTGGAAGGCCGGAGATTTGTCGGTGACCATAGACAAATATGGCTATTATGGTTCGCTCCAGGTGTGCGGACAGGAGTTGCTGCAGACGAAGGAGCTCTATCCCGTGGTGTCGGCCTTTGATTATCAGGTGCGCACGCCTCAGTCGGTACGAATGCAGAACGACACCCTCTTCTGCCTCATGACCGACGACCAGGAGATATTGCTGCGCATCGGACAGCTGCCCCAATGCCTGACCCTGGAGGTGATAGCCTGTCCGGAGCAGTACAATTCGCTGACTTTCGGCCCGGTGGCCGTGAACCTCGACGAGGTGGTAGGCGAGATTGTGGGCGTGGCGCAGGAAGGCAATGTGGCTTTCGGCATGCAAGTCCTCAACGTCAAGACCACTAGCGGCATCCCACAGGAGGCCGCCAATGCCTATGGCGAGAAATTTTACTACCAAGGCCACTATGTGGACGACAGACCCGGCTACTCGCTGGCAGCGACCCGCATCGAAAAGGGTACTGTATTTCAGCTTTCGGGCCGCAACCGTGGGATGCGTCGCGGACAGCTGGAAGTGCGCCATGTGGGCGGTTGTCATGCCTCTATTGCCACGCCTGTGGGCGGTGAGGAGGGCCTCGTCGTGGGTGCCAAGGTGGCCCTGTTTGGCTGCACCAGAAACAAGGTGCTGAGCCACATAGGGGAGATGGAAATGGCTCTGGGCCTGCCGCACCCCACAAGGGAAGACGGCTCCTGGATGAAGGCCCCAACCGCAAAGAACCCCCAAGGGAAGACGCAGAAGAAGAACATAATGAAATATGGGGTGAAGAACGTGGTGGAATGGGACGACCCTTTGGTGAGAACAAATATGGCCTCGCATTTTCAGCAACAACTGATGTTCCAGTTGGAGGAGCACCTCGATGCCACGGACTCCATCATCCATTTGCTCACGGGCGCCTACAACTGCTTTCCCATAGAGATGAAAGGCTATCAGGTAGTGAGGATTGAGGAGGAACTGATTAGATACAGCACAGCCGAGGACAACGACGGGCACGTGACCCTGAGAGGGTGCCAGCGTGGGGCTTTCGGCACAGCAGCAACAGCCCACAGCATGCATGCGATTGGTAGCCGCCTATGGACGGTGAAGGAGGGCTTTGTGCCCGACTTGGAGCTGATGGACACCTTGGCCGGCCGCGCGGCAGAAAGGCTGTCTCGGTCGTCGGTGCGGACCATCCCGATGGAGATAACCTATGAACATCTAGACTATTGCCTATTGACAGGGCAGGACGAATATGCGGTGGCACGCTTTGTGAGCCGCTGCGAGGGAAATTGGACTCAGCCGGTGGTCAGCCGTGCCGACTACCTGACAAACTATACCTGGCACTACCTCGCCAGCGTGACCGGTCACGACAGAAACTTGCTCCCCGACATGGCGGACACCACATGGCGGTTCCTCAGCGAAGTGCCTGTCCATGACCACACTCACGTCCATGCACACGGCGAGGCTCATGAGCACGAACATGACCACGAGGAACACCACGAGGTGCTGGAACAGCCAGAGGCAAAAGCACTGCCAGAAGTGGTGAAAGAAAAAACAACGATGGAGGATTTCCTCAAGCGCAACCTGCTGCGGTAGAGACATCGACTGAAAAGGGAACTGGCATGTACTAATTGTGAGGACGAGAAGTCCCCTACCTGCCATCTATAATTTGAACCCCAATCGGTCATTAGGGTTTATGACAGACTAGTATTTGTTCCGAGCATATGGGTCACACCGCTGGGGAAGGCGTAGCGGGCTACGACGAGACAGGGATGTGGCCAAGATGCCGAACGTTACGCAAAGCGAGAGCAGAGGAAGCTTGCTTGCTCTGCCGAGTCCAAGTAACGTCATGGAACATAATGAAATGCTGATATGGTATAAACAGCCCTAAAAAATAGATTGAAATGTCGGCCTAACGACCGATTTGGGTTGAAGTATACCCTGGTTTGAAAACCTTTAGAAGGACTTGCCGACAGAACCGCTATCAGATATAGCGTTTCTGCTCCTGTCCCTTCACCCCTGCGTAAAGTTCAATGAGGTTTTTGGCAGGACTGGAATTAATCTTGGGCAGAAGCACTTCTTCGATTTGGAAGAAACCCACCTCGGCGGACATCTCCACTACAATCTGTATGGGGCGGCTGGTGCCTTTCTGGATAGTGACTTTGTCAATGGAGTTGGCCGAGTACTTATGAATGTCGCCCATCTTGGGGGCCGAATGAATGCCAATAGGGATGCGGGCACGGCCTTTGGTCATGTCGCACCCATCGGCTATGAGGATGAGGCCGGCCTCGATGGAATGGATTTTGCGGGTGCCCATGTGACCGAGGATGCCCTCCATGGCGGTGGAACGGATGACCACGCGGCGCATGAGGTCTTTCTCGTCGGGGAGGTTCTTCATCAGGATGCGGTCAATGATATTGTAGGCCAGGATGCCGGAGTAGAGTTCGTGGTCCTGACGCCCAATGGTCATGCCGAAATCATGACAGAATGCCGCTAAGGCCACAGCGGTGACACTATCGTCGAAGGTACCCATCTGGTCTTGTTGCAGTGTGGTGGGGATGCCGGCGTTGAAGAGAAGCTTAAGCATCTTGAGGGCGTTGTGGCATACGGTGCGCATGTGGACGGGGCCGTGGTCGTTGAACCCCAAGCGAGAGATGGAAACCCGGTTGGCATAGTCCTGCACGGCCTGAATTTCCTTGTCGTTGATTAGGTCGTTAATCACACGCAGGGGCAAGTCTCCCTGTTCGGGGGTAAAGTCTATAATCTCCTGAGTCAGGCGCATAAGCCACTGCTCAACGGTAATTTCTTTGGGCGATTTCATGGTGCAAAGATAATAAAAAAAAATGAAAGGTGAGAAAATAGGTGGTGGCAGCGGTGTTACAAAGCCATTCCGTTGAACAAAGAAGGTTAAACCCAAAGGCTCTAGTTTGATAAAAGACTGATTTTTAGCAGCCTCGAAGAGACTGAATCTCAATAACCCCATACTAAGCGACCAACGGGAGCGCAGTGAGGGGATTGCGAAACCCCTACTACTCAGCGTGTCGAAGACACGCCACATTGAAAAATACGAGCAAGAATCAGTCATACTTTGTACTAGAGCGAACAAAAAAAGCCGTGGCAGGAAGCCACGGCCAACGATAGATTTTAAAATACCTTA
>DFDY01000205.1 GCA_002368955.1 Bacteroidales bacterium UBA3816
AGCCTAAAATTTGTCCATTAGCCCGGATTTTCTGTGCTTCATAACTTTACCGTAACGTTTATTCAAAGAAAATATTATGTCTGATACGGCAAGGCAGCACAAGGTTAAAAATCGGTGAGAGAAAAAATGGTCAATGACCTAAGTGTACAGATTGGCTTCCTGCAAACATAAATGCCTGCTGCTACTTCTTCGGCGGCGTCTTCGATGGCTCGCAGTTCGTCTGGTACGACTGGGCGATTGCCGTAGCGTGGTTTGCCGCAGTCTTCATCCTCAGTTTCCGCTCCAAACTCTACTGGAACCTAGGCAAAAAGACTGGGTACCCGCTCACCGAGCAGTCCGCATTCGGGCCATTCAAAAAATAAAGACCCTGAAGGGCAATACCATACCCGAGGAGGGACAATCGCAAAGCCTTGTCCTCGGGTATTGTGTATTATATCCATTCCGAGCCTTTCATCGCCGTAGCAGAAGGCCACACGTAAATATTCACCGCCATACTCATCTAGTCATACCAACAATAGAAATCTTAAAGACCCGATGCAATAAACCCAGACTAAAGGCGTTTATAATAATATAATTATTTCATTTTAATATAAAGTATGACTGATTTTTGCCAATCTTATTCATTGTCACATCCCTCCGGGACGCTGAGTTGCAGCGTTTTCGTTGACACTACCTGGCGGAACCTAACGGTTTTCTGTATGGGGTATTCTACGAGGCCATGCAACGTTATTAAGATTCCGCACCTCCAATGCAGCTAAAAAAACAGTCAAACGTAGCATCAGATCCAATTATTTTTATAGCATATGATCATCAAAGAGATAGAAACCAAGAGCGTGATGACGAAAAGCAACCTGCCGGTGAGTGACTTTTCGGTAAACACATACGTGGGTTGTGCTCACGCCTGCAAATACTGCTACGCCTCGTTCATGAAGCGATTCACCAATCACCCCGAGCCGTGGGGCGACTTTGTAGACGTGAAAATATGGCCCGACATCAAGAATCCGTCGAAGTATGCCGGCAAAGAGGCCTTCCTGGGCTCGGTGACCGACTGTTACCAACCCTGTGAGGCCAAGTACAAACGCACCCGCACTCTGCTTGAGCAACTGCAAGGAAGTGGCATCAAGATAAGCATCGCCACCAAGAGCGACCTCGTGCTACGCGACTTGGACTTAATCAAGACCTTCCCGAACGCCCGCGTGTCGTGGAGCATCAACACACTGGACGAGGAATTCCGTCGCGAGATGGACCGCGGTGCGAGCATCGAACGGCGTCTTGAGGCCATGCGCCAGTTCTACGAGGCGGGCATCGACACCACCTGCTTCATCTCGCCCATCTTTCCCGGCATCACCGATGTCGAAGCCATCATACGTCGTGCCAAGGGACAGTGCAACCTCGTTTGGCTCGAAAACCTCAACCTACGAGGAGACTACCGCAGCCGCATCCTCGACTGGGTGCACCAGCACCACCCCGAGCTGGACGGTCTCTACCGCTACATCTACGCCCGCAAGGACCGCACCTACTGGAGCGAGCTGGATGCCGACATGCGCCACTTCTGTGCCGACGAAGGCCTCCCCTATGTGCGCAACGACGACAGCATCCGTGCCCGCCACGGTGAGCCCCCTGTGGTGGTCAACTACTTCTATCACGAAGAAATCATTCCATCCTCACGCAAAGAGCAACTGCGACAGACACGCACTTGCTGCTGACCCAGAAAAAGCGCTCGCCAAAGCCCACTCAGCCCCCTGATTGGTGAAGGAGAGGAAAGACAGTTACAAAAAACAATAAGTACAGCCAACAAACGAAGACAACATGAACATATCAGTCTTTTGCGGAGCCTCGCGCCCCAGCAACACACAATACATCGCTGCCGCCACCCTTTTGGGCAAAAGCCTTGCCCGGGAAGGGCATACCCTGCTCTATGGTGGCAGCAACCTGGGCCTCATGGGCGTCGTGAGCAGTGCCGCCCTTGAAGAAGGAGGCCATGTGGTGGGAGTCATACCCTCCTTCTTCTCCGAAGAGATTATCCAATCACAGCCCGTCAGTGAGTTGGTGCGCGTTGCCTCCATGGCCGAGCGGAAAGAATACCTCATTGCCCACAGCGATGCCTTCGTGGCCCTCCCCGGCGGCATTGGCACACTGGACGAAGCCTTTGAGGTGATGGTCGCCAACCAGCTAGGGCTGAGCCAAAAGCCCCTTGGCCTGCTCGACACCAATCACTTCTACCAACATCTGATGGCCCAGCTGGAGCACATGGAAAAAGAAGGCTTCTACAACCTCACCCATGCCAAATACCTGATTCTAGAAGAGCAACCCGACCGGCTGCTCCAACGCCTGACCGACTTCAAGCCCGACCCCGACAGAGGTCACGTAGCCCAACGGCTACGCCACAAATCATAACCCCTATGGCAAACAGCTACCTCCTCACCAAGTCCAAATACATCCGGGGCCTCCAGTGTGAGAAAGCCCTCTACTTAGAAGTGTTCAAGCCCCGGCTGGCCTACTATCCGCCCGAGACACTAGCCAAATTCCGCCAAGGCCGTGCCTTCGAAAAGACATTCAAGGACACCTTTGCGGGCGGCATAGACCTCAGTGCCCGCCTGCGTTTCCGCATGGACAGCTATCCCGTCCTCACTGCCGAACTGCTGCAAAAGCCCGGCGAAGTGGCCCTTTTCGAAGCCGGTTTCCTCTACAACGATGTGTTGGTGCTGGCCGACGTGGTGCACAAACATGCCGACGGCACCATAGACATCTATGAGGTTAAAAACAGCACCGCCGTCAGCGACACCTTCCGCAACGATGTAGCCATCCAGTACTATGTCATTCGCCACGCCCTCAATGCCATCCAACCCCAAGACCTCTTCTGCGCAGGGCTGACCATGAACCACTTCTACCTGCTCCATAACGATGGCAGCAACGGCTTTGCCAAGGAAGACCTCATGTCGCAGGCCAATGCCGCCTGTGACCTCATCGAGCAGAACATAGCCCGATTCAAGCAAGTATTATCTGACGAGGAGCCCCAGATGCCCATGTCCGACCGATGCGACACCCCCTACGAGTGCCCATTCAAGCGCTACTGCAAACGGCAATAATAAGAATCACCTCTCTGCGGCCTGGGCCTTCAGCCTGCTCAATATCCAGCGGATGAAGGGGAGGCTGAAGAGGAAAGTGGCCACATCGGCCACGGGTTGGGTAACCATCACCCCCTGCAGCCCCATAAGATGGGGCAGAATGAAGAGCGCGGGGATGAAGAACAGTCCCTGCCGCCCGATGCTCAGCAGCGTGGAGCGGATGGGCATACGAATCACCTGGAACAGCATGTTGGTAGTGACCGGTATGGCCACCAGCCCAAAGGTGAGGCACTGATAGCGCAGCACCCTAATGCCCAAGTCCAAAAGCATGGGGTCCTCGTCGCGATAGGCACTGATAATATGTGGGGCCAGCCCAAAGATGACCCCGGCCACCGTCAACAGCAACAGCGACGAGAACGTCATGGCAAACAGATAGGCCTTCCGCACGCGGTCGTAGAGTCTGGCCCCATAGTTGAACCCCGCCACGGGCTGGAAGCCCTGATTGATGCCCAGCATAAAGGAGTAGGCAAAGGTCATGGTGCGCGAAACCACGGTGAAGGCAGCCACCGTCGAGGCCACACTTCCTGGGGCGGCATAGCGCGCAGCGGCATAATTGAGGCAGATGGCCCCAGTGCAGTTAAAAAGCTGTCGGCACAGTGAAGGCAACCCGCCCATGAGAATCTCATAGTAGGCACGACCCGAAGGCCTGAAATTGCGCAGGCTGATGTGTACGCTCTCGGGTCGCGAGGTGCCCCACAGCAGCAGCATCCAGCAAATGAACTGGCTGATGGCTGTGGCCAGCGACGCCCCCGCCACCCCCATCTTCAGCCCTACGATGAACAAAGCATCGAACCCGATGTTGAGCACCGCCCCCGACACCAGCCCGATGGTGCCCAAGCGGGCGTTGCCTTGCAGGCGCAACTGGTTGTTGAGGGTCAGCGAGGTCATCATGAAAGGCGTGGCCAGCACAATATAGCGTAGATAGTCGGTCGCATAGGGCACCACCTCGGGTGTGGCACCCGGCAGCCGTGCCAACGCCGGAAGGTTGAAGACAAAGGCCAGCACAAGACATAGACTGAAGAACAGCGGCGTGAAGAAACCCACCGAGGCCATCATGGATGCCGTGGCGCGCCGCCGTGCGCCCAGCTCCCTGGAAATATAGTTGCCCGACCCGTGACCGAAAAAGAACCCGAAAGCGTTGACCGCCAGCATGTAGGAAAAAGAAACTCCGATGCCTGCGGTGGCCTCGGTGCTCAGATGGCCCACAAAGGCCGCATCCACCACATTGTAGAACGACGTCACCATCATGCTCAGCATCGTGGGCACAGCCAGCCTCAACACCAGTCTCCGCACAGGCGTCTGGGTCATCTCGCGATATTTATCGTCCAAATTCATCACATCTAATAACGTCAAAAATGCACTTTATTGTGTCCGCGTGCAACTAGTCGGCATTTCCACCAACCGCACGCTTAAAACACTCATTACCAACATCCCATACGCTTCCGACCCGCTCTATTATTGGATAGGGAACGTGTCGGTTACGACAGAGAAACGAGGTAGGAACGGCTGAAGGACAGCAATCCGGCGCCGTTTGCCCAGTGCATCCCCTGCTGCGAAATGTCAACAAGAAGAGTTTTTTGCAAAATACACAAAACACTGATTATCACTACGAAATAAGACAATTAATATTTTTTAACAATAAATTTAACACTTACTTTGCATCAAAAAGGGTTTTTCTTAGTCTAATTAGTGACAGAAGGATAATAATTTTAAAAAAAATACGACTATGAAAAAGCTTATCTCTCTTTTCTTGGTACTGCTGCTTGCCCAAGCAGCCATTGCGCAGGTCGGTTCGGCCTGTCCGGGGCTGAAGAATCCGGCCAACTTCACCTCTGGCTCCACCTCGGGACAATTCGTTGGCTACTACTCAGGCGAAACTGGCACAAAAATCAATCAAGCCCCAAATGCCATGACCGGTGCGACGGGAGTTAGCCTGAGCGGCACCATCATCCCTGCCAACGAGTTGGCCTCCACCTCCGACGGCGGCTACTCCTCCTATTGTGGAGCCTCGCTGAATCCCTCCAACCGATACCGCATCATGTCCAATACCGACGGTCCTGGGTCTGGCTCACAAGTGGGCAAGGACCCGCTGGTCAGCTACAACCTACCCTATTGCCCCACCTCCTTCGACCCCACCTTCACCAAGTCTATCCGTCTGGGCAACTGTCAAACCGGTGCCAACGCCGAGGCCCTCTACTACACCATGAACGTCCGCCTACAGAACGCCCTGACGTTCATTTACTACAGCATTGTGGTCCAGGCTCCCGGACATAGTCTTGCCGCAGACCCAGCCTTCGTCATCCGCGTGTGCAAGAAGAACAGTGCCAACCAGTGGGTACAGATTAGCGACACCCTCTGCTATGCAGTGTCCAGCAACGGATTGGTCAACGGCCAGAACAGCTGGCACAGCTACAGCGGCTCAGGCGGCAGCGGTTACTATCGCGACTGGAACAAGGTGGCCATCAACCTGAACAAATACATCTACGAACAGGTGCGCATTGAAATCTTCATCGGCGACTGCCAGCAATCGGGCCACTACGGCTACTGCTATGTGGCCGGCGACTGCCAGCCCATGGAGATCCGCTCCTCGGGCTGCCCGGCCGGTTCCTCCAACGTTATAGACACCCTTAGGGCTCCCACCGGCTTGAGCGGATACACCTGGACTAGGGCGGCCATCGACGGCCAATACATCTCCAGCTTGAACAATGTCGATCCCACCATCAACTTCGTTCCGGTAGAAGGCACTCCAGAGGAAAACGTATACGGCTGCGTGGCCGAAGATTTCCGCATTATTGAGGACATTGAGGGCGGGCGCGAAGGCGAACTCACCAACAACATGGTCTTCCGCTGCGAAATGACTTCGGCCATGGACCCCGCCAAGCCTTTCACCTCACGCCTGTATGCCCGTGTCATCAACACCAAGCCCCTCATGGACATCGACACCGTGAAGGACTGCGACGGCTGCGTCAAGATAATCAACAAGAGCTATGTGCCCAGCATGCCCAACGGGGTTGACACTTCCACCTCCTACTGGTGGTTCTATGCCGAAAGCGACACCCTCTCGCCCATACTGGACAGCATTACCGAGTTCGGTCCCAACGTTCATAACGGCCAAGCCACTTTCTGCTGGGACGAGCCCGGCACCTATGCCGTGAAAGTCCGCTCCTTCAACACGCTGGACCGCACGTGCTTCACCGACAGCACCTACACCATCAGAGCATTGGGACGTCCACACGCTGGTTTTGAAATCTACCCGGGCCGCGACGTTTGTGCCGCCGAGCGCGTAATACTGACTGACACCACCTCCAGCGGCGTAAGGCGCGACTGGATATTCTATGACTTCCAAGACGGTGATGTGATAGGATCCGACACCGTCCTCCGCTGCACCAGCGACACCATCAGCCGTGTGTTCGAAAACTACCGCAACCCCATTGAAATGGTGGCCTACAACGGACTGTACACCCTTGACGAACTCGTCCTCACCGACACCACATGGTGCACCTCCAGTGCCTTCGACACGGTCGAAGTGTTCCAGCACCCCGAACTGGAGGTCAGTGGCGACACTGTGGTATGCAACGGCCAGCAGACCGACATCCACGTCAGCACCGAGACCGAGAACTGCCGCTACCGCTGGTATCTGGACACCTTGGGCAATGGCTACATCTCTGAAGGCCAAACGCTCAACACCATGCCCTATGGCGACACCTGCCGCTACTACGTGAAAGTCATCAGCCCCATGCAGTGCGAGGCCTGGGACAGCGTGAACGCCTATCGGGTCAACCCCACCCTCTCTATCTCGCGCCACGACATGTGCGACGGCGACGCCGTCACCCTCACGGCCGACAAGGCCTACAGTTTCAGCTGGACCGCCACGCCGGCCGACTCCTCCCTCGACATGCTGCTTGATTCCGCCGGCCACGGTCCGAGAACCATCACCGTCACCCCCCACCAGACCACCGTCTACACCATGGTGGGCCACGGCACCAACGACTGCAACGCCGCGCCGCTGACCGAACAGATTACCGTACACCCCGTGCCGACAGCCACCATCGAGGCCTATCCGGGCTTTGTGGACTCCGACAATCCCGTGGTCACCTTCACGGATGCCTCACCCCACAGCGTGCGCCGCGTGTGGTACTTTGACGACGGGCAGTCCGAAGATTATCTCTCTCCCTGCAGCCACAACTTTGGCGAGGTGTCGTCAGACTCCACTGCCGTCACACTGGTGGCTTACAACGACCTCGACTGCTCCGACACCATGACCCTGAAACTGCCTGTCACCCAGTTCACTTTCTATGCCCCCAACGCCTTCACCCCCGAGCGCCCAGACAACAACACCTTCCGCATTTACACGGCCAACCCGCAGGAGAACTTCTCCATCTACATCTACGACCGCATGGGACGTCAGGTGTACACCAGCCAGGACCTGCACTTTGCATGGGACGGCACCTACGAAAGCAAAAAGCTACCGCAAGGCACCTACACCTACGTCATCCGCTACCGCCGCCCCGGCACCGAGGACATCGTCACTCAGAAAGGTACCGTCACATTGATTAGATAACCAATTGTTTGCATCAGTTAGGAGGGTGTCTCAACAGGCACCCTCTTTTCACATAAATCATAACGTTCATAATGTCCTCACTCCATTCGGAATTGAGGAAGGAGACTTATCCAGATGCGGAAGCCAATTCCCAATTTTTAATGACCGATTGGGGTTAATGGTAAATCACCTGCATATGAAATGTTCAAAAAAAAGGTACAGGAACTATAAACAATGCAACGAAACAATAAAATGGAAAAACTCATATTATCTCTTATATTACTTCTTGTCATAATCCCAAATTCACACTGCCAAGATATTTGCAATTGTGATACGGTCAGGAAAGAGCGGCACCTTATCACAGAAAAATGTACTGATAGCACCGAGGGAGTTTTTTTCAGGGTTTCTCGGCCCGGCTGTGTTCTAATAGGCCTTGATGTCCGTCCAATGAATGACAATGGTCCGATAATATCTATTTGTCTCCCGTATGATACGTACTTCTCTGAAGGAGGTAAAGAAAATGAGGTTACATTCTATACTTATGGATTTGTTGATGATCAATTCATGGTTATACTAATAGATATGAACAATCAGATTGAGCACCTTTTTGATTTTGATTCAATCCTTTCAGAAGAAGACCTGTCGGCATTTATAGAACATGTGGGAGGTTGGATACCACTCAACGAGAAACCCAGTGATATATTAACTCAACTTTTTGATAGGACACCCAAAAC
>DFDY01000201.1 GCA_002368955.1 Bacteroidales bacterium UBA3816
GTTCTGGAATCTTCTTGCCACCAAACAGCAGCAGAACCACCAGAACAATCAGGATTATCTCCCACGTACCTAGAAAAAGTAGTTTCATGGCTATCAGTTATTAATTACTTGCTTTTTTCTTCAATCATCAGCATCTTGCCAGGGATGTCAATCTGCTGCGGACACTCAGGCAGGCACTTGCCACAACCAATGCAACGGTCGGCCTGCCGCTCGGGCACAACTACACGGTTATAGCCAACGAGGAAGGCCCGGCGGGCCTTGCGATAGGCACGGCGTTCCTCTGTGGGGGCATCCTCGGCCAGGTCGTCGGTAATCACGTTGCCCTCGTTGACCATCTTGTTATAGTGGGCAAAGATGGTAGGTATGTCCAGTCCGTAGGGGCAAGGCATGCAGTACTGGCAGTTGGTGCAGGGAATGAGCGAGATGCCGGCATAGCGGACGGCTATGTCCTTCAGCATGGCCAGTTCTTCGTCGGTCAACGGTTTGTGTGGCGACATGGTGCGCAGGTTGTCCTGCAGGTGCTCCATATAGGTCATGCCGCTGAGCACGGTCAGTATGCGGGGCTGCTGTCCGGCAAAGCGGAAGGCCCAAGAGGCCAGGCTCTGCTCCGGTTCACGCTCTTTCAGCTCGTCGGCGGCAAACTTGGGCAGGGTAGCTAGCTGGCCGCCCAGCAGCGGCTCCATCACAAAGACAGGGATGTCGCGTTTGGCCAGCTCGCCATAGAGGTATTCGGAGTTGGCATCGCCCGTGCCCCTCTTTTCGGCCAAGGCACCGGCATGTTGCCAGTTGATATAATTGTGCTGGATAAGCACATGGTCCCAATGCACCTTGTCGTGCATGGCGAGGGCCTCGTCAAACACCTTCACGTCGCCATGATAGGAGAAGCCCAGATTGCGGATGCGGCCTTTGGCACGTTGCTCAATGAGGAAGTCCAGAATGCCGTTGTCGATAAATCTTCCGTAGAAAGCCTTCATGGGGTCAATCTCGTTGCCCTCGTTGTCGCGACCGGGCAGACCGATGCAATGGAGCATATAGAAGTCAATATAGTCCACCTGCAGTTTTTCAAACGACTCCTCAAACATCTTGATGCTCCCCTCGCGGGTCCAGATATCGTAGCTTTGGTTGGAGAGTTTGGTGCTGATGAGGAAGTCCTCACGTTTATGGCGGCTGAGGGCGATGCCCAGCGAGGTCTCCGAGCGGGCCTGACAGTAGCGCGGCGACGTGTCGAAAAGATTGAGGCCGTGCGCAATGGCATAGTCAGTAAGCTGATTGATAGCCTCCTGGTCCAGGTCGCTCTGGCGGTCGTCGGGGTCTACGGTGGGCAGTCGCATAAATCCAAAGCCCAGCAGCGACACCTTCTCGCCATGGGTTCCGGTGCGGTAGGTCATCTTGTCGGTAGGCACTTCGCCCAAGGCGAAACCCTCGGCCTGTGTTTGATTGGGAGAATCACACCCAGCGGCCATGGCCGTGGTTGCCAGAGCCCCTGCGCCCAAACTCTTCAAAAAATCTCGTCTATTCATATCTGGATAATAATGTATTCGATGTTATTTAATTGTTATCAACTTCACCTCCTTGGCATCGCGGAGGTCGATGCGGTAGCCATAAATGTCGTCCATCACCGAGTTCAGGCTGCCCATCTTCTCATCCAACGGGCTCTTGTGTTCCAAGCAATAGTACTTGACACCTAAGGACGAGTCGGCCTGTAGATAGTACTGCTCTATAATGCGGTTGGAGTGGAGACTGTAGCGATTGGTTATCACGCGGTCTATGGCCTCTGCGGCATCGTCGTTCATGGGGGATAGTTCCTCCTCGTGGCCGTCGTCGTATACCAGCCAAACCTCCTTCAGGTGGGTTGTGGTGGTGTCGAAAGTAAGTCCTTGGTCGTCGGCATATTTCTTTGCGCTCTCCAGATAGGACTTCAGCAGGGCTGTAAAGTCGGGCTGTTGGGGGTGGTCATATTTCACCGTGAAGATCACGCGTTCCTCCATGCTTTCGCCTTTAGACTCCCAGTCATAGTAGACATCCTCAGCCGTGTCGGCCAACTCGGCCAGACGGCTGGCAATCTGCGCAGGCTCGCCAACCATGTAGAATTCCGTCATGTTGGAATCGAAGACATCAACGGCATTGTCAATCAGCTCACTGTTGTCGGCGAAAGGTTTCAGGGGTTCCAGATTGGTGGTCATGCCCTCGCCGTTCACAGCCACGGGGTCCGACAGGAAAATCAGCGGAAACAGAAGTGCGACACTGTTATTGAGCACATGCAGCAGGCAAGAGAGCCAAAAGCTGATGTTGATGGTCAGCCAGCACAGCACCAGTGCCATGCCGAAGATATCTGTCAGCCCCAGCACCATGCCGATGGAGAAATAGCCAAACCCCGAAGTGTGGCAGAGTGCGAAACAGGCCGAAGTGATGATGGCGTTTATCCAGTTCTGTCGCACCTTGTCCTTCACCATAATCCACACCACCACGTACAGGGCCACGAACAGCAGCCCCAACAAGCCCATCTCGCTTACGGAGAAAGCAGCCATCAGCACCAGACAGACCACCGTCATCCATGTCTTACCCACTCCCCACAGGCGGAAACTCATCTCCTCCAGGATGGGCTGGAAGAAGCAAAACAGCAGCAGTATGAACACGGGACTCTTCTGGAAGATTACCTTGCCCATGTCCATCAAGTTCTCCTGCCCGCTGGGCTCATTGCCAGTTATTTCCAAGATGAAAGAAACCAACATGGACAACAGCCACAAGGCCAGTCCTATCCAAAGCATTGGCAGGTATCGCTTATCAAATCTTTTCTTTTTAGTCATATTCTTTATCAATTAAATTCCTAATTCTATTTATTGTCTGGTTTCCACACCTTTGACCGCTTATCGCTGGTCGATTTGCTTCTGCAGTTTTTGCCGTTTGCTGTGTTTGGTCCAAAGGCCATACACCTCACTCACGTTGCCAGCGGTCATAAAGGCCTGGATGTCATTATCCTTAATATAGGCCAGCAGTTTGCTGAACTCGTCCTTGGTGAGAAGGGCCTCCAACTCAATGGATTTCTCATTGCTATAGCCACCAATCACCTCGTAGAGGGTGCAGCCACGTCGCAGGTCCTCAATGATGTACTTGCGCAGTCGGTCATACTCCTTCGATACGACGCACACACGTTTTCGGTTGTTGAGCGACGCGGTGAAATAGTCCACCACCAAGCCATTAATCCAGGTGCCGATGAGGCCAATGACCACCATGCGGAAGTCGTTGATGAAGAAAGCGGTGCAGCAGATAACAGCACCAGCGATGCTCACCGAGGCACCAATATCGAAGTGCAGATATTTGTTGACAATCTTGGCCAGTATGTCCAGCCCACCAGTGGAGGCGTTGATGCTGAACATCAGGGCTTGCGAGGCGCTCAGCACCAGCACAAAGCAGCAAAGGTCAAGCCAGGGGTCGCCCATGACCGACGGTGAACCGGTGATAGGGTTGTCGTGAGCGAAAGTCTGCCAAGGGAGGATGGCATCCCAAACGTCGGTCAAGGGACCCAATATCATGGCGGTGTAGACCGTCTTTGCTCCAAATTCGTGACCGATGAGCACCCAGGCCAAAATCAGCAGGATGGCGTTGATGACCATGATGATGACCGACAGGCCGATATGGATGCCTGCCAGTTCGAAAAGGCTGTTCAGCACGATAGAGAGACCTGAGATAGTGCCGATAATCAATTTGCTCGGCACCAGGAAGTAGTAGACCGCAGCCGCTGCCACAGCCATGCCCAGCGTCATAATGACCAGTTCTTTCCAGAACTTGCCCGTTTTCACCACACTCAGTGTGTCAATCAATTTACTCATTTTCTTTAAATAGATATACTTATTGTTCAATTACTTTTATTAATCATACTTCGGTATGCACCTCGCGGCCTTCGACATAAATGGCCGAGAAGGGGCGCACGGGACAATAATGTTCGCAAGCACCGCAGCCGATGCAGCGGCTCTCGTTGACGGCCACGCGGCTGTGTCCGGTGGCGCTGTCGGTCACCAGGCTAATGGCGGCCGTGGGGCAGTGGCGCGAGCAGGCGTTGCAGGTCTCGCCTTGGGCCAGCAGGCAGTTCTGCGGCACCGTCACGGCATGACCGATACTGATGGCGCTCTTCTGCGCGGTGTCAATCTTCTTGATGGCACCCGCGGGGCACACCTCGCTGCAACGGGTGCAGTCGGGGCTACAGAAGCCACGGTCGAACTGCATCTCGGGCTGCATCAGAGTGGTCAGGTTCTGCGACGGGCGCAACACATGCTGCGGACAAGCCGACACACACAGCTGACAGGCCGTGCAGTGGTTGGCAAAATGCTTCAGGCTGACCGCGCCGAAAGGCTTCAGGGCAATCTTGCGCTCGGGCAACTGCTTGTCCTCCAGCACTGCTAGGCCACCGTCGACCTTGGTTTCCTGTGCCTGCAGCAACATCCCGCCGCCAACGGCAGCAGTGGTCACCACAAACTTGCGGCGGCTGGAGTCGACCTTCTGTTCGGCCGGAGCCTGGACGGGCTGAGACTTGCCGGCCGTCAGACGGATAGCCTTCACCGGACAGTTGTCAATGCAATCCATGCAGGACACACAGCGCGAATAGTCAACACGATGGCTGTCAATATCGATGCACATCGACTTGCAGTTCTTCTCGCATTTCTTGCAGCCAATGCACTTGCTCTGGTCGATGCGGGGTTTGAGGAGCGAAAACTTGGACAGGAAGCCCAGCACCGTGCCAACGGGGCAAATGGTGTTGCACCACAGACGGCCCCAACGGAAGGAGAGGAATCCTATCACCACAAAAGTCACTGCGGCAATGGCCAGCAGCAACCCGCTCTTTACCCAAACGTCCACGCTGTAGAAAGCATAGCTGTCGGCGCGTTCGGCAAAATAGGCACACAGGTTGTTGAGCCAGATATATACCGGCTGGAACAGATTGGTGGCAATGCGGCCATAGGCACTGTAGGGGGCAATAAGTATGGCGATGCCATTCAGACCCAGCACCATGAGCAACACAAACAGCACCAGCACCACCACGCGCAGCACCCAATGGTTCTTAGCATAGTGGAAACGGTTCTTCCGAGTCTTGCCGCCCAACCAGCTGAAGCAGTCCTGCATCACACCCATGGGGCAAATGACCGAGCAATAGACGCGCCCCAGCAGCAGCGTGAGCACCACCAAGGCCAACACCACCCCCACATTGAGGGCCAGGACGGCCGGCAGAAACTGAACCTTGGCCAGCCAGCCGAGATAGGCATGAAGCGTGCCGGTGAAATCGAGGAACAATAATGTGATGGCCGCAAAAAAGAGACAGGCCAAAACGATGCGTATTTTTCTAATCATAACAATTGGTTAGTATTTAGTCTATTCAACTTGAGTTCTTTTTTGCGACTGCAGTTCAGCCATGCGGGCCTCGGCTGTGGCCGCCTTGGCTTCGGCATCAGCTGCTTTGGCCTCGGCCTTGGCCAAGTCGCGTTTTGACTTCGCCTCCTTCATCATCTGCCAAAACTGGGCACAGTGGACCAAAATGATGGCCGCACCCATGAAGACCAAAATGTAATTGGTAGGCGTGGACTTAACAGCCCAAAGGATAAGGAAAACGCAGCCTATGAGATTCACCAGTCGGATTTTCTTTTCGCCCCGTAGGATAAATGAAACCAGCAAAACAATAGCCGCAATCACTCCTAAAGCATTAGCACTCATAAAAATAAAACCTTATTTATAAATTATGAATATGTTTAATATCATGCAAAAATACGAAAAAAAAACGAAACCACGTTTTTTTATCTTTCCGCCGCCCCAGTTTTCTATCAGACAACCGCAACCGTGCCTCTCTAACTTGGACCACTCTGGGACGAAAAGCGGTCTTTTGGCATCCGCCGACTGTGTCTCGTCCATCCGTACCAAAACCACTTCCTGAACGCACCCCCTCCGCATCAAACCCATTTCCAGAGCGGGGAGGAAGCGTGCAAGCAGTTATCATTCAATGCTTTTTAAACAAACCAACTGCAAAAAAGTATATGCCTTCTTGATTTTCAGCAAGAGGATAAAATGCTATCGCAGTTTGTTGCGGGTGAAATGGCCTTTGACGTAGAGCCAGAAGCCCAGAAAGCCCGCCAGGTTGACCGCCCAAGCTGACCAGAAGGCAGCCGTGTAGCCATAGTTTTCGGCCACCACTCCACCCAAGAGTATGCCGATGCCCATGCCCACGTCCCAGGCCACCAAAATAGAACTATTGGCGGTGCCGCGCTGGCTGTGGGGGGCCAGATTGATGAACATGTTTTGGTAGGCCGGGTACATGTGGCCGTTGCCCAGCCCTATAATGAGCGCAGCAGCATAGTAGCCCACCTGGTTGGGCACTGCGGCAAAGACCAGATAACCCACCAGCGACACACACACGCCCAGGGCGGCATTGTAGGCTATGCGTCCCTCACGAAGGGCTTTATTGCCTTGCAAACGCGAGAGTATCAGTCCGATGGAGACCAGGGCGAAGAAGAGGCCGGAGCCGCTTTCGATGCCCAGCCGCTCTTTGCCATAAATGGCCACATAGGTAGACATAACGCCATAGGAGAAGGCAAAGCATACCATGGTGAGGGCCTCGCCGGTGCCTTTGGTGAGGAAGAAACGGTCGAGCGAGACAGGCTGTTTGCCCTCCACCCGCTCACGGGGGCGGGTTTTGACAGTGCAGTCGATGAGCAGGCCGACGGTGGCCACACCCATGGCCAACCAGAAGATGATGTCGAAGTTGTGGGTGGTGACATATATCCATATGGCTATAGAGGGGCTCACAGCCGAGGCCAGATTGTTACTAAGCCCATAGAGTCCAATGCCTTCGGTGCGTCGGGAGGAGGGCAACACGTCGATGGCCACGGTGCTGTTGGCCACGGTGGTAAATCCAAAGGGAACACCGTGGAGTGTGCGCACGAGAGCAAAAAGCATCAGAGTGCCCGCCGCCACATAGCCCACAAAGAAGAGGGTGAAGAGCGTGAAACTAATGAGGAGCACCATTTTGCGGGGGAAACTGTCGACGACGTAGCCGCTGAAAAGTCGGGCCACGAGGGCCATGACGGAGTAGCCAAAGAGGACCAGCCCGATGGTGTCTTTGTTGGCCCCAAACTGCTCGTTGAGATAGATGGGCAACAACGGGGTGAGCAGCATGAAGGAGAAGAATATCATGAAGTTGGCCAGCCACACTTTGGTATAGTTGGCATTCCAAAGACGTTCTTGAGGGGGGTGGGGGGAGTGATGGAAGATATGCATTGTGTCAATTAGAATGAACTTCACACAAGGTTGTGCAGCATGGCGTAGACCGCCAGGCCGGCCACGGATTTGATGCCTGTCTTGTGGGTGATATTTTTGCGGTGGGTGTTGACGGTGTGGATGGAGATATTCAGGCGGTCGGCTATCTCCTTACTGCTCAGCCCTTGGGCTACGAGGACCAGTACTTCGGATTCGCGCTCACTGAGGTCGTAATTCTCGTCTGATGACTCCTCACCGCTCTGGCAGCATTCGCGCAGTAGTTGTGGCACATGGCTGCCCTGCTCCCGTATGTCGATGAGGGTCTTGAAAGACTGGATGAGCAGGGGCTCGACATACTGATAAACCAAGGCCACGACAGCCATCTGCGGGCGCGCCTGCATGATGGCGGCCAGCTGCATCTTGGCCGGAGACTGAAGAAGGGTGGGATTCATGATGAGGATGTCGGGCTGGATGTGCGACAGGCGCTGGGGAAGGTCGGTGGGCAGGTCGCGCAGGGGGGCCAGGAAGGCAAACTCTTCGTCGCCCAGGAGCGACATAAGTCCCTCGCGGATGATGTCGGACGGTTCGGCAATGAGAATGTTAATCTTGGGTTTCATTGCAGACTCCTTTCCAGCTGCTCAATGTAGGGTATGAGGACTTTCTCTTCCAGCTTGGCATGTTTCTGAAGGTCGGAGGAGAGCTGCATGATGCCGAAAACCAACTCGTTGAGCTCCTCTGTCATGGTCTCGCCCGGCAAGTACTTATAAACAATCTGGGTGAGGTCGGTGAGCTTGTCCACTAAGTCGGTGTGGTGGTCGGCAAAATGTTCGGAGACTTGGCTGTCCAGCCGGTGGCCTTCCAACAGGCGGTGGAGATAGGGGAAGACATCGTTCTCCTCGCTGGCAAAATGTTCGAGCACCTCTTTCTCATAGTCGGCAAAGAAATTCTTGAGAATCTGTCCGTAACGCTCGCCGGCATGCTGGGCCACCCGGGTAAGGTGACGCTCGATATGGGGCAGGCGCTCATTGACATAGTACTTGTGCGAGGCCATCAGATAGGGCACCAGATGCTCCAAGGAGGCGGGATTGAGGGCCTCGTCGTCAGGGTTGAAGTCGTCGAAGGTGTAGACGTTGAAGACCAGTAGGACAAAGTCGACCGGCATGGCATACTGGTCGCAGACCTCCTGCACACTGCGCTCGCCGAAGCCCAATGGGATGCCCAAACGGGGCATGACAAGGATGAGGTTGTGGTTGGCTGCAATGACATCGGCCATCTTCATCCGTTTGGTAAAAAAGGCATTTTTCATGCTGCAAATTTACACAAAAAAAACGGATTGGCACGCCCTTTGGCAAAAATAATTTGCCAAGCGGCAAGTATCAGACTGCAGAAAAGGCGTTTGCCCGGCACTATCAACCAGGCGAAAAAGCTGGTCCCTAAGGTATTGGACAACTTAGCGGACTGGTAATTTCGCAGCCACGGTTGCGGGCCAGCCACAGCAGGGCATAGCTGCAGGTGGCCTCCACTCTCCCACCCTGCCGCTCTATTTCTTCCACAGCACGGCGCACCAGCTCGGAGGCAATGCCCCGTCCTCGCAGACGGTCGTCAACATAGGTGTGGTTGATGGTAAAGATCCCCGGGGCCGTCTCGGGGAAGGTGACCTCGGCCATCTCCTCGCCCTCTACAATCAGGCTGATTCGGTTCGATTCTGTGATGTATTCCATAGGCACGATTATTATGATTGTTTAGTGCAAAAGAATATAAATACACACAAGGCCGTATGGCTAACGTGGCAGTGAATGAGCCTACGGCTGTGCTACTCCTCGTAGTAGACCCGTTTGACACGGGGGGAGACGGAGGTGAGGATTTCGTAGGGGATGGTGCCGGCGGCTTGGGAGATTTGCTGGAGCAGGTCGGCATCGCCAAAGATAATGACGTCGTCGCCCTCGGCACAGGGGACATCGGTGACGTCGAGGAAACACATGTCCATGCAGATACTGCCGATGATGGGCACCTGGCAGCCGTTGACCACCACGCGGCCGTTCTCGTAGCCCAAATGGCGATTGAGGCCGTCGGCATAGCCAATAGAGATGATGGCGATGCGCGAGGGTCGCTGGGCCACCCAACGTCGATTGTAGCCTACGGAGTCGCCAGCAGGGATGTCCTTGAGCTGCGAAATCTTGGTCTTGAGCTGGCTGACCTGCTTGAGCTGCCGCTGCACCTCGGGCTCGGGAGCAATGCCGTAAAGGCCGATGCCCAGACGCACCATGTCGAACTGGGCTTCAGGGAAACGTGCGATGCCAGAGGAGTTGAGTATATGGCGGAGGATGGCGGGGTCGGCAAGAGATTCTTTTAACATCGCACTCCATGTGTCGAAACGTTGGATTTGAAGACGGGTAAAGTCGTCTTGTGAAGGGTCGTCGGCACAGGCAAAATGAGAGAAAATGGAGCGAACCCGCAACACGCTGTCAGGACTGCTGAAACGTTTGACCAGCTGGGAGATGTCGTCGCCAGAAAAACCCAAGCGGTGCATGCCGGTGTCAAACTCGACATGGACGGGCACTTTCTGGCCAGCCTGCCCCATGAGGCGCACAGCTTCGGAGAAGGACTCGTATATGCGGAAGGAATAGATGTCGGGCTCAAGATGATAGCGGATGATGTCGCCGAAACTCTCTTCCTCGGGGTTCATGACCATGATGGGGAGAGTAATGCCGTTGCGTCGGAGGTCTACACCTTCGTCGCTATAAGCCACGGTGAGGTAGTCGACATGGTTGAACTGGAGGGCGTTGGCCACTTCCACCTTGCCCGCACCATAGCTGGCGGCCTTGACCATGGCCATGAGTTTGGTGGTGGGACGGATGAGGGAGCGATAATAGTTGAGGTTGGAGATAAGGTTGTTGAGGTTGACCTCCATGATGGTCTGATGGCTACGGCGCTGAAGCAGGCGAGCAATGTCCTCAAAGTGGAACACGCGGGAACCCTTGAGGAGGATGGTCTCGTTATGAAAGGTGTCGAAATCAAACTGGCGGATGAAGTCCTCGGTGGTGGGATAGAAGGTGGCGTTGATGTCGACAAAGCGAGATGCATGGTGCTGCAAGGCACTGCCGATGCCAATGAAACGGGTGATGCCATGCTGGAGGACGAGAGAGGCCACCTGGGTGTAGAGCTCGTCATCGGGAATACCCGATTGAAGTATATCGCTAAGGATGAGCGTTTTGTTATGATGCTGCCGCTCGTGAAGCACATAGTCGAGAGCAATGGTAAGGGAGTTGAGATCGAGACTGTAGCTGTCGTTGACCAAAAGGCTGTCGCCCAGGGCTTCTTTCATCTCTAAGCGCATAGCCACCGGGGCCAAATGGGCACAACGCTGAGCTATGAATTCGGCATCGTAGCCTAAGTACAGCAGGAGCGTGATGCCGTGCATGGCATTTTCAGCAGAAGCCTGGTCAACGAAAGGAATAACAAAAGTGTGCTGCCGCTGCTGATACAGAACCGAGAGGAGAGAGTCGCGGTCGCGAACCTCGATATTGAGGAGGCGGACGTCGTTGTCCTCGCCCCTACCCCACGTGAAACGACGGATGGTGCGGAAGGCCTCTTGGGCCACGATGGCAGCGTGTATGTCCTTGTGGTCGGCGCAGTAGATAAGCACCTGGCAATGAATGAAAAGTTGCAGTTTTTCGGCTATCTTTTGCGAGCGAGTGAGGAAATTCTCATCGTGAGCCTGGCCTATATTGGTGAAGATGCCGATGGTGGGCTGGATGACCTGGCGGAGGTGGTCCATCTCGCCTGTCTGAGAGATTCCGGCTTCGAAAATGGCCAGCTGGTGGTCGGGAGCCAATTGCCAGACAGAGAGGGGAACACCAATTTGGGAGTTGTAGCTACGGGGTGAGAAGACGATGCGACACGTCTCGCCAAGCATCTGAACAATCCAGTCCTTGACAATGGTCTTGCCATTGGAACCAGTGATGCCCACCACGGGGATGTCGAACAGGCTGCGATGGTAGGCAGCCACCTGTTGCAGGGCGCGAACAACGTCCTTCACCTGCCAGAAATTGGCAGTAACACAGCGTTGAAACTGCTGGCGATACTCATCGGGAGCGGCGGCAGGAACCACAAAATTGCGCACCCCGCGCTGGTAGAGGTCATAGACATAGCGGCAGCCAGTGTTGCGCTTGGTGGGAATGGCGAAGAAAAGGCTGCGGCTGAGGTCGCCGGTGTGACGGCTGTCGGTGAGTAGATGCTCTATTGGGCTGGCTGGGTCGTACACCTGAGCCAAGGAGCCTTTAAGGATGGTGGTTATCTCGCTGGGAGTCATGGGACAATGATTTTATAGCCAATTTGGCAGTTGAGACAGTTGTGCTGCTGGCAATAATCGTTAAAGAGTTGAAGGAGGGCCTGGCTTTGGGCGGCATTCTCAGGACGGATGCCGGCAGCAGCCCACTGGCGGATGATATTGTTGGTCTCAGGGCGCAGCTGTTCGAGGATAGACACGGCCTGGTCCTTGTATTGCTGCATACCGTGCTGGTTGCCATACTCGAAGAGGAGCGGCACCCAGGCATTGATGATGAGAAGGTCGATGAAGGTGGGTGCCAACCTCTTAGGCTTGCCGGGCGAAGGCTGGTCAAACTGGTAGTGGTGAGTCCAATAGTCGGCCGCGGTGACATCGAAAAGGTTATGTATTTCGCTTGCCGAAGGGGTTTCGAGCAGATGGCTGAAAAGGTTGCGCGAACGGCAAATGAGCTGGGCGAACTGGCTGATGCGGAGGGTGGGAAAGCCGTAAGGACGGAGACGGAAAAATTTCCATAAATAGCCCGCTATGGGTGTGAGATGGGCTGCCTGCCGGAGGGCTTCATAGTCGGCCTGTAGCTGTCGGGAATACTCGTCGGAGAAATAGCCTTCGAGCAGACCGGCCTGCCCCATAAGGAGAGCCTCGACACGCTGGGGCTTGTCGCGCCAACGGGCAAGGAGGTTCTGGTCAGTGTTGCGGGCCAAAAGTTCAAAGGGGAGACAGTTGGTCTTGCCTCCGAAATAATGGGCAAGAAGCCAGTAGCAGCACTGCTCCCAGTTGCCATGGCTGTCGTTGAGGAGGCGGCGGACATTGTCGCACTTAGACTCCAACCGTTCGAAAGTGAGCCGTTCGAGTGCTGATGAAACAAAAAAGGAGGAGAGCTGGGAAAGGTGGTCCTGACACGGAATAGCAAGGGGCTGAGGAGGGCTGGCCAGGGCCTCGTAGTTGTCCCACACTGCCTGGGGTATATGTTCTGCAATGGAAAGGGTAGGCAACGTATGGCAGTCTTGGAGGGTAATGGGGACATCGTTGTCAAAAACCACATGCAGCACCACGTTGTCGTAGGCGTGATTGGTGCTGTGATGATGGAGATTCCAGTCGGAGGCTTTGACATGAACCTCGACATTGCCGACCCAGAGAGTGCCGCCCACACGCACTCGCGCGTCAAAAAAATCGGGACCGGCATCGCGGTTGAGAATTCCGGCGCGCTCCACCACAACCGGAAGCCCTTCCACGGTATGGAGTTCGCCCTCTAACAGCTGATGCTGCCAGATATACTGTAGAAAAGACTCGGGTGGGCGAACCATACACTGATATTTTGGACTCTAGTTCGACTAATGACTGATTTTTCTGCAACCTAGAAAAGCCTGATTCTTAATAGCCCCACACCAGAAACGCAATATGGGGTCAGCGTGGCCCCTACTACTCAATGCCCTAAAGGGATGCGACAATGTGGTGGTTTGGCAATAATCAGTCATTCTTTATACCAGAGAGTTAATGTTTTACCCTTATACCGTAGGGGAACTCGTTCGCTGCATTAATTAAACAGGTCCTTCATCTTGTCGAAGAAACCGCGCTCCTGCTTGGAAGGACTGGGCTGGAAGTTGGGAGACTTGTCTAACTTGGCAAGCATTTCTTTCTCTTCGTGAGATAGACTCTTGGGAATCCATACGTTGATGCTCACCAGCAGGTCGCCACGGCCATAGCCGTTAACCTCGGGGAGCCCTTTCCCTCGCAAGCGCAGCACTTTGCCCGAAGGGGTGCCGGCATCGATTTTCACCTTCACTTTGCCAGAGAGCGTGGGAATTTCAATATTGCCACCCATGGCTGCCTGAGAAAAGGTGATGAAGGCGTTGTAATAGAGGTTGGACTCTTGACGTTCAAAAGTGTCGTGAGGGATTTCTTCGATAAGCACGATGAGGTCACCCGGAACACCACCATGGGGGGCCGCATTGCCTTTGCCGGACATGGAGAGCTGCATGCCGTCGGCCACACCGGCTGGTATGTTGATGTTGATAATCTCTTCGGAGCGAACGATGCCGTCGCCGTTACAGTCGCGGCACTTATCCTTGATTATCTGGCCCTGACCACCGCAGTGAGGGCAGACACTCTGGGTTTGCATCTGGCCCAAGATCGTGCGGCGCACCTCGGTGACGACCCCTGCACCATGGCAATGGGGACAGGTCTCGAAACTGTTGTTGCGGGCACCCGAGCCTCCGCAAGTCTTGCAGGGCACATACTTAGCCACCTTGATTTTCTTCTCGCAGCCCTTGTCAATCTCCTCCAAAGTGAGTTTGACCTTGATGCGGAGATTGCTGCCACGGGAAGCGGTGCGGGCACGACGCCCAGAGGCGCTGCCGCCAAAACCGCCAAAGCCGCTGAATCCGCCTCCACCGTTGCCAAAGAAATCGCCAAATATATCACCGAAGTGGGAGAAGATGTCATTCATGTCCATGCCACCGCTGTATCCACCGGCACCACCTTCAAAGGCAGCATGCCCAAACTGGTCGTACTTGGCCTTCTTATCGGGGTTGCTCAACACATCGTATGCCTCGGCAGCCTCTTTGAACTTCTCTTCGGCCTCCTTGTCGCCAGGGTTGCGGTCGGGATGGTACTTTAGGGCCAACTTGCGGTAGGCTTTCTTCAACTCGTCGGGGGTTACATTGCGTCCGACACCTAATACTTCATAATAGTCTCTCTTTGCCATAAAACACTCTCTCTTTCAAATAAAATATAATTAAATTGCCACTACCACCTTAGCGTAGCGCAGCACCTTGTCGTTGAGGTAATAGCCCTTTTCAATCACATCCACCACCTTGCCTTTCTGGCTCTCATCAGCAGCAGGAAACTGGGTGACGGCCTCGTGCAGGTTCTCGTCGAACTTCTGGTCCTTGGCTTCCATGGGCTTGAGCCCTTTTTGTTCAAGGGTCTTCATCAACTTGTTGAATATGAGTTGAACGCCTTCTTTGGCAGAGTCGTCGTCACCCATGTGGGCAAGGGCACGTTCGAGGTCGTCAACCACAGGGAGGATGGCCTTGATGGTATCTTTGGCACCGTTGATGACAAGGTCGGCTTTCTCCATTGTGGTGCGCTTACGGTAGTTCTCATATTCCGAATAGAGGCGGATATACTTATCATTGGCCTCTATCAGTTTCTGGCCTAACTCTTGCACCTTCTGCTCATTCTCGTCATTGTGCTCGTGGCGTTTGCGGCGCTCGCGACGGCTGGAGTGATGTTCTGCCTGAGGTTCCTGGGCGGGTTGAGATTTCTGGGCAGGTTCTGACTGCTCGTTGATAGGCTCAGCGGATTGGGTATCTTTGATTTCTTCTTGCTGTTGTTCTTTATTTTCTTCTGCCATAATCGTGTTTTTTCATTTTACATTGGGGCAGTTGCCGCACTTTCTATGCCAAAGGGCAGCAGTATGCCAATTTGTCACCACTTGAACACATCCATCGGCTGTTTGGGCCGCTCGGTGTCGTACCAATGGAAATTGTTGAGGAACTTCTTGTCTTGCGGCAACTGCTCTAGGGGATAGGTCTGCATATCGGGATTGCCGAAGGTGACCACTCGGTCGGGGGCACGGTCTAAGAAATACACCCGCATGTCTGAGCCAATGCCTGCATTGACCCCAATGAGATATTTATTGCCCTGTTCGTCTTCGTCAGTGATGTGGTAGGTCATTTCGGCATTGCCCTTGACATCGGCGTAATGGGGCTCGCCTTCGTTAAAATAAACCACCGTGTTGCGACCTTTGACCTGATTATATTTCTCCCGGTCGAGACGCTCGATGAAGAAACTATTGTTCTTAAAAAATGCCAGTTTAGCCCCCGCTGTGTCATGAACCACCACAATGGTGTCGGCCGTAGCCTGATAATCTGTGTACCAAACAATTGGATTATAAAAAAGATGAAGCGTGGAGTCGGTAGCGGAATAGAAGATGGAATCGCTCATCGCCTGCGCATCGCCACGGAAGACCTTCACATGGTGGTAGGCAAGCACCGACTCAAGTTCTTTGGTGGAGTCGTTGGTGACAAAAATGCTGTCGGCATGGAGATAAAGGGTGTCCGGGGTGGCAAGGCTGTCTTCCTCGTTGCGGCTGACGAAGCGGACCAATGCGCTGTCGGTGACCAACGAGGTGCGGGTTTGCTGGTTGGTCTCGGCATAGCGACTGGTGCTGATGACATTATTGACCGAGTCAAAGATGTATACATGACCTATTGCCCTGCCAAACTCAGTCTCCTCGTAGTAGTCGAGGGTGTCACAAAAGAGATGCTGCCCATCGCGATGGATTTCGGAAGATTTGACCGAATGGGCAAACCGCTGGTCGGTATTGTAAGAACCTCTCTTGGTGAATAGTGTTGCAGAGTCGGTATAGACATGGGTAGGACTCCAAAAATAGGCCGTATGGGCATTCATGTCATAGTTGAGCGTATCTGTTTCTAACCGCATGTTGGTATCGGTCAAGACTACTGAGTCATAAATATCAAACACCTTGAGGTCAGAGTTATAATAGCCCACCTTGCTGACCAGTGAACGTTTCTCATTGGTGGTGATTCCCCATGTTTCATAGGAGGCAATGGAAGAAAAGCGGTCATAGGTGAGATGGTCGGACTTGAGCGTGGTCTTGCCATCCACCATGCGGACTGTGTCGTCCCAAATGTCAACAATGCGGGACTCGCCATCGTAATAGAGTTGGTCGCCGTAGATAGTGGTGGTATCGGTCACCACCACCTTAATATTGCCGAAGGCCACAAAGTCGTTGCGCACCGTGTTCAGCAATGCCGAGTCGGCATAAAGGGTCATGCCTTCGTGCACCGCCTTTACCTTTTCATACAATATCCAAACATCGGGGTCAGAGGGGTCTCGGGTGCCCTTTCCTGCATCATAAGTGATGAGTTTCTGCCCCTGCACCGGCACAAAAGCCAGCACAGCCAAAAGCCACAGCACACATTTTAAAACATTTATCCGCATTCTTGTGAACGTGATTAAAATGCAAAGATACACAAAAAATCCGATTTATTCATAAACACATGAAAAAGAATATTAAAACACGAATTGTCCTAGATTCACCTCCTTAGTAAACTAAAAAGTAAAATTGATTATCCGCAATTGGCACATAGACGAGGTCGTTTCATTCTCCGTGGCACATTGTGCCACTATCGAAAGTCCACAGG
>DFDY01000073.1 GCA_002368955.1 Bacteroidales bacterium UBA3816
TGCTTGAAGTAGTTGCTGCAGCGGTTGAGCATATCGGCCTGGTCGGCTTTGCTCACGCCTTCGAACTGTTGTGGCAGCTGGTCGGTGACAAACTTCTTGTAGGCCTGCATTTCGGTGTGGGTGTTGTAATACTCGTCCTCACGTTGACGGATGTGCAGGAAGTTGTCTTTCCAGTAGAGGGCGTCGGTGCTGCGGTTGGTGGCATCGACCACGCTGACCACGAAGCCTTTCTCGCTCTCGCAGTTGAAAATCAAGGCCCCTTTGTCCAGTTTGTTGGGGTTGATGCCATGCTCCACTTCCAGCCGGTATTGCGCTTGTGCGCTGGGGTCGTCGGCCTGAGTGCTCCAGCGTTCCTCGTCGTGCTGCACTTTCAGGAACGACTCTTTGGTTTCGGACTTGAACAGGCCGATGGCATCCATGGTCTCGCCGTTGAACATGCATTCGGAGAAGTAGACCACAAAAAATTCGCCACCCTTGATGTTGGCGTGGGTGGAGACATTGTAGAGGTGGCGGGCCAGGCGGCACGACTCTTCCATCAAACTCTCGGGGTCGTCAAATATCTGTTGGCAGCTGCGGTAGACTTCGTTCAGTTCTATATTCTGGTCGTCGCAAAGGTGGTAGTATTCCTCCACCTTGAAAGGGGAGAGGAAGTATTGGATGAGCAGGTCTTGCAGTTGCTCGGTGAGGTTCAGCGGGTGGTCCGAGAGGACAAATCCCTCCTCGGTGGCCTTGTTGCCTACGCGGTGTAGGGCCATGCTTTGAATGGATTGGGCTTCAAATATTGGCATGGGAGGATATTCTAGTTTAAAAGTAAAAGGTAGAAACTAAAAACTAAAAGTGAGGTAAAAGGTTAATTGTAGGGGGCGCGATAACTAGTAAGCTATTCAACCTATAAGTTTTTTAGTTTTTAGTTTTTACTTTATAGTTTTTAGTTTACTAAGAGGTGTTTCAGTACTTCGTAGGCAGCCGACCTTGCGTCGGTCAGCGAGTCGGTGAGGGTCATTGGACGCTTGCAACTGCCGGCCACGAAGAGGCCGCTTTGTGCGGTGAGGTTGTCGGCGATGTGTGGGTCAACGGATTGGACAAAACCGTAATCGCCCCCAATGGCTGTCTGCATCCCCAGGTTGCGGGTGCCACGGGAGGCCTCCATGCCCACCATGAGGACAAAAAGGTCCACGGTGAGTTTGAGAGGCCGACCCATAAGGGTGTCTTCGGCCTTTATCTGCACCTTGCGGTCGAAGGTGCCGCCGGCCTCCGAAATGCGGCCTCGGATAAATTTGATGCCATAGTCTGACTGTGCCTGACGGTAGAGCTCCTCGAAATGTTGCCCCCACATACGCAGGTCCATGTAGAAGACATACACCTCACATTGTGGCATCAGTTTCTTTACCTCTATGGCCTGTTTGACTGCCGTCACGCAGCAGAGTTTGGAGCAATAGTGGTTGCCCACCTTTTCGTCGCGCGAGCCCACGCATTGCAGGAAAGCAATTCGTCGTGGTGTATCGCCGATGGTGTTTACTATCTTGCCTTCGCGTAGCATCTTCTCCATCTCTAGCGAGGTGTGTATGCCAGGGTAGATGCCGTAGCCCAGCTCTTCCTTGCGGTGGGCATCGAAAGTGCTATAGCCTGTGGCAAGCAAAACGGCATTATAGGCTTCGCCATTTACCAGCCAGCCATTGGTGGCTGCCTGGGGCTGTAATTGGGTGACTTCGGTGTCGGCCTTGAGTGTGAGCCTTGGGGTGCTGAGCTTGGCAAGGATCTCTTTTGACACCTCTTGGGCATCGGCAAAATTGGGAAAGAGGTATGCCTTGTCGGTAAGATTGTGCAATGGCTGCCCCTCTTTCTCATATATGACTACCTCTAAGCCTTGAGTTGCCAGCAGCGAGGCAGCTTCTATTCCGGCAGGGCCGGCTCCTATGACGGCAATTTTTTTCATTGTTTCAGTATTTCGGGTTTCAGCGGTGTGGGAAGCAGTTTCCCGCCAACGCCTAAATATTTTTCTTCGGGTTTGTAAGCAATGCCTATCTTTTCCATCAGGCGTTCGCACTGCACTTGGTGCAGCTGGAGCCCCAGTTGCCAAGGATCGTAGCCCAGCAGCAGCCCGGCCAGCTCTTCGTAGGTGAGCACCGGAATGCCGTAGCCCCCTTGGTCGTAGGTCTTATGCTCCATCTCGGCAATGGTGTACTGCCATTTGTCCATAAACATGGCGCAACCAGGGCAGTTGGTGAGGATGAAGTCGGGTTCGTAGGGTTCCATGGATTCGAATTTTTTCTTGGTGTTGGCTATGCTGTAGCCACGGTTTTCTTGCACAAGGTACTGGCGGAAGCCAAATCCACAGCAGTGGCGCCGTTCGGGATAGTCGATGACTTCACCGCCCCACGACTCTATCATGCCGGCCAGCACGTAGGGGAACTCGGCCTTGCCCACGCAGTGGTGGGGGAAAATCTTGGCGTAGTGGCATCCGATGTGCTCCACCACTTTTAGCGGGCGGCCCGTGAAACGGTTGATGAGCTGGTAGCGCATGCGGGGTTTCAGCTCTTCGCGAAATTTGTATATGAGGTCGCTGCTATGGACGATGTTTTCCGGCACTTCGAACTCGCGCTGGCAGGCGTCCCACAGGTATTGCCGGGCCTTCTCCTTGAGGGCAGGGTCCTCGGCCCATTTGGCCATCACTTCGGTGAAGACACCGAAACTGGTGACACAAGAAGGAACATAGTTCTTGTAACCGCACTCCTTCATCAGCGAAAAGAGGCGCGCCACCACGGTCATGGTGGTCTCGAAGGGCACCACGTCGGAGTGGTAACCGATGCCCGTGCAGGTGTGCTGGTGGGGATTGTCGCAGATGTCTTTGCCCAGTTCCTCGCGCAGGATGCGCAGGAATGTGGCTTCCGATCCGGCAAAAAAGGTCTGTCGGATGCAGCTGCGCTCATAGAAAAAATGGTCGTCGGCTATTTCTTTCTGATATTCATTCCAAAAACGTTTCATGGCATTCTTGTGGTTTCGTTTAGCCCTGAGGAAGGGGGCTGTTTTGTTCCGTGGTGTTTTTTGTGTCTTCCTTTATCATGTCGGCAATGATTTCGGCTATGTCGCGTACCGGAGTGTCGGTGCCGTGGGTAAAGGCTTTTTTACACATGGGACAGGCCGTGGCTATCATGTCGGGGGCTGGCTCCAGCAGGTTCTGCCGTGCCCGCTCGCGTATCTGGGTCTGCTGTTCGCTGCTGAGAACGGCGTTGCCCAAGTTGAATCCACAGCAAAGGCTCTGTTCTCGCTCGTGACTGGTAGGCAGCAACTGGACGGCCTGATCCAGCACCCGGCGCGGCTCATCGTATATTCCGCTGCCACGGCCAAGCTCACAGGGGTCGTGGTAGGTGACCCGCAGTGGGCTTTTCGACTGCAGCCTCAGTTTGCCTGAGGTGAGAAGCTGCTCAATAAATTGGGTGTGGTGCATCACCTGGATAGGGAGGTTGTATTCCTTGGTGAAGGACTGGTAGCAGATAGGGCAGGAGGTGACCAGCAATGTGGCCCCAGATTCCTTGATTAGCTGGGTGTTCTTGCGGCGCAGTTCGCGAGACTGGCTCTCGAACCCCTGCTGCAGCAGCGGTCTGCCGCAGCAGATGGTTTTGTTCTTGTCCATGTACCAGTATTGTATGCCGCTGGCCTGTAGGATGCGTTCCATGGCCTCGGTAATGCCGGGGGTGAGGTGCGACATGCAGCCTCCGAAGTAGGCCACGCGTCCGAGGGCATTGAATGACCGCACCGTCTTCAGGTAGTCATATCCGCTGCCGGTGTCGATCTTTTTGCGGCTGTTGATGCGCACTTGGCGGCGGATGGCTTCGAGGTCTATCCCCACAGGACAGTCCACGCTGCATCGGTGGCATACCAGACATTGGTCTGCCATTTTCTCCGCACGGCGGAAGAGGTCTTTGTTGCGGACGGCCTGCAAGAGGTATACGCCCTGGGTGTTGCTGATGCCCAGCGGGTCGTTGATAGGGCAACCGTCGATGCAGAGGCCGCAGCGTGAGCAGGCACTCATCTCAAATTTGGTATAGCCCGTCTTGTTGTAGCTCTCCCGCAGCCCCAGTTGGCGGAAATAGATGAGGAACACCTCTGTGAAGATGTGCATGTAGCGGGTGAAAGGCATGAGGGTGAAGAAGGTGCCCAGTGCCAGCGAGTAGCACAGCCACCATTGGTATTCCAGTATCGGGTGGTCCAGTCGTGTAGATTCTATCACGCCTCCCAGCGCATTCACCAAGAAGCCTCCGCCACCATATATGGCAGCCGTGTGCGCCTCGGCCATCAGCCGCAGGGGGAAGATGCACCACAGGGCGGCCTTGGCCACGCGGTCGGTAAGGTTATGCTTTGTGGTTCGGCGCATGCCCATGGGGCGCGACCACACTTTTTTGAACATGGCCAGCAGCAGCCCGCTGAGGACATAAAGCAGCAAGGCGTCCATCAGGTTGGCATAGAATTGGGCCTGGGAGAAGTGCACGATGGATTCGCTGCGAGGCTCAAAAAAGTTGAAGAAAATGGCCACATAGGGCAGATGACCGTTCGGGTAGGCCAGAGAGGCCTGCACGGCTCCCACCACGATGAGGAGGAACCAGCCAAAGGCCAGGCTCCGGTGCATATAGCCTAGCAGAAAATGGTGTTTGGTGATGCGCCAGTGGAGCAGCCCTTCGCGGAAAGCCTCCCAAGCGGCACCCAGGAATTTCCAAGACAGCAGCCCCTTGCGTACCAACATCTGCTGCAGCTTGTCGAACTGGCTTATCCAACGCCGGTATTTCAGTATCGAGATGACCAAAAGCGCCAATACGCCTAAACAGAATGGTATGACAAATAGAGAGAACATGGTTACTTTTCTTCAGGGGTTAGTTCTTTTCGCATGGCCATGATGACAGAACGGGTATGTACGCCCCGTGGGCACACCAGCAGGCATTTGCCACAAAGCATACAGCGGCCCAGCTGACTGCGCAACCCCTCCTGTTGTCCTCGCACAAAGGCGGTGTGCATCAGCCGGATGTTGAAGTCGACAAAATCTGCCGCCGTGCAGGTGGCCGTGCATCCTCCACAGCCGATGCATGCCTTCAGGGATGGTTCGGCTTCCAGAAGCCTTTCCGAGGCCGTCAGGTCGGCAGTGTCCAGGTCTATGGAACGGGTTGTCGATATTTGGAATCCAAATTTGTTCATCTTAGTTCTTTAGTTCTGAATTCTGAGTGCTGAATTCTGAGTGGCTCCCGCCCTCTCAATTCTCAATTATCAAATCTCAATTCTCAATTCTCAATTCTCAATTCTCAATTTTCAAATCTCAATTCTCAATTTTCAAATCTTAAATCTCAATTCTCAAATCTCAATTCTCAATTCTCAAATCTCAATTCTCAAATCTCAATTCTCAATTCTCAATTCTCAATTCCTTCTGTCGGTAGTACGGCGGCCTTTAGTTCCATGCCGCCTGTGACCTCAAAGATGCGGCGCACTTCGTCTAAGTCTTCCTTAGGAATGTCGCGCAGTGCTCCCGGCCCCTCGCCGTGGTAGTTGGCTCCCAGCCGCGGGGCCACGTCGGCTATGTGTTCGTGGAACCACTCCCACACAGGTCCCTGCTCGGGGTGGTAGGCGGGGTCTACACGGTCGGGATAGACGCAGTAGCCTATATCCAGAATGTTCTGTTGCAGACTTTTCATCAAAGACATTTGCTGCAGGCCTTTTTCGCTGCTGCGGAAATAGCCCATCTTCTGCGATACGGTCCTCAGCACCGAAATCAACTCGCCAGCCACATTGCCGCGTGGACAGCGGGTCTTACACGAGAGGCATTGTCCGCAATACCAGATGGTGTCGCTTTTCAGCAGCCGCTCAATTTCCTCCTCGTCGCCTCGTTGCACAGTGTCGCAGATGCGGCGTGGGTCATAGTCGTAGAACTCGGCTGCCGGACAAATGGCTGTGCACACCCCGCAGTTCATGCATGCTTTCAGCGAATCGCCGAAGCGCACATCCTGCCGTATCATGTCAATCAACTTGCCCATATTATTATTGCTCGCTTGTATGTATGAGGGACCGCGGGTAGACAATCTTGCCCTTAGGTCCTTTTTAATTTAGTGTTAGTGAAAAATAAGTTGGAACGATAAAGGCTCGGAGCGCCTTACTCTCAATAACGTTGCAAAGCTGAACGCAAAGAAAGCTCGCTTACTTTGCCGAGGCCAAGCAACGTCTCAGAGAAACCCCGCACGCAGTGTAGGGCTATTGGATGTCAAGTTACTAGCGTTTCGAAGAAACGCGCTCTCAATTGTTATCATTGTTTCACCTTATTGTTACACCTTCACTTTTTAATTTTAACGTGCAAAAATACCACCTTTTTTTGTAAAAAGCAAAAAAAGAGAGTAGAAAAATGTTTTTTTTAACATTTCTCCATGCTCAAAACTGGTGTTATTTGGTCTGGCGTATGAGCCGCAATCCATCCGGGCCCTGCCGAAGCGCACGCCCCTTGCACGATAATCTCCTCTACGCGCTCCGCAGGAGCTTGTACCCACGAAGGCGCGTCGCAGCGTGTCGGCCTGCCCGAGCTTGACGTTGGCGTTGCCGTCGCGCCCCTCGATGTAGAACGGAAGCCCGTCCACCTGGGCGATGCCGGGGAAGTACCCGAAGACCTTCTTGTACGAGTACTTGGAATCGTACTTCTCGGTGGGGATGAACTGGTTGTCGTAGTCGAAGGTGTGAATAGTTGCCTCATCTATCTGCCCGCATTCCTGCATCCCGTCCAAGAGGAGCCCGCTGAGGCCGGCATTGATGCTGAATTTGTAGCGGTTTCCCTCTCCGGACTCCACTAAAGTGTCTTCCTCAGTCTTGTCCGACAGCGTTTTCAGTATCGTGTCGGGGCTGCACAGCCTGTATCCCTGCGATTTTTCGGAGAACTGGGCCGAAAGTCTCTTCGCATTCTCTATCCTGGACCCTCCGGTCATGTATATTGTCATCATGGACTCGAAAATTTCCGAATAGCTGTATTTCGCCAAATCACCCCTGACACCCAATGTGTTATCTATGACTTTGGTAAGTCCAGATTTGCGGAAATGGTCGATGCAGAAAAAAATCCGCCGAAATTGTATACTGAATCGTTTTTTATTTGTATCTTTGCACCCAAAATTGTGTATTGGTTAATGCAATACAAAAGTACACAAAATTATGGAAACAGGCGACAGATTGCCTGAAAAGTTTTCAATAATCTGTCGCTCATTTTATTAACACCGCGTTTGCGGAATTAAGGTAAATGAACAGCTATCATGTATTACAATTCTTCAGAAGAAATTTCAAAATTGGTTGACAACTTCTTCTTTCTGCTAGATTTGCAATTTCAACCAGATAAAATCTCATATGGACGGAGAGCCTATCCTTCTTTATCCTTCCTTAAACGGATTGGACAAATAAAATGGCTAGAACTTCAAATCATTGGGTCTGATTACGGTACAGAAGATTCTATGCCTCCGTATAGCGTAAATCTATATCAATACTACAAAATATGCGGAATAGTAATTCATTTTCAATCCCTTAGTATGCCTATAAGTATCACTACTCCTTCGCAAAAATCCGGATATATTGAAACTCTCAGTTCTTTTATAAAAAATGATAAACACGCTCTTGACTTATTAAGAAATGGGAAACAAAAGTAGTGGTTGGAATCTCCACGCTATGTTTAAAGAAACCATGGGGCAACCGAATGAATGCTTCCGACTGGACTTTGGCGCAGGATGGCACTGGCTTCGCTTTCCGTCGTGGTATTGCAGCACAAAGTCCAAATATGGAGATAACCTTGGTTGAGGTAAAAAATGGACCATATGCAAATTTTACGCCTAATCAGAAGATTGTATATCCACAAATGATGCTCGATCATGCACCGATAATTCCTATAGGACAAAATGCAGCAGGAGTTTGGCCACAAATCGGCCAACCGACAATTAATTATGTTTTTATAATAATTAAAATATATTGATATGGATGACCCTTTTAGAAAAAAAGTGCAAAAGGAGCTTGACCAAGAACTGAAAATCTTAGGCTTCAAGAAAAAGGGATATTTTTATTACTGCACAAAAGATAAGGACTCTTCCCTAATAATTCATGTTGGTGGAAGGCGTAGCCATGAAAAGGGGAAAGTTATTTTATCTGTGTCTGTTGGTGTAGCCATCCATAGCGTTAATGAATTATACATTAAATTGACAGAATGTCAAGTTAATCCCTATGTTTCTATTTATATTCCTATTGTCATAAAAAATATGGGATATATTATGCCCCAAAATAGTTATAAGGAATGGTATTTTGAAGAAAACTCCTATGTTGAACAAACGTTTGCAGAATTGGTTGAAGCGATAAAGACATATGCATTCCATTATTATGAAGACAGATGCGACATAAGAAAGATTGAATATTATGTAAAAGAAACAAATGAAGTTATAACAAAGATAGCACGGGATGAGTACTATCCAATAATACTGTATCTCTCCGACAAAAAAAATGAGGCAATACGATACGTGACACAAATTAGGGACAGTAAACGATATGAAGGTCCAGACGGAGAATACTATATTAGGTTCACAGAAAATTTCCTACAATTAACCAAGTTGTGATTAGGCTCTTAATGAACCGCATGAGTGCCTCCGACTGGACTTTGGCGCAGGACGGCACTGGCTTCGTTTTCCGTCGTGGCTTCACCGGGCATGAACACTACGATCGCTTCGGCATCATCAACATGAACGCCCGCCTCTACGATCCGGTGCTTGGCCGCTTCTTCTCGCCTGACCCACAGGTGCAGAGCCCCTTCTCCACACAAGGTTTCAACCGATATTCCTATTGTGGAAACAATCCGGTGATGTATTTAGATGAAGATGGTGAGTTCGCATTGTGGCTTGCCATGTTAATAGGAGCAACGGTCGTCGGAGGAATAAATTTAGGAATTCATATCTCACAGGGCGATGTGAATAATTTCTGGCAAGGTGTTGGATATTTTACGCAAGGTGCTGTGGCTGGCGCCATAATTGGTGCATCATGGTGGGGTGGCGTAAGTCTGCTTACAAGCGGTTCTGCGTGGGGCAAGGCTTTCTCGGTAGTAAAGGGCGCGGATGTACTTTCTACTGGCTTAAGCATGTTTCAAAATCCAGCTAACGCCACCCGTATTTTTCTAGGTAGATACTACTTTGACGAGAATATGGCTCACGGATTCAGCCAAGCATTTACGCGGTATACATGGGAAGCCTTGCAAACATGGGGTGGATATAATACCACTCAAATCAGAAATCTTGCTGGGAATGTAAGTAGAGTTGATTATTTGGGAGGCGCCACCTTCGCCACGAATGAACAATCTTCCCACCATCGGGGTTTTACTATAGGCAACTATGTCAATATGTCAATACACGGAGAAATAACCATGCCGTTCAGAGATTGGTGCCTGTATGGAGATCAAATGTATCTGCATGAATACGGTCATACTATTCAGAGCCAGTTGACAGGTTTTGCATATCTTTTTGCCATAGGGTTGCCGAGTTTAATAAGTTGTAGTAATAGTGCCCATATAGGTAGAGACTCCTACCAAGCGTCAACCCATGACTATTTCTATACCGAAACATGGGCAAATCGCATCGCATCCTGGTATTTTGCAAAATATTATGGATACGAGTGGAATGAGTACAATGGTTATCCTTTTTATGATTACCGATGAATAATATAGCTATTTATAAAACACCATAAACTTATGCAATACATTAAAATCCGATTTTGCATTTTTGCCACTCTCCTATGTTTGCTTTTACAAGGATGTGGCAAGGGCTGGTTTGGACGAGAAGTAACAGAAATGGCATTTAAAAACAATGCAAATTATCCAATCACTGTGTATTCGGAGCTCATACCACCAATTAACTTCTATGACCCTATAGTATATCCAGACACAACTCTTCCGTACCAATTTCCTCTATCGAAAATGCGTGACATACGGCCAGGCTTTTTCTGTATTTACAGTCAAACAGAAGTCGATATCCCCTCACGATTTGGGAATTTGAATTCAGACACTGTATCCATCTTCGTTTTCTCTACAGACACATTGTCGTTATTAGGATGGGAGGCCGTGAGGGACGCATATAATATTATACAGCGGTATGACATCAGCCTCAATGAATACATTTCTCTTTACACAAATCTGCCAGCACGCGAATTTCCTTCATTCCCGCCCACCCCGGAGATGCGGAACATCAAAATGTGGCCGCCATATGGGACATACGATTCTTTAGGCCACCCAAACAATTAATTCCGCACGAAATAAGAACACTCGGGCTATGAATGAAGATAAACGATTATTTGAAGTTGCGCTTTGGTCTGAAGATGAATTACTCAAGTTGGAACGGAAAGTCAATCGCATACACGGAAACTACCAAAAAGCGCAGTATATAAAAAAAGAGGCATATGAGTTGATGCTTGATGGTGAGGAGCCTCTGCGAAAAAAAGGGGCAGTTTTGATGGAGAAGATGATTAAGTTATTTCCAGAAGAACATCTCGTCACCATGGCGGGTCATTCTTGTTTGGGGAAATACTATCGTTCTATCGGAGAATATGATGCGGAATTGTTTCATTTTGAACAGGTGCTTACATACAACAATGCCAGTACCAGTAAATACGACATGCCGGAAATGCAGATTGCCCTCACAATAATCATGCTGGAACATATCGATAAGTACAATTATGCAAGGAGCGTGTTAGACAAAGTAAATCCAAGGACATTGTTTATCAAGGAACATTTGAAACTATACGAGTTGATGTTGGCTGTATTAAATGGGAAGGGTTCTCCCAGTGAAGTGAGAGAATACTACCTCCTACAACAATACGTTGGCTTCTAAACCATAGGCGTCCCGCTTTTTATTATTGTTTGTGCTGACCTGCTGTACAAGACCAAGGCCAAGGCGGTGAAGAGGTTGCCAACAATCCTTTGCTGAAAGTTGCAGCCGTGGGGCTGGGTACAACCTCACGACTGCGATGTCGGTGGTTACGGCTCACCGAGAAATTGAATCAGAATCTGCTGCTGCTTCGGAGAGAAGCGGTGTGCGGTGGTCGTAGCCTGTGGCTTGGAGAGCCGCCATCAAGGACGCATTGCGGGTAATCTCCTTGGAGAGGAGTTTGCTGGCCGTTTCGGGCTTAACCTCGGGGAAGTAGGCCATCGCCAACTGGTACTTGAAAATGTAACCTGACATTTTGTTTTGAATTTAGGGTTAATAAATCGGGTTAATTAGTTCATCCTTGAAAATACATTAAATACTTAGCATTCATTATAATAAAATCATAATTTCGTCGTTAAAAATGCAAGAAAATTTGAATAATCCACCCAAAACCTTGCAGAAAAACGCACAGAAATCATGATAGGGAAATCACCAAACCGCACGACCCCGGAACTCTTCCGCCCGATGCTCACCGACTTCATTGACCGCGGTAACGAACTGGCCCTTTTGGCCGACAACATCGACTGGGAGTACTTCGAGCGCGAGTTCGCACCGCTGTACTCGAAGAACGGGCGTCCGGCCAAGCCGATACGCCTTATGGTGGGATGCCTGCTGCTGAAGCAGATGTACGGCCTTGGCGACGAGACGCTGCCGGCGG
>DFDY01000130.1:0-431 GCA_002368955.1 Bacteroidales bacterium UBA3816
GGAGCGACGCCCCGCAGAAGACTGAGATGTTTATGTTCTATAATACTCCAAAACTGTATTTAATAATCACACTGTCCCCATCGTTTGTTGTTTTGGTATGATATGTGAGAGGCAATTCATCATACCAGTCGTTTTGATAGGTTGTATCAATATCACCGATTAACCCAACCTTCCAGAAACGGCCTTCCCCAAACGATAGAAAAAGAGAGTCTTGCGTATGCCCTTTGAGCGATACACTCGCACACCATAGGAGATATGTCGAGTCGATGGCTATTGTGTCTGTCCTTTGCTCGCTTTTTGGATAAATGACCATTACCCCGTCGGTGGGGGACTCGCTCCTGCAGCCAGTCATGGCGGCAAGGGACACCATCGCCGCGCATAGGAACATTATCTTCTTCATTGTCTGAATGTGTTTATTGTTTTACTTCATT
>DFDY01000130.1:485-13531 GCA_002368955.1 Bacteroidales bacterium UBA3816
TTGTTTCATTCAGTCAGTTTCGCCGCGTATATATGTGGGGTGGACTTTCCGGCCGAAAACCGGCCTCGCATATATGCGGGGTGCACTTGCTGGGCCGATTCGTGACCCCGCATATATGCGCGGTGCGTTTTCACGCCTCGGCCGGCTCTGCGTCGGTCGGTTTCTTTTAACACGAATTGCCATATAATTATCCATTAATTATTAGTACACCAGATTCATATCTCGGTCGACAAGTACACATTCATTGTCATCCTTGAAATACGCATATCGTTCTCCTTGCAAGCTTGGCTGGCCAAAGTTTATCAGCAACCCCATTGGCATTCGCGTCAGACGCAGATAATTGAATAACTGCTCACGGTGTGCTGGTATCAATTCGCTTACCGACTTTAGCTCCACAATCACGTCTTCCACTACTAAATCCATCTGATAGTCTTTTTCCAATTGGTGGCTTTTGTAGAAGCAGGGGATTTGTTTCTATCGCTCGCAGTTGATTCCTCTTTCTAGAAGTTCTAGATAAAGAGCCTCGTTGTATATGGGCTCCAGAAGTCCGCCTCCAAGCACACGGTGGACTTCCATTGCTGCACCGATAATATAATAGATTATTTCCTTATGCCTTATGATATTCATGCCTTATGATATTCATACCTTAAATAATTAATGGATAATTCGTGGCAATTCGTGTTAAACACTGGCACGGCGCCAGAGCTCGTGGTCGACGGGCAGCTCGGCGGTGCGCTTGCCGAAGGTGGTCATATACTCGTAATGGGGCGCGTTGGCCGCGCGGCCGACGGTGACGTCGGGAATCTGTGCGGATAGTTCAATATACATTATATTTATTGGTGAAATATTAAGCGAATTAAAAATCTATATGAAATTTAAGTATTTTGTCTTGCTCAAGCAACAGCTCCGTTTGGTTGTAATCGTTATTGTTTACCAAGACCGATACGGTGTCGCCAATGTTCAGTCTCTTGTAGGTGTCATAGCAAATCTGGTCCGAACTATTGTAGGTGCCTCCGTTCACAGAGTATTCATAGACAGCTTTGTAATTAGACCCGTATCCTCCGCCGTAGAATGGCCTCACGTCGGTGATGACGGCCTTGACAGTCATAGCATTGTCGTGGTCGAATAACCCCCTCTCGCATTTGGCTATCGAAACGACGATGCCACACAGCACGGCGAGTATCAAGATAACTGTCTTTATATTGCTTTTCTTCTTGGTCGATTTCTTCTTCGGAGGTGCTTTTTTCATATACCTTTTGGTCGATTTCTTCCTCGGATGTGCTTTTTTCATATACCTTTTATATTATATGTTATGCATCAATTTCTCGGCGTGGTTTTGTTGAGACGCGGCGGCCTCGACGATTTCCTTGTTGTGCGGCAGCGACGAGTCGCAGAAGACTGCTATGTGCATATTTACTTGTTTCAATCCTTGTGATAGCCTGCCCAGCTGCTGTTGGACGGGTTGCCTTTCTCGTAGGCAATCTCTATTGGGTAGTGAGGGGCGAACTTCTCCCAGACCGACTTCTTCAATTGTGTTTTGCCGTGATACAAGCTGTCGTCAACGTAGAAATAATACGACACATAGTAATCACACTTGCGGCCACCGCTAACAGTATATGTTTTCTCAACGCGTGCAGTAGTCTTGACTGAGTCCTGCTCAATCCTATGGAATTGTATTCGTGCCTGAACTATAGCCACCAACACAACCAGCGCTGAAATCCATACAGGGGACCAGCGCAGGATGCCGCGTCCAATCTTCTTACGTTTGGCTTTGGCCTGCAGATTTTTATTACTGCCCTTTGTCGGGTAGTTGGGACGGCGGTTGATGTTGTGGGACATAGTGTTTTTGTTTTATTGGTTAGACTCTTCTTCCTTCTCTTTGTTTATTCTTTCAAATGCTTTCTCGGCTGCCCGGGAGCCTCTGAAAACGTAAAAGTCATCGGAAAACTCGGCCCAAGTGTAGGTGTGCTCATCCGCCATAATGTCTATCGACATCATTTCAATCATCGACGCAAGCACCTGTTCACGTCTTTCGGGGGAAAGTTTGTCGAGGCCTTCCAGTTCCATATTCTTTAAAAACCCAGTTCGCCGTATGCTTTTGTATAGGCTGTAGCCCATATCTTCGGAGTATCCGCCGTCAGCCTTGTCGATGTTCTGGAAGAGGAAAGACCATTCTTCCGGAAGGAGCGTGTTGCCCCCACGTATCTTTTCCGCCAGCCGATCCCATTCGTCGACACCCAGCGTGTCGGTGTTATCCCTTTGGCAGACTGCTGTTGTGTCGGTCGGGTCTTCGTTTGCCGCTCCGCCCTTGCATCCGGCCATCATCCCCACAGCGCACAGCACCGCAGAGAGCAGATAAAATGTTTTCTTCATAGTGTAAAGGTTTAAATTTCAAATTAGATAACGTGGCTTTTCCTCATTTATTGCCCACATGGTGTAAGTAGTTAGTTGTGGGACCGCGATAGCTATTGACTATTAACTGTTATGCAGTGACATGATGAGCATTAGGGGCAATGGGGCGTGTTTTTTTGTCGCGGTTTCAGAAAAAATGTGTATTTTTGCAAAATAATAGTAGATGAGTTAGTAGGCTTTGCGATTCACAGTTAGAGGTGTTTGGACCCAGTGTTGTAGGTGAAGGTATGCCTACTTTTGGGGAGGATTTGTAGCAGTAAGTACGTGGTTTGGATAAAGAATAAGAATAATAAAAGAATAAATATCAATAATATCAACAAATGAAAAAAACATTATTAGCAGTTATGGCACTTTCTCTTTTTGCCGCAACTTCATGCAACAAGGCCGGTACCGAGCTCACCTCGGGTGTCGACCTGAACAATCTGGACACGACTGCTAACCCCGTGGACAACTTCTACCAGTATGCCTGCGGTGGTTGGCTGAAAGCTCACCCGTTGGATGCAGAGCACAGCCGTTATGGCTCTTTCGACGCTCTTGCCGAGACCAATCAGGAGCAGCTCCGCACCCTTATTGACTCTCTTTCAGCCTCGAAGAACGAGGCTGGCAGCCTTGCCGACAAGATTGCCACGCTCTACAACATTGGCATGGACTCCGTGACCCTCCAGCAGCAAGGTGCCGAACCCATCAAGCCCTACATGGAAGAGATTGCCGCTCTCAGTGGCCGTGAGGCCCTGCAGCAGGAGATGACCCGCCTGCACAACATTGGTATCTTCCCCTTCTTCGCCCTCTTCAACGAGGCCGACGCACAGGATGCCAAACAGTGCATCGCATGGATCTACCAGACCGGTATCGGCATGGGCGACCGCGACTACTATCTGGGTAAGGATACCCGCTCTGCCTCTCTGCGCGAAGGCTATGTCAAGCTGATGACCCAGGAGTTTGCCTTGTCAGGATATGACAAGATTTCTGGCATGTCTGCCGACAAACTGGCCAAGATGGTTATGGCCCTAGAGACCCGTCTGGCCAAGGCCCAGTATGACAAGGTGACCAACCGCGACCCCTTCAAGACCTACAACAAGAAGACCCTCGACGAGGCCGAGACCTTGGCGAAGGCTGTCAACTTCAAACAATACTTTGCCGAGATGGGTCTGCCCAAACTCACCAGCTTCAACATGTGCCAGCCCGAGTACATCCAGGAGGTGGCCAAGGTGCTGGCTACTGAGAACGAGGCTGCCATCAAGGCCTATTATGCTTGGAACGTGATCAACTCTGCCGCTGCCTACCTGAGCGACGATTTCGTCAATGCCAACTTCGAGTTCTACGGTCGCCAGATGAGTGGCACCGAGCAGTTGCGTCCCCGCTGGAAACGTGTCACCGGTGCGGTGGACGGAGCTATGGGCGAAGCCCTCGGCGAGCTCTATGTGGCCAAGTACTTCCCGCCCGAGGCCAAAGAGCGCATGCTCACCCTCGTGGACAACCTGAAGGAAGCCTTCGGTATGCGCATCAAGGATGCCGAGTGGATGGACCAGGCCACCAAGGAGAAGGCCCTCGACAAGCTCAGCAGCATATTGGTTAAGGTCGGCTATCCCGACAAGTGGCGTGACTATAGCGGTCTGAAGATTGAGAAGGACAGCTATTTTGCCAACATCATCCGCAGCAATGAGTTTGACGTGGACTATATGATTAGCAAGATTGACAAGCCCGTGGACAAGACCGAGTGGGGCATGACTCCTCAGACGGTCAACGCCTACTACAATCCCACCACCAACGAGATTTGTTTCCCCGCCGCCATCCTGCAGAAGCCATTCTTCAACATGGAGGCTGACGATGCCGTCAACTACGGTGCCATTGGTGTGGTTATCGGCCACGAGATGACCCACGGCTTCGACGACCAGGGCCGCCAGTACGACAAGGAGGGCAACCTCAACGACTGGTGGACCGAGCAGGACGCTCAGAACTTCAAGGACCACGCCCAGGTGTTGGTCGACTGCTTCAACAAGGTGGTGGTGGCCACCGATCCCGACACCGTCTACGCCAACGGCGAGCTCTGTCTGGGTGAGAACATCGCCGACAACGGCGGTCTGCACATCAGCTATCTGGCCATGCAAAACGCCATCAAGAAGGGTCAGGTGAAGGACGAGAAGATGGACGGTTTCAGCGCCGCTCAGCGTTTCTTCCTTGCCTATGCAGGCGTATGGGCCAGCAACATCCGTCCCGAGGCTGTCCTGCAGCTCACCCAAATGGATGTGCACTCGCTGGCCAAGAACCGCGTGAATGTCACTCTGCCACACGTCACCGAGTTTGTTGAGGCTTGGGGCGTGAAAGAGGGCAACGGCATGTGGATTGCTCCCGCCGACCGCGTGGTGCTCTGGTAGTGAATTGTGAGACGTGAAAAAAATGAACAGTGTATAATGGATGCTCCTCAGCCCATTGTACACTGTTCCTTATTAAAGATATTCCATGGAACATATAGAAAGACTTTTTGACGGCATTTCGAACCGCTATGACCGTTTCAATCACTTGGCCTCGATGGGCATTGACCGGCAGTGGCGAAGACAGGCAGTGAAGAGCCTGTCGGGGGGTGAAATGCTGCTGGATGTGGCTGTAGGCACGGGCGACCTGGCCATCGAAGTGCTGCGTCAGGGCAAGGCCGAAAAGGTGGTGGGTATCGACATTTCGGATGGCATGATGGAGGTGGCTAAGGCCAAAATCAATCGGTTGAACCTTGACGGAAAGGTGGAGTTGCTGCATGCCGACTGTGCGCAGCTGCCCTTTGCCGACAACAGCTTCGATGCGGTCACCTGCGGCTATGGTGTGCGCAATTTTGAACGGCTGAACCAGTCGCTGGCAGAGATGCACCGAGTGCTGCGCCCGGGCGGGGAACTGCGCATACTGGAGTTCACCTATCCGACTCAGGGGGCGATTAGACTCCTCTACGACTTCTACCTCACGAAGGTGATGCCTCGCATTGGTAAACGGCTGACCCATCAGGGCGAGTCTTTTGTGTATTTTATGAACAGCATCAAGCGTTTCGACAAGGGCGATGCTTTCTTGGCACACTTGGAAAGCGTGGGCTTTGCCGAGGGGTGCTTTGTACAGCAAACGTTTGGAATTTCATCTCTTTACATGGCATGCAAAAAATAAGACTTTGGTTTGGTATCTGCCGGCCGCGCACGCTTTTTGCCTCGGTTTGTCCGGTGCTGATGGGTTTTGTGGCCATCAGTGGGGTGCAACGGTGTGCGGTGGCAGTTGTGACATTGTTGTGCGGTGTTTCACTGCAGGTCCTGTCTAATTTGATTAATGACTACTATGACTTCCGCCGAGGCTCGGACAAAGCGGGTAGGGTGGGGCCTGCGCGTGCACTGGCCGAGGGGCTGGTAAGTGAAGGACAAATGCGGAAGGCTTGCCTCATCATGTTGGGGCTATGTGTGGCAGAAGGACTCTATCTGGTGCTGGCAGGCGGATGGGTGATTCTGGTCATCGGGGTCCTCTCCATTTTCTTTGCCTGGATTTATACAGCCACGCCCCACTCGCTCTCCTATCTGGGCATTGCAGACATCGTCTGTTTTCTGTTCTACGGGCCGGTGGCAACGGTGGGTACGGCATGGCTGCAGATTGGCACTTTCTCATGGGAGGCGTTGCTGCTGGGATGCACCTGCGGTTGCATTGCGGTATGCGTACTGGCCACCAACAACATACGTGACATTGAGGACGACCGTGCCGTGGGCAAGCGCACCTTCCCCGTCCGTTTCGGCAGGGGTGCCGCCCTCATAGGGGTGGGGGCAATGCTGGCGGGGGCACTGCTGTTCTCGCTGTTGGGCTTGAAGGGCTATGCTTTTCGCTGGCTGATGGTGCTGCCCTTCGTGCTGTCGGTGTTTCTGTATGTGATGCTGCTCCGTGCCAAGGGACCACAATACAACCTGTGTCTCTTCCGGTTTGGGCTGCTCAACGCCTGTTATGTGGTGGCAGCTGTGGCCGTGGTGCTGCTATAGTTTCTTCACATAGTGGGCAACCCACTGCCACATTGCTGTTGCCCTTCGGATATATTCCTCTTGTGAGACGCCCCTCAGATAGGGGGCGTCTTTCCATGTCGCCCAGTTGCCGAAGAGCAGGGGCAGTTCCATGCAGTGGCAGGCGCCTAAGGCTGTCTCGCCGTGGCGCCAAGTGAATACCTCGGTTTCGACATCTATGCCTGCCTTGGCCATTCTTTTGGCATAGCGAATCATGGGGTCGTGAAAGACAAGGCGGGTGGCCAACGGTTGTAGCCTGTGGGATACGAAGGGGGAGGCATCGTCCTGCTGGCAGGTGAGTATCAGGGACTTCAAACCAGGCATGAGGTGTTTGGGGTTGGCCATGTGGGGGGCGACGGGCGCAAAGGGCATCATTCGTTGATGGTTGCGGAGCATCTGACTCTGGGCCTGGAGGATGTTTTCCAGGGAGGCACTAAGTGGGTCTTCTTTTAGGATTTGGAGGAATTCGCGAGTGCGGGAACGCATGGCTCTTTTGCTCAAGGAGAGGTAGGGCGAGCTGCAAATGATGGCTTGGGTGAAGAGGGATTCTGTTTGAGTGGCAATATGGTAGAGGATGGAATGGCCGCCTGCAGACTGCCCCATGAGAGTTAGTCTGCGGGCATCGCCACCAAAATGATGTATGTTTCGACGTATCCAGCGGAGGGCGCACAGCTGGTCTTCCATGGCCAGGTTTGTTGCCTGCCGGTCGGGGAGATACAGAAGGCCGAAGGCTCCGAGTCGGTAGGAGATGCATACTACTACGATGTCATGTTCATCGGCCAAATGGCTGGCATCGTAGTAGGGGTGCATGGCACTCCCAGTGAGATAGGCTCCGCCATGGATGAAGACCAACACGGGCCTTTTTTTGCCGTCAGCTGCCGGGGTATAGACTGAGAGACGGAGGCAGTCTTCGCCTTGGCCGATGGTTCCATTCTCTTTTCCCATGACGTTGACTAAACGACTGGTGCTTTGTGGGCAGACGATTGTGCGGCACGTGATGTCGCTGACAGACGTGAGGTCTGGCTCGGCAATGGGCAAGGCCAATCGGGCTGCCGTGGCATATCTTATTCCGATATATTTCATTGTGCAAAGATACGCAAAATATTTGGAATTTGATCGCTCTAGTACAAAGTATGACTGATTCTTGCTCGTATTTCTCAATGTGGCGTGTCTTCGACACGCTGAGTAGTAGGGGTTTCGCTATCCCCACACTGCGCTCCCGTTGGTCGCTTAGTATGGGGTTATTGAGATTCAGCCTCTTCGAGGCTGCTAAAAATCAGTCTTTTATCAAACTAGAGCCAATTAGATTAAACCCAAATCGGTCATTAGACCGACATGTGTTCATGATGTCCTCATTTCAAGCTCTATTTATGCCATATCAGTATTTCTTTCGGTATCTTGGCCACATCTCTGTCTTGACGTAGCGGGCTACGCCTGCGACAGAGATGCTGCCAATCTGCTCGAAACAAATACTAATCTGACACAAATCCTAACGACCGATTTGGGCTAAATGTCTTTTCTGGGTAAAACTTTTTTTGGTTATTTCGCACAACTTTTGTATTTTTGCAAGGTACTTTGTGCGTCCAATATCTGCGCAAGGATTTGACAGATAGTAATTAGTAAAATATAAATATATACATTTATGAAACAACTTATCGAATGCGTGCCCAATATCAGCGAAGGCCGCGACATGAATATCATCAATCAGGTGACCGCCGAGATTGAGAAGGTTGAAGGTGTAAAACTGCTCGACGTTGACCCCGGTGCAACTACTAACCGTACGGTCATCACTTTCGTTGGCGAGCCCGAACCTTGCTGCGAGGCTGCTTTCCGCGTGGTGAAAAAGGCTGCCGAACTCATCGACATGCGCAACCATCATGGTGCCCATCCCCGTCAGGGAGCTACCGACGTGTGCCCGCTGGTCCCTGTGGCCAACATCACCATGGAAGAGGTGGTGGAGTATGCTCACAAGCTGGGCAAGCGTATCGGCGATGAATTGAACATCCCCATCTATGCCTACGAGAACGCTGCCCTCCTTCCGGAACGCCGCAATTTGGCCTACTGCCGCACGGGCGAGTACGAGAGCCTCAGCACCCGTCTGGGCACCGAGCAGTGGAAGCCCGACTTCGGTCCCAACGAGTGGAACCAGCATGTGGCCATGACGGGTGCCACCCAGGTGGGCGCCCGCGATTTCCTTGTGGCCATCAACTATAACCTCAACTCCACCAGCACCCGTCGCGCCAACGCCATCGCTTTCGACGTGCGCGAAAAAGGTCGTCCCAAACGCGAAGGCGGCAAGCCCAGCGGCAAACCCATCAAGGACGAGAACGGCAAGACCATCATGATTCCCGGCACCCTTAAAGGTACCAAAGCTATCGGCTGGTATATCGAGGACTACGGCATCGCCCAGGTTTCCATGAACATCACTTCCATCAAGGTGGCCCCTGTGCACAAATGCTTTGACGAGGTCTGCCGTTGTGCTCAAAACCGCGGTTTGCGTGTGACCGGCTGCGAGATTGTGGGTCTCATCCCCAAGAGTGTCCTGATTGATGCAGGCAAGTACTATCTGGCCAAACAGCAGCGCAGCCTCGGTGTGAGCGAAGAGGAGATTATGAAGGTGGCCATCAAGAGCATGGGCCTCGACGACTTGAAGCCTTTCAATCCTAAGGAGAAGGTGATCGAGTTCCTGATTGAGGATAACTCACAGAAGAAACTGGTCGACCTCACCTGCACCGGCTTCTGCGACGAGACTGCCAGCGAGAGCCCTGCCCCTGGTGGTGGAAGCGTCAGTGCCTATATGGGTGCTTTGGCTGCCTCTCTTGGCACCATGGTGGCCAACCTCACCGGTGGTAAGGCTGCATATGATGACGAGTGGGAGAAATTCAGCCAAGTGGCAGAAAAAGGCCAGGCCTTGAAGACCGAACTGCTTCACCTGGTGGATGAAGATACCAATGCTTTCAACAAGATTATGAATGCCTTTGGTCTTCCCAAGAAGACCGACGAGGACAAAGCTGCTCGCACCGCTGCCATCCAGGAGGCCACCAAGTTTGCCACCGAGGTTCCCTTCCACACCATGCAGAAGAGTTTTGAGGCCTTCGAGGTCTGCCGCGCCATGGTGGAATGGGGCAACCCTGCCAGTGTCACTGACGGCGGTGTCGGAGCTCTGGCAGCCCGCAGTGCCGTAATGGGCGCACACCTCAACGTCAAGATAAACGCCAGCTCGTTGAAAGACGAAGCTTTCAAGAACGACATCCTTGCCAAGGCTGCCGACCTCGAAGCCCGCGCCATCAAGGAAGAGGCTGAGATTATCAAGATCGTCAACGAGAAAATTGGTCTTTAAGAGGTAATTAATGATTATGACTCAAGAAGAGATTCAAGTGGAACTTGAGCAGCAGCAGCGACTGCTGCTCAATTACCAAGATCTGGAAGTAGACATGGCTGACGACGATGCCTATGTGGCTCGGGGTAATGGATTCTGCGATGCTAAATATAGTGAGGACTTCGTTGAAAGTCAGATCTTGAAAATAAAGCAACGCATTGACCAGCTTGAGTCTATGCTTGAGAAGTAAAAGTAAACCTTCAGATAAAAGAAGAGTCCGTTCCTCGTGAGGAACGGACTCTTTCTTTTTTACAGCAGTCTATGAATAATTATTCAACAACGGCTTCGGCCACAGAACCACGATAAGCGGGGCAAGTGTGGTGTGTGCAAGAAGCAGCAACCATTGCAAAAATCATAACAATACAGACTGCAACAATAGATTTCTTCATGATGTGATGTATTTAATATTAATAGTATTATCAGTATTTTCAATCAAATGTGCCCTTTCTCAAGGTCGATTTTATCATGCTCGGAAGGGGTTGCCTGATTGCGCAACACTCCCATCTCTAAAAGCCTACCCCGAATCAGACGTTCGTGGGTGTTTGCCGAGGAGCGCTTGTGTGCAATCTCATATACTTTACTGGGTAAGGTGAAATAAATGAGGCCTACTTTTAAATAGGCCCAGCGATTATCACTGTCCCACCAACTTTTTGGTTTTTTATCTGCCATTTATTATTATGATATTTAGTTCATTGGGTTAATAATGTGTTTAAATTCAAATTACAAATATACAAAAAAAAATGTATATATAACAAATTGACACCAAAAATAATTTAATTGAATAGTAATGAGAAATATACGTTCGGCGCATCACGTCATCTGGGGGAGTATTTATGCCTATTCGGTCAAAAGAAATAAACCAATAGCAGCGAGGATGAGAATAGATTGAGTGAAATAGCTGTTTTTTCCATGATTGGGTTTAACATTCAGAATCGCTTATAGCAAGTCGGGTAGGGAAGAGGGCGGAAATATTCAAAAGAATTCCCTTCAGAAGAAAGCCTCATGCAATCCATCCATCAGGGTGAATGAACCTCTCCAAGAGCAGGAAGTAGTATCTGTAGATAATGTTCAGATTGTGCTATGGGAGGTTGGCGACAGGTCCCAATCATACTCCACTAGTCATATAGTCTTTTAGTTGAGGTGCTATTATGCAAATAATTGTTATCCAAATTCTTTATCATGATGCATAAAGTCTAGTATTATCCATCCATATATCAAATTGACCCACTCTTGATCCGAGAAGATGCCACTCGAGTTCTTACTGTTGAAGTCAGATAATATACACCATAACTCTGCCTCAATCCCAAACCATGACCAATACCGACTCGTTACCGACTCGTTTCTGACCCACAATAGTAGCGGGTATAGAGTGGCTGGCAATAGTGGTACCGACTATCTTGGAGTGGTTGTTGTTAAATATTCGCCTATTATCATTCAAGTGCGTCAGGGTCTTTTGGACTTCATCGTTTCATCTAATGTGTTTCTCTAGTCTATGGAAAAGGTATTATGTTGGCGGAAACCACGAACAGGCGATAGGGTAGGTCTTTTCCCACGGAAGGGCTACACAGTAATATTGTTATAGAAAACCACCAGGGGAAGAATTAGTCAAATACAATCTAATTTCAGTTATCCCCATTACAGAGTCACGTCAGTACACTTGTTATGTGTATACATATGTAAATACAAGAGAAGGAGCTGAAGAATACATATGTAAAGTATTGATTAATTATGTGAAATGTATACAAATATAATCAGTGAAATCTGTAAAATAGCCAAAAGTCTTAACAAATAGATAATAATAATACCATTAATAACTAATAATCAGTTAATAATAATTATTACCTCATGTATTAATTAACTACTTGGCATTTAATTAGGCGAAAAATGCACATAGATACTAGTTGAATATATAAACTGCAATATAATAGTCTATTAACAAAATAATATAATTAGATACTTTAAGTATGGGTTATATTTACATATGTAATATTACAAAAATAATTTTACGGTAATTCAGTATTTTTATGTATCTTTGCATCGGAAATTAATCGGTGTACAAATGTAAATATACATATGTTATCTAGTCATTTACAGTTTGGTTTGTATAAATAATAATATATACATATTATATAATGATTGAACGAATAAATCTATTGTTGAAAGCAAAGAACATCACGGCGCGGCAGTTTGCTGAGGAGATTGGCATACAGCCGAGTGGTATGTCTCACATCTTGTCGGGGCGAAATAATCCTAGTTTGGATTTTGTAATGAAAGTCATCAAACGGTGGCCAGAGGTGAATATCAACTGGCTGATGTTTGGTAATGGTGAAATGTATGATGGTCTTTCATCTCAGTCTGCTCAACGAGAACCAGTTCAGACCAAAGAACCCAAACAAGCCACAGTTGCACCGGTTACCGAACAAGCACAGGAGTTTGACCTTTTCACACAACCTGCTACTCCTGTTGCGAAAAAAACTGCCCCCTCGAATCCTTTACCGCCGACAACAGCACCAACGCTGCCTACTGGCTCAGAGATAAATGTCACTCGTGAGATTCCTGCTTCCAATTACGCTCCCTCGCCCAATCAACCTACTTCGGACCATCCATCAGTGGCAGTGTCAGCTAATGCTGCCCAGCATAATCCCCCTTCGGTTGAACTTGTCGAGAATCGTCCAAATGAAATCAATTTGGGTAGCGCATCGGTAGAGCCTAATCTCGTGAAAAAGAAAATTGTGAAGATGATAGTGCTCTATGACGACCATTCTTTTGCAGAATATTATCCCGAATGAGTTCATTTTGACAAAACGGAACAAGGATTTGAGAAAGTTTATTCACATGTTTTTAAATATAATTTGACAAGCGAATGAAGTCATTCTCAATTGCTAAGTGTATTTCTGGTAAGAACAGATAAAAAGTTTTTTTTGTTGATTGAAAAAAAAAACGTACCTTTGCAAACGATTTCAAAAAGAGGAAATCTGGTCCCATAGCTCAGTCGGTTAGAGCAACTGACTCATAATCAGTGGGTCCTTGGTTCGAGCCCAAGTGGGACCACTTTTTTTTAACACTAAAAATATTACACAATATGAATATTGATTGGCAAAACCTTCCCTTTGGTTACGTTAAGACCGACTATAATGTCCGCTGCTACTATCGCAACGGAAAATGGGGCGAAATAGAAGTATGCTCCGAAGACACCATTCCTATCCACATGGGTGCCTCTTGCCTGCACTATGGCCAGGAGGCTT
>DFDY01000142.1 GCA_002368955.1 Bacteroidales bacterium UBA3816
AAATTTATCCTTTTGTCGGTCAAATATGCATAAAAAGAGTAGAAACATTTGGTTGGTAATAGTTTTTTATCTCTATATCCGAGATAACCTGATTTTAGATTTCCTGATTTTAGGTTTCCAACTGGAAAAAACTTTTTTTCCAACTGGATTTTTATTTTTTTCCAGTTGGGTGGCATTTTTTACGTTTGCAGGCAACCGACAGCTTTAATGCCCCCAAACGGGGTAGTTGAAATGACATAAATCAAGAAAGAGTGTCGTCATTACCCTAATTGGTGTGAAAAGTTTGGTAGTCAAGGAAAAAATGGCTATATTTGCAACATGTTTACAGGATAATGGAGATATGCCCTCCGGTGCACATGATACGTGATATACCGACGCACATTTAATACAATTATTAGTCTGCGTATGTGACAAGGAATCTCAGAATAAAAGGGGCAGAGTGACTTATTTTCTATTTGTTTAACCTCAAACCCCTTTATGTTATGAAAGAGAATGAGATTCGCCCAACTATGGGCATGGATTGTCCACCAATGAAACTTCCGAAGCAGCAGAACGTCAACTGTAGTTTTGAAGAGAAATGCGATGGCCTTGAGGAGATTGTATCAAGGTGTTTCGGTTTCTTTATGTGGTATGCCGGCCAGCCTAAGTGCCGCCGTTACGAACTGTGCTCCACTGTCTTTCTGGAGTGCCTCTTTTTACAGATGCTTTCCTTTATTCATGAGACCGACGATATGCGCGGTCGCCTGCTCCTGGACGAAAGAACAGAATTGTTTCTGAAATTGCTCAGGATGCTGAATGAACAGATGCGCACCGGGCGTATTTTCATCTGTTCGTCGAACGAGATGCTTGTTGACGAGACGAAAGACGATGCGTCGTGCTTTGTAGAAGTGAGACGTGAGACTGTTGAAGGCTTCAAAGAACATGTGGAATGGCTGAAAGCGTTTTGCCTAGATGTAGACAAGAAGGCAAAAGCCACTGCATTGGCTAACGAGCTCCAACTGAACTACTCGATGAATATGTTTGCATGTATGGGCGACAACTTCGACCAACATGCCAACATGGCGTTCAACGGCCTGATGATGCTGGCCATACCATCGATGGCAGACTATAGCGAAGAGAGGTTTGCTCAGGTTTTCCAAAACAGTATCGACACATATAAAAAGGGCTGTTCGTGGCAAGCCATTGAGGCACAGTTGGAAGAGGACATCGACCACGACCTGAAGGATGCAGGCTGTGATTCGTACAACGCTAAAATGGCGAGGGTAAAAGAACTATGGTGGAAGCCCACGAGGCAGGCCATTCGGGTGCTGCTCGGCAAGTTTGGTGTCACCTACGTCCACGTGCTGTCACAAGAAAAAATGGGAAAGATGGGCCGTCAACTCTATGAGCGTTTGAATGGGATTCGCATTGACAAAAAGGACGACAGTCCAATGGAGCGCATGACGAACGAGGACCTCTGCCGCTACTTCAAACTGGAGGCCGAACTACAGTTCTTTGCGGCAATGATTGAGAAATACCGAGTCGTGGTGAACGACCCGATGCCGCAGGACGACTATTTCGAACCGGTACAGCCACGACAGAAGATACGCGACGTCATCTACAAGACCATACACGAGAGGGGTGACGGCAACCGTGAACTGCTTTGGGCACAGGCCCACTGGTATGCCGTTCACAAGGTGTTCGAGTTCCATCAGATGAGTTGCGGTACGCTGAAGGATTTCAGCATTGTGATGAACAAGTGGTTCCCGACGGCACCCACACCTTGCGACTACGACTCGCTGAAAAACGTGAAAGTGCCGGACGTACGCCAGAAGTGCTATACAGAGTGGTCGGCGGCTACACCAGCCAATGTTCCCTATCGCCGCGTGGCGTTGATGCTGGCAAAAAATCTGCGGGAGGCGGGGTTGATAGACTGACGATGAAGGGCGGCTTTCAGTGACCCTGACATTTGTGGAACGGAACAAATGTCAGGGCTTTTTTTGTGTCCGTTTTTTACTGATTCTTTACCTTGTCTTTTACCTGCGGTTTACCTTGCTTTTACCCGTTGTAATATCTTGTGGAAAATGGGCAAGGAGCCATTTACGGCTCAAAAAACGTGCTTAAATTTGCAGTGTCGAAAGGAAACAATCCCCCACGACAAACAACGAAAAGTGTTCTTTGACAGATTTACATTTAACCCTTTAATCGAGCGTCAAGATGAAACAGATTTTGAATGTAGTCCTGACGATGATGGCGGCACTTGGGCTGATAACGGCCTGCCGGACAACAAGCACCACGGAGAGGAGGACGGAACGTGTGGAAACGCAGAGGATGGCGAAAGCTGACTCGGTGGCTCTGCACACCGCCGACTCGGTGCTGGTGCTGGTGGAACGGGGCGACAGCCTGGTGCGCATCATAGAAAGGACGGTACACACGCGAGAGAAGGTGAAGGTGGTTAGGGACACCGTGGTGATTAACGCCCGAACAGACACCGTCGTCAGGATGGCGTCGGTCAGGGAGAAGGCATCACGCAGCCCGCCCCGCTGGCACTGGTTTCTCGCATCGGTATTATTAACGGTTGCCGCTCTGGTGGCAGCCAAGTTTCTAACTTTTTTAAAACATTTAAAACTATGATTAACGTAAATGCAAAACAGACAACGATTCAGGTAGGTCCCCTGAAGGGTATGGACCGCTTCGTATTAATGGCCCAGACGTACAGCACGCTCTCTGAGGCCAAGGTTATCGCAGAGGCTGCGCTCCGCACGGGGCTGCCGAAAACGGTGGTTGCCGCCTGCTGGGTGGGCTGTGGCGAGATAATCAAGGCTTGGGCCACAGAAGGTCACTCCTGTCCCGTACCGGGGCTCGGCCATATGCGCTTCGGTATCCGGGCCACCTCAGTAGAGAAGGTTGAGGAGGTGAAGAGCAGTCTGATTACCTCACGCCGCGTCATTTTCATCCCATCGGTTGAAATCAAGGAGGAACTGGCCAAGACTTCCATCTCCATCACTTGCTACGACAAGGACGGAAAGAAGCTCAAAACCGTGACCAGTGCCGACAAGGACGACATCGAAGAGGA
>DFDY01000163.1 GCA_002368955.1 Bacteroidales bacterium UBA3816
ACTTCTATAAATCACCCAGAAGGGGTGAGACTATTAATAACACGGTACAAGCCGAAGGCGCAGTGCCGTGATACTCAGACGTCAGTAAACTGCGTCCCGACGGGACGCGACAATGGAAACAAATATATAGAACACACCTTAATAGTTTAAAAAGCCATGACACCTGTCTAATTGCTTATTTTTTAGTTTATACTTTATAGTTTAAAAAGTCTTGACATCTGTCTAATCACTATTAGTTTTTAGTTTTTACTTTATAGTTTAAAAAGTTTGGTGAGTAAGAAATATTTTGTAACTTTGCAGGCGCAAAATGTAAGTTAAATAACAATGATAAATAAAAATAAATATATGAAAACTGCCTATCTTATCCCAGTTCTAAGTGCCATGTTGCTCTTCACCGGATGCAACCTAGAGAGGGGCCGCACCCACCACGAGATTGAAACCGACACCTACACCCTCACCGTCAGCGGCCAGCGCCTGAAGCGTCAAGCACAGGTGGACTCCGTGCCCATCTTTCCGCTCTCCTACTCGGGCGACACCGTGCGCCTCCATGGCAACATACAGGAGGTGGCCCGCCGGCTCCGTTACATATCCGACCACTGGTACAAAACCGGTTTCTCTTATCGCGCCAAAGGCTACTACGTGCTCAACCTGGAACTGATTGGCAAACCGGGCACCGACCGTGCCGCTGTCGCCGGGTCAGCCCTACGCCAACTGGCCAAATGGGGCTATGTCGACATCGACTCCAGCTGGTATCAGCCCGTCTGGGTCTATCGCAAAGGCGACTCCATAGACATCACCGAACGGCATTATGGCTTCGCCACGGGCGAATACGAATTCCGTGTGCCCGACAGCGTGGTGCAATCCACCGTGGGCAAAGAAACCATCGAGGAACACATGTGGGACTACTACGACTCCAAAAAGCAAGACCCCGAAGAACTCCTAGCCTACTTCTTTGCCAATGGCCTCGACACCATCCATATAGGCGAAAAGTACCTCATCGTTACCCCCACTCCCACACGGCGCTATCGCCCATTCGTGTTTTTCTTCCCCTACCGTTATGAGCGAAACAAATAGGTTCGAAACGCACGTCCGCCAGGACCTATATAAGTACCTCCTCTCTGTGGGCGAGGTGGACCAGCGCCTGCCCGAGGCGGTGGACATAGAGGAGAAATACCGCGCGGTGGCGGAATCCTATCTGGCCGACGGGGTGCGTGAGTTTGCCAACTACCCCACCGTAAGCCTCGGATGGATGATGTACATCGGCATGGCGGTGGCCCGCTTTTGGGACGACGACTGGGCTATATACGACCATCTGGACGACCTCTACCTGTACATGCGCTCCAAGAGCGGCTACGACCTGCTGGACGAGTACGTCAGGGGAGAGGTGCTAGGATTGAAGCAGCCCGACTTTGACACCACCGAGCAACTGGTGCAGGAGTGCGCCGAGCGTACCTACAGCCTGTTGCTGCACCAGCGTTTGGAATCGGGCACCGAGGCGGCCTTCCGAGGCTACGTGGCCTGCCTGCACCAGCTCTACCTCATGGGAGCCTACGTGCAGCTGCACCGCATGGGCTACCACATGGTCAACGCCCTAGCGGCCAACTAACATTTCCACAAAAATGCCACCATGATTTTAGCCGAAGCGGCACCCCTTGCCACCTCGGCTAAAATTATGTATCTTGTTAATTTAGAATTTTGCTTTTCGTTGAAATACAATGATTTTTCAACCTTATGCAAGTCGCATCCACGAATGGCCCACTTCCCGCCCGCACCTGCCCCACATCCCATACGCTACCGACCCGTCCCGTAAGCGAGGGGACTGCGTTGGGGATGTTTTCTTCAAGGGCAGGGAAGACACACTGTCGAAGCAAGGGGCTTTTTGCCCTACGGGCAGGAGATGTCAGTCTAATATGAATATTAGATTGTTAATTGTGCCTGAGGCCAGCCGTTGGGGGGCGAAGGGCGTTAGAGTACTTTAGCGATGATGGGGTCGAGCCTCTCGGGGGTGACTATGCTGCCGTAGCGGCCAATGACGTTGCCATCGCGGTCCAAAAGGAATTTGGTGAAGTTCCATTTGATTTTGCTGCCCAGCAGACCACGGCCCTTCTTTTGGCTCTTGAGCCACTGGTAGATGGGGTGGGCGTTGGGGCCGTTGACGTCGATTTTGGAGAACATTTGGAAGGTGACACCGTAGTTGACCAAACAGGTGGAGGCAATCTCGTTTTCGCTGCCGGGCTCTTGGTTGGCAAACTGGTTGCAGGGGAAACCGAGGATGACCAGCCCTTTGTCATGATATTTCTCGTAGAGGGTTTCAAGACCTTCGTACTGAGGCGAGAAGCCACATTTGCTTGCCGTGTTGACAATGAGGACTATCTTGCCGCGGTACTCTTCCATGCTGATTTCTTTCTTCTGAAGGCTGAGGGCCTTGAAGTCGTAGAATTTCTGTTTCATAATATTGATTTTTAAATGATTATTTTTTCAAGCAGTGATTTCAGTTGCAGGGCCTCGTCGAGGGTGAGGTTGACGCAGGAACTGATTTTGGCAGGCACTTCGATGGCCTGTTTGCGCAGGGCTTTGCCCTCGGGAGTGATGCTGACAATGGTTTCGCGTTCGTCTTTCCTGCCGCGCTGGCGGAAGATGAGGCCGTTGGACTCCATCTTCTTGAGCATGGGGGTGAGGGTTCCGGTGTCGAGGTGCACATATTCGCCTATCTGCGACACGGTCAGCTCCTTGTGCTCCCACATCACCATCATGGTGATATACTGCGTGTAGGTCAGTCCCAAGGGGTCGAGGAATGGCTTATAGCGTCTGACCACCTCTTTGGCCGCCGCGTAGAGGGGAAAACAGAGTTGGTTTTCTAGTTTCAGCGCATCGTATTTTGTGGGTTTCATCTTGCAGTTCCTTTCTTATTAAATTCGAGTGCAAATATACAAAGAAAAATCATTGTGCGAAATAAAATAGTATAAAATTTAATTGCATACGACTAAAAATATTTATAATATTCTGTATTATAGTTATATGTAATGGTATTAAAAAGTGTTAATCTGGGATTTTAGTGGTTTGTTTTCTTTCTGTTATTTTCGTCTTTTGATTTCTTTTGTCTGCGATTTCAGAAAAATGTGTATATTTGCAGGTTGAAATAAATAGATATTTTTATGTTGCAGAATGAGTTGCCTACCTATATAATTGTTCTTCCCCAACAGGCCAAGGTGGCCTTTGTGGCCACTAGTATAGGGGCAGTGGCTCGGACTTCGGGAAAGTCCTATGGTGGGGTATATGACCGCAAGGTGCGCCGGGGACTGATTTTCAACTATATTTATCCCTGCTATGACACTCTGTACACCAATAGTCGAGAGAATTTTGTGGCAGATTTGTTGCAATGTTTGGACAATTGGGAGGGGGGGGCAGTCATGAGCAACACCACTGTATATCAAGGAGCCACGCAGGTGGTTGGGCGCCCAGTTTGTCGTTATGGAATGCCGAACTTGGGGCGCTAGGCGGCAAGTGGCCCCATTGTTTGTAGGCGGAAAGGTGCGGGTGATGGATGGAGTAAAAGTTTTATTGTAGTATTATATTTTTTGTTATGAAAAAGTACACTCACGCATGGTTGGCTTTTATGGCCATTAAGAGGCTCCAGTATGCCAATATTCCTGAAGCTTATAAGGCTGATGCCGTGGCGTTGGTCAAATGGTTCAAGGACTACCGCGACTTTGTCATCAAGGGGTCGTGGTATCCCGATGCGGTGTTTAAGGATATGTCTACCAGCCATATCCTCAAGTATCGTCCCAACGAAAAATCGACTGACGACCGTTTCAAGAAATTGCCAGGCACGCTGGGGATGTACGAGCTGGGCAAGTCTTCTCCGCTGTATGGCAAGCCATTCACTATTGAGGACGGCAATCTGGCTGACCGCTGCGAGTCGCTCGCACATGCCATCGTCGACAGTTTTAAGATACTGCGCATGGAGGAGAAAGGTAACCCGGTGGCCCCCACGGGCAACCACATCGCCATGCGGTTCTTTATCCTCAGCCACTATATTGCCGACTGCCATATGCCGCTGCACTGCGATTGCCGGGCTTTCTCGTCGGGCGACAACGTGCACGGTTTCATCGAGACTCAGTGGGACAACCAGGTGAAGAAGTCCTATGATGTGGACACAGCCAACGAGCGTTTCTTCTATGACCCCGAGGGCTATCCTTTGAAACTGAAGATTACGCCGCTGATGCAGCAGGTGGAGGACGACCTGGAGAACCGTGAATATCTGCACGGCTGGGGCTCTGGCAACGGCAATGTGTGGGACTATATGAGTTCGTTGTCGCAGTATTCCTACCTGATGGCCTACCGCATGATTCCCGCCCAGTATGACGAGACCAACTTGACCAAGGCCATATACAAGACCACCGAAGAGTGGCAGCACTTTGAAGAGTACAGCCGCATTATCTTCTCCGATGCCATTGACTCCATCGCCCGCGTGTGGCTTCATGTCTGGATTCGCTACCGCAAGTGGGCCACGGGCAAAGAGTAGTGCGGAAATTCTGAATTCCTCGATACGGAGAGACTAAAGCTATTTGGGTTTGATTCCCAATAGTTTTGTGCTCCTTTTTCCCTAAAAACAGGTGTTCCCATCTTGTGCTATGTGTTCGGCCTTGACGGGGGCAGCTTGGTTTCACTTGCTGGCGGGCATGTCACCCCACCAGCCGTGGACGAGGTCCCAGTGCTCGTCATAGACAAACTCGAAGTAGGGCAGTGAGAATTCCTTCTCCAGTAGCTCTGTCAGCTCGTCTTGAATGGGCTCGACCCAATGGCCTACCAGGACAATGAATCTGTTGATGGTCCATGCCACCCGGCCACGAGGAATCTGGGTATAGTCACCTTTGAACTTGGTTTCTGTCTGTTTGGCTTGGGCGAGAAAATATTCTTTGGCCTATACCTGACGGTGCAGTTGAGGATAGTTGATGAATGGTTTTCCTTACTCGGCAGCATCCTCCACCTCGCGGGGTTAGCTCTTTCTTTCTAACCCCCAAAAAGGTATAGCTCTCAGGGTCGTACCAAAAGATGCCTACACAGGGCATCTGTTGGTCGAAGGAACCCATGTCCGCCATCTGTGCTTAATGCTGTTCTTCAGTTAGTTTTTCCATGTTAACTCTCAACTCTCAAAGAATTTTGATGGTGAAGTATTTGAATTCGATGATGTCGCCAGGGACGAGTTTGGCACGTTTGCGTAGTTCGGTCTGGCCGTTACGTTTGACAAGACCTTGGGTGACAACCTCCTGGGCCTGGGCTCCAGTCTCTACGCAGCCGGCGGCTTTGAGGAGTTGGATGAGCTGGATGTATTCTTCTCCATCGCGGAGGGTGAAGGTGGTGTTCTGTTTGGCTATCATGATTTTTTCTTGTGATTAGTGATTCTTTAAGTGATTAGGTGTGTTCTATTTATTTGTTTCCATTGTCGCGTCCCGTCGGGACGCAGTTTACTGACGTCTGAGTATCACGGCACTGCGCCTTCGGCTTGTACCGTGTTATTAATAGTCTCACCCCTTCTGGGTGATTTATAGAAGTCCCCATTAGTAATTCGACAGAGTCAACTCTCAACTCTCAACTCTCAATTCTCAACTCTCAATTCCCAACTCTCAATTCTCAATTCTCAACTCTCAATTCTCAACTCTCAATTCTCAACTCTCAATTCTCAACTCTCAATTCTCAATTCTCAACGGTATTGTCTGTTCACTTTTCACTGGTTAAGAGTTGGAATTGATAGGTGTGATCGTAGTTGTTCCAGTTGCGGAGATAGAGGATGTGGTTGGTCTGGTCATAGACGTTGCTGTACTGGGTGTCTTCGATGGTACCTTTCGGGTCGCCCCACGCCAGGTTTACCCAGTGCACCAGGCCGAGGCATTCCTGTGCCTGCTGGAGGGTGAGGGTGCCGTTGCGCTGAGAAAGGTATTTCTCCACCGTGTCATAGCGCCACCAGCTGCGGCTGTAGGGGTTGCCATACTTGGGATTGGGCTCTTCGGTTTGGAACTTGGGGCTGAGCAGGTGGTTGGTGACGGTCATGTACTGTAAGGCGGTGTCTTTGGGCACGACAAGGGTCTTCCAGCCGTCTTCAAGGTCAAACTCGACGACGGCGGCATGACCCTGGGCATCGGCCACCATATAGTGGTAGCCGCCACCGGTAACCGTGTCGTGGCGGACGTCGACACTACGGATAAGTTCCACAGCCTCCTCTACGGTGGCGCAGCGGTCAAGCACCAGGCGGATGAGCACGCTGGTGGCTGCCTTGTGCTTGCCAGTCTCCTGACGGGCAGCCTGCTTGGGCAGGGCCATGATGGACATGCAGAGGCCTTTCTCATTGACCCCGTCGAGGGGGGTATAGATGGCAGCCAGGCACATAAACTTGTCGGTCAGCCGGGTGGGCAGTTTGTCCAACCCGAAGCCGAAGTGCGACATATCGCAGCAGCTGATGGAGGCGTAGCCTTTCTTGGGATGGGAGGTGACCACGAGGGTGGGGTTCTTGAAGTAGTCGTAGTTTCGGCCATACCAGTAACCGGTGGCATCGGCTTTGAGGGCTTGGAAGCTGGTGCAGCCGAAGCCGTGGTATTCCCCGTTCTCGTCGGCCAGCTGGTTGCTCTTGATGGTGATGTGGAAGAGGCCTTTGCCGATACGGTAGGCCACATACTGGCCCAGTTTGGCGTTGCCGTCGATGTCGTGGCTGAGCAGGTCGTCGAGGTCGTAGTTGGCCTTGTAGTCCATGGTGTAGAGATAGGGGTTGTCTTCGACTGATTTGATGGAGGTCACGGACCCGATTTCCTTGCCCCAGATGCAGCCCACGGCAATCAGCAGCGCGAGAATAATGCCTAGGATGATGGATAATAACTTCTTCATAATAGATAGTATTTTATAGTTCTCAATTCATATATTCTCAACTCTCAATTCCCAACTC
>DFDY01000162.1:0-203 GCA_002368955.1 Bacteroidales bacterium UBA3816
CCGCAGTTGCGGCACTCCCAAACTTTCACCTCGCTCTTGGCAAACACCTCCTTAGCCTCTACGTTGTGCAGTAGCGCGCGGTAGCGTTCCTCATGGCGTTTCTCGATGGCAGCCACTCCGCGGAACTTCTCGGCCAATTCGGGGAAACCCTCCTTCTCGGCAGTCTCGGCAAAACCGGCATACATATCAGTCCATTCATAGTT
>DFDY01000162.1:297-11609 GCA_002368955.1 Bacteroidales bacterium UBA3816
ATGCCGTTCAGTTCTTTGAACCACAACTTGGCATGTTCCTTCTCGTTGTCGGCGGTGGCCAGGAACAGCGCGGCTATCTGCTCAAAGCCTTCCTTTTTGGCCTTCGAGGCAAAATAGGTGTATTTGTTGCGTGCCTGACTCTCACCGGCAAAAGCCGTCAGCAGGTTCTTCTCTGTTTGGGTGCCGGCATAGGGGTTGGCTGGTGACTTCTCTTCTGCGATAGGTTCAAAGACGCCCTTATCCTTCTTGCAGCGGGGACAACGCCATGTTTCGGGCAGTTTCTCAAAAGGGGTGCCGGGAGCAATGCCCTGGGTCGGGTCGCCCTGGGCGGGGTCATACTCATACTTGCAGATGGTGCATTTGTATTTTTTCATAATATAACTGTGTTTTATTGGGTGAATATACTTTTTTATAACGAACTAACACGGAAAAAATTGTGTCTCAGCCTCAAAAAAGCTTCTTCCAATGCAAAGAATGATTCCGTCTAAAGAATAAAGAATTTTTTTTCTTGTAGGCTGCAATTTTTTGAAATGAAGGCATACTAAAGAGTGTATCTGATTTAAGGCAATCAGGTATAATAGTAATAGTGTAATAAGGTTAATTGGGGACAGCGGGATTTTTTCTCGCTGTCCTTTTTTATATATTCTGTACCCAATAGGTGAAGAAGGCCACCAGTGGTGGGCTTCGATAACGAAGTGGAGAAAGGCACCCTCCGCGGTGCCTCCATTGCCTTAGCAATGGGCTGCGGATTCGAACACCGCAGACAAACAATAAAAAAGCCCTCCATCGGAAAGAGGGCTTTCGAACCTTACAGAACCAAAACGGCATTTTGGCATTAGCATTTTGGCATTTTATAGAAGACGACATTTGCATCATTCAGGGCATCCACCATTCTTCTATTAGGCCTAAATTTCACAGATAGTGGTCCAATGTCAGCTCTGTGGAATTTTGGCTCTTCCTTTGCTTTCGGTTTGATTTCCAAACTGAATGTTCCTAAATCTGGTACAATAGTTTCGCGACCGTTGGCGGCATTGCTGAATATCACATCAGCAACTGATAGTCAACACATCGGGTGCGTCTCGGAGAGACGCGACCTCGCCTATGTGCCAATTGCGGATAATCATATCTCAGTATTTCTTTCGGCATCTTGTCCACATCCCTGTCTCATCGTAGTCCGTTTCGCCTTCGCCAGCGATATGACCAATCTGCCCGCAACAAATACTAATCTGTCACAAAACTCTAATGACCAATTGGGGTTTAACTGAACCTGTGAATAATGATAACTGACATCCCACACAGGTGGGGGATGGCAGCTGGTTGGAATTCTTTTTTTTCTTCTTTCAGTCTGTTGGGTTCCACTGACCAAACCATTTGCGCTGGTCCTCTAAGGACATGTTGAAGTAGCGTTTCTCCTTGTCAAGGGCACGGATAGCGACCATTTCGGCATTAGAGAGTGCGAAATCCAACACGTCATTGTTCTCCCTGATGTGTGCGGGGTTAGAGCTGCCTGGAATGACGGAGAATCCCTCCTGCATGTGCCAGCGGATGATTGCTTGTGCGGCACTCTTGCCATGGGCTTTGGCTATGCGTGTAATGACTGGGTCTTGAAGAATGGCTCCCTTTGAGTCGCGACCACCGAGAGGGAACCAGCATTCCAGTTGTATGCCTTCCTGTGCCAATCGTTCTTGCCAGTGACGGCGCTGGGCGTATGGGTGGCACTCGATTTGCATGATTTGAGGTGAAGAAGGCCTCCGGTGGAGGGCTTCGATAACGAAGTGGAGAAAGGCACCCTCCGCGGTGCCTCCATTGCCTTAGCAATGGGCTGCGGATTCGAACACCGCAGATAGACAATAAAAAAAGCCCTCCATCGGAAAGAGGGCTTTCGAACCTTACAGAACCAAAACGGCATTTTGGCATTAGCATTTTGGCATTTAAGAGGGAGTCAATTATGTCGTCACGTGCATCGAAGTTGCTGATTCCAATGGCCCTCACCTTGCCAAGGCCAGGACCTGCTCCATCTCTTTCCAACCACCCACATAGTCGCCCACTGGCTGGTGGAAATAGACCAGGTCAATGTATTCTATCCCCAGCCTCCCCATCATTCGGTCAATGGCTTTCAATGTTTTTTCCCAATGAGCGTTATACAAATTGCCACATAATTTGCTCAAACTGCGGTTTCTGATGATGTAATAACGCCAACAGCTAATGCTCAGTTGAGAATTGATGGTTGAGAGGGCGGGGATCGCTCAAATTTGAAAATTGGGGGCCGCGAAAACTATTAAATGAACGTAAAATAATAATGTATCGCAATGGCAAATATTGTGAGCAAGGCTCTCCAAGCCTTTATCGTAACCATTGCTAACTTCAATATTGTTACCACATCCCCTTTATTGCTCTCAGCCTCATAAAAATAAGCCCCGCTCTAGGGCGGGGCGGTGTCTCTAACTCAGTGTCAGTTGGTAGGCTCCGGTCTTGATGGCGGCGATGGTGCCGCCGTCGACCAGCAGGTCGGTGCCGGTGATAAAAGAGGCCTTGTCGCTGAGCAGGAACTCGGCAGCTGCGGCAATCTCGGCGGGGTTGCCCACTCGGTGCATGGCCGACGATTCAATCATCTTCTGGTAACCCTCGCCAGCGGCGCGGAATTCGTCGTAGGCCAGTGGCGTGACCACCACGCCCGGCGAGATAGTGTTGATTCGTGCCCCGCGGCGTCCCCAGTCCATGGCGGCTTTGCGCACACGCAGTTGGTTGGCCCGTTTGGCCACGACATAGGCCACACCCGAGTTGATAATTACATCGGGTTGCAGGCAGGGCAATGCCTCCAGCTTCTCGGCCGGGGTCGTGGTGAGTGCCAACTCCACCTCGTTGGTCATGGGCTCGGGCAGCATATAGCCCGTCTGGCTGCTGATGAGTATGCCCGAACCGTCGCGCATCATCACCTCGCCAAAGGCATCAAGGGCGTAGGCCGACCCCACAAGGTCCAACTTGATGATGTGCTGTGGATTGGCCTGGTTTGGCGATGCTCCGGCAGTGTGGATATAGTGTTTCACAGGCCCCAACTCGGCGGCGCGGCGGGCAAAGGCGCGTATGCTCTCCTGGTCGCCCCCGTCCACAATCATAGTCTCCACCGCGTAGCCAGAGAACTGCAACCGCTCGGCAGCGGCCTTGAGGCTCTTCTCGCTGATGTCGCCCAGCAGGACGATACGGTTGGCGGCCACGCGTTCGGCAATGGCCATGCCCATGCTGCCCGCTCCAAGCAGGGCAACTGCTTCTCTTTTCTCGTTGAAATTGAATTGCATAGCGTATGATGTTTAGGTGTTATTTTCCAATTGCAAAAATACCAACTATTCGCCATATAGCCGTTATCCAATTTGCCTTAAAAAGTGTCCAAATTGCGGTTATCAAATCAAAGAGGTAAGAAATTGGATCAGTAGCACTGAAAATCGTAGTAGACATTGCTAAAGTCGAGGCGGCGGAGGGCTTCGCTGTTGATGAAGAGGCGCACCGAGCCACAGTCGCCCCAGATGATGCTGAAGTTGTGGTTTCCCTCGTGGGTGCTGCCGGTCTCGATGGTGGGAATCTGTAGCAGCAGGGTGTTGTAGGGGCTCCCCACCTCGCGGGGGTCGAACTGCTCGAAGGCGGGAAATCCCAACATTTGAAAGTGATCCTCCGTCACGCCTTGGAACATGGCGCTGAAGCCCACGGCAAGGCTGTCGTCCACTTTGTCGCGAATCTCCTTGGGCAGGAGGCCTTTGACATAGTCGGCCACTTCCCGCTGCCCCAACTCTTCGCCATAGAGATTTTTGACCGCCTGTGCTGCAAGTGCATCAAATCGGTTCACTGTCTGGTTGATGCACGACTCGCCCCGATAGGCCGCAATGTGGAACTCGCCGTCAATGGGCGCATACTTCAACGTCTCGCAGCGCGGATATTGCGCCAACTGCTCGGGCGTGGCATAGCGGTTCAACTGACTGTGAAACACCACGCGGAAATTGCTCTGATTGGTGGGATTCTCATAGTCTGCACCGTAGCCGCCCTCCAAAATCTCCTCGTCGGCGGAGATGAAGAACTGCAACATGCCTGTTGGTGGAAGGAGCGCGGTGGACGGCAGTTGCTCCATGTTCAGTTGCAGCACCATGGCCATGGGTTTGCCCTTGGCATCGGTGGGGTAGGGCTGACTGCTGTCCCAGTAGGGGATGCCCCCCAGCTTGCTGTCGAACAGCCCTTGGCTGCGTCCGAGGAGCATTAGCCTCAGGCAAGACTGTGGCGAACACCGCCTGTTGATTTCTTTCTCGATGGCTTCGGACCGTTCCCTCATGGCCTCAATCAGCTTTGGCTTGGGTATGTAGGTAGAGCACCCCTGCTGCGCCAGTTTTTGTTTCAGCGTATTATGGGCCTTCTGCAACCGTAACTGGGCAATCAGAATGATTCCCTTTAGGACGGCAAACGACGCGGCCAGAAAAATAATAGAAAACCAATGCCCATAGGCAATGCCCAGTATCAAGGCCGCAACCAGCAGCACTGCCCATATCAGGTTACGAATCAAGTCGGTCCATTTTTCGGTGTCCATAGTGAAATGTTGTATTAGTGTATTAGTTCATAACATTGTGGCGTTTTTGACCAAAGGCACGGTCACTTGTCACAGCCTGGGAAAGGTTGACTTGTATCTACTTCATTCCAATAATTGTAAAAACTATCGTTTAGTCAATTTGCAAAAATACACATTTTTTTTCTGATAACGACATTTCACTTTTTTATTTAGTACTGCTTTAGTGTGTTTATTCTATCGTGCGGATGAACTTGGCGGGGTTGCCGCCGACGATGGTGTTGGGGGCAACGTCTTTGGTGACCACGGCTCCGGCGGCCACGACTGCATTTTCGCCCACGGTGACGCCCGGCAGAATGGTGGCACCGGCTCCCACCCAGGCGTTGCGGCCGATGTGGACCGGCTTGCAGATGAGCAGCTGACGGTCGTGCAGGTCGTGGTTGTTGCTGATAAGCTGCACGTTGGCGGCTATCATGGCACCGTCGTCAAGGGTGATTCCGCCGCGCGACATCATGAGGCAGTTGTTCATTATCATTACGCCATTGCCAATTTTCACTCGGTCGAAGCATACGCCCGTCAGTCCGGGCATCACCCAGCCACCCTCTCCCAGATTGTCGCCGAAGAGTTCACGCAGCAGCGCATTATACTCGTCGGTGTAGGGCATGGTGTGGTTGAGTTTGAAAAGGACTTGTGCCTGACGCACACCCTCGGCATGTTCTTCGGGCGTGGTCTTTCGGGGGTCAACTATTGTTTCTTGCATGTTGTTGATGTTTAGTGATTTGATAGTTTTATGGGAACATGTTTTCCCGATTGCAAAATTACTACTTTTCTGCGAGACGGCAGTTGTACGGATTGCGGAAGTTATTGCACAAAAGGAAGACTTTCCCGAAGGCCTAGACCGGAAGGGCACTATGAGTGCTTGATGTTGGCCACGTAGCGCGATTTGGCGTTGGCAAGTTTGGCGTTCGACAACTGCCTTTCCATCATGGCCTTGTCCCAGCCCGCTGGTGTCTCCTCCTTATGAAACCAGTGGTAGCCCCGGGCAATCCACCGCTGGCGGAACTGACTGTAGGTGAAGCCTTCGGATTCGTCGTCGAAGCCATATTCGAACCCACAGCAGGGGCATATTTCGTATGTGGGGCACCCCTCGGGCGTGAATGGCCCTTCATCCAACTGGTCGTAACCGCAAACGGGACATATCTTGTTTGGGTCCATTTATAGGCTGTGCTGCTGTTTGATTTGCATGATGTAATCGACCAGCCCTTCGGGGCAGGAGGCGAGAGGGAGGATGGTGCCCACTTGGGGCCAGCGCATGAGGTAGATGTTGGTCTTGGTACGGTAGATTTTGTGGAGTTGGGCATAGGGAATGTTGCCGTTTCCGGTCGGGGTGGTCTGCTCCAGATGGTCTTCAAAGAAGGTGAGGGTTTGCTCTGCCATCTGCGGGGCGATATAGCTACGGTAGTATTTCTTAGCCTTGCGGTCGGCACCGAGGGTAATATTCCATACGGCGATGAGCATTCCGACCAAAAGGCCTACGGCTATGGGCAGGTTGACACCTCGGATGAAATGGTCGATGGCGAATGCAAGCACGAGGAGTGTGCTTACGATGATGATGGTCATGCTCCTCTTGTTCTGGTGAATAAGGTAGCGGTTGAACCGGATGAATTCCTCTTCTGAGAGGCTGGTGTGGATTGTGTATTTAGGTTCCATTGTGTTTTTGAGAATTGAGAGCTGAGAGTTGAGAATTGAGAGTTGGGGGAGGCAGGAGGGAGAGCCGTTGTGGCTACTGCTGATTGATGATTTGGATGGCGGGGGGCTGGCTCTGAAGTCGTTCTTTTTCGCTGAATTTGCGGCCGTTGGCGGTGATGAACTGCTCCACGGCCTCGGGGTCGAGTTTGCGGTCTTTGAGGAGGTGCCACTGGGCGATGAGTCGGCCGATGGTCTCTTCTTTCATCGAGAAGGGAGAGTCTATCTCGCCCACTTGGTCGAAGCCTTTGAAGGAGAAGACCAGGTAGGCCACAGGCGTACCGTTGGGAAACTCGCGGCTTGTTCGGGTCTTGTCGGTGAAGCCCTGCTGGGTGATGGTGATGAGCATGTTGTCGTTCTCGTCGGTGATGAAGAACTGGCAGGTGGGGCTGAGCAGTTTGCAGCCTTCGCGCTCGATGTAGGCGGCTCTTTCGCCGTTAATCATCAACTCGCCATCTTTGCCGATGGTCACTTTCTGACGTTGGGCTAAGGTGGTAAAGCACAATGCCGAAAAAAGGAGTATGAAGGTAAGCTTTTTCATAGTGAGTAATATTCTTGTTTTAATAACGGTGAGGATGGTGTTTTGTTGTGCCGAAATACAATTTTATTTTATCTTCTGCGTTAAATAATAATTAGTTGTTATTAAAAACATCAATTATGAGTGCAGATAATACTTCTTTGCTTTCAGATAATTTGCAGTCGCGCACCATTGAGTGGCTTCGCTATCCATTGATGGTGCTCATCGTTATCATCCATACCGACACTGCTTTGCTGCTTTCGATGCCTGTTGGCAGCGGGTTCTCGCCGGTGCTATATGGGGTACTGCGCACCGTTATTCGCATTGCGGTGCCGATGTTTTTTTTTTTTCGGGCTACTGGTTTTTCCGACATCCGGAGGAGTTCAATTTGCAGGTCTATCGTAGCAAACTGGCCAAGCGGGTCCGTTCGCTATTAGTGCCTTATATGTTCTGGAATTTCTTTGCTTGGGCTATGGGGCTGGTGATGCTTGTGCTGCAGGGTCATGCTGACTGGCTGGCTATCTCGCTCTTCCGTCCCGACGGGTTGCTGGACATTTTTATTGGCATGGGCAGTGGTTATCAGGGCATGCCCAAGGCTTTTCAACTGTGGTTTCTGCGCGACTTGATGGTGATGTGCCTGTTGGCTCCGGTGCTTTACTTCCTATTGAGAGGGCGGCGCTGGTGGGTGTTGCCGGTCTTTGCTGTCCTCTATGTCATGCCGTGGAACGCTGATTGGCCGCTCCTTCTGATGCGCTTTCCGTCGGCATTGCTCTTTTTTAGCATTGGAGCGTGGTTTGGCATTCGCAAATTGGACATGGTGGAGGCTGTGCGGCGGGTGCCGTTGTGGCTGTGTCTGTTGCTTCCTACAATGCTTATGGCATGGCATGTATGGCTAATGATGCGGGGCAGTTCTGCCATCCCTGTTGCGGAGAAACTGTTCAGCATTGTCGCCACAGTGCCCACGCTGCGGATTGCGTCATCACTGGTGGAACGTAAAAATTTGAGACCTACAGGATGGTTGGCAGGCAGTGGTTTTCTGCTTTTTGCCATCCATCCGTTGGTGATGAACTATCTCTTGGTGGAGCCTCTAACTGGCAAATTGGCACCCACGGTAGCCCATTTCTGGATGGTGTTAGGTGCCGAGGTGGTTGTTCCGGTGGTCGTATGTGCTATCGTGCATGTCGCTGCCCGCAAGATTATGCCACGTACTGCTGTCCGTCTCACTGGCGGCAGATGAGGTCGGTTTCAGTCTGCATAAAAACAGGGCGGCGAGGAGAACGAGCGTGTAGCATACTGTGGCACAGAGCGGTAGTAGTATCGTGTACCCTATGGCGGGGTCGCCTTCGATGCTGCTGAGTAGGCGTAGGATGCATGGGTTGGAAGTCATTGCAATGGGAATGACACTCAGGAGGGCCAAGCCGTGGGCCAGTGCACGGTGGGCTTCGATGTCAATATTGTACCCCAAGTTCATCAGGGCCAGATTGAAAACCAACAGGACGGTGGCAGTGAGCAGCACTCTCCGTTTGTTCGTGGCCTTTCGGTACACCCACCATGCCCCAAGGGCTATGATGTTTTGGAAGAGGAAGAAGACGATGTAAAGAAAGAACATCATGCCATAGCTTTCATATCCCTCGCCTTGGTGGTGGCCCCAGGTGGCCAGGTCGATGGCCATGCCGATGAGGTCGAACGCCAGATAGGAGGCCACAAAGGCGGGGTAGAAAGGAATTCTCTTGTGTCTCATCACTTCTCTTCGTAGTAGGTTATTGTGCGGGTTTGGGTGTACCCGTTTCCCGTGACGGTCAGCCAGTTGCCGTAGCGGTCGTATGTATAACCCCATAGCTGGTAGGAGAGGGGCTCGTCATCGTTGGATAAGGTCTGCTCGTATTGGATGAGGCTCCCTTCGGCATTGTAGGTGTAGGTCTCTGTTCGGGTGAAGGTGAAACCTTTGCTTTGCGTGATTTTTTTTGACAGCAGCCCATGGTCGTTATATTCAATTCGGGTGATTGCATCGTCGAAAGACTGCGTGGCTATGCGGCCGTGAGCATCGTATGAGTACCGTCTGGTGAGGTGGCCTTCGCGCTCCTCCACTATGCGGCAGAGGCTGTCGCATTGGTATTTGACGGTGTCGGCAGTGTTCTGGTCATGGAATATCTGCCACTGGGGGCAGCCGTTGGAGTCGTAGACGTAGAGCCATGCCGTCTCAGGCATATTCTCTCCAACCACGTCTATTTTCACCAGTCTGCCCTCAGCGTAGTGAAAAAGGTAGCGGTTGCCGCCACCGTATGACCATTCTTCGTATTCGAATAGATGCCCATCTGAGTCAAATCGGAAGTATTCGGTCCATTGGGCTTCGCTCTCAAGGTTTTCACCGTAGAGGAACATTTCTTTTACTGGCCCTTGCAGTCTATTTTCGGCGGCTGTGGTGGGAATGCCAACGGCATTGGGGGTGGGCTGGGACCAAACCCCGGGGGCAAGAACCAGCAGTGCTGTGCAAATGATGAGAAAACGGGACATTTCTATGAGTTGAGAATTGAGAGTTGAGAGTTGAGAGTTTTTTAAAAGTAAAAGGTAAAAACTAAAAACTAAAAGGGTGGGCTGGGCCGTTGAGAATTGAGAGTTGAGAATTGAGGGTTGAGAGTTGAGGGTTGTTGGCTATTGGGGGCAGAAGGGGCACTTCTGGCCGATGCACTGGTTATTGATTTGGCTGCGTGTGCAGGTGACGGAGGCCCGCTCCATTTCTACACCTAGGTTCTCCTTCACGAAACGGGCGGCCGTGAGTATGGACAGGTATGAGTCGCGCTTGTAGCAACGGGGACCGCCGTTCAGGGCCACCTGCTCTAGGGCCCGTGAGGTGAGGAGGTTGCAGAGCCGCCAGGTGTCGGTTGAGAGGGGTGTGTTGTGCGTGATTACCGACATGAAAATGCCGGTGCTGATGGCCGCTCCGCAGGCCCCCATATAGCCGCAGGCCCCGCCCGGCACCTGTCGGCCGCGGCTCATCACCTCGGTCAGGGCAGCGGGGAGGTCCACCTTCATGCTGTCGGCTGGCACAGCGTTGTTGTAGGCCGTCAGCAGGGCCGCTCCCACCAGCACGTGGTGCTCGGGTCCGTGCATGTGGCAGAAGGGTTGCGACATCATCTTCTCAAGGATGGCGATGGGGTCCTTGGAGGTCTCGGCTAGGCAAAGGGCAATGATGGAGTCCATGCCGGCCATGTGGCATTCGGAGCAGACATAGTGTCCGGCAGAGCAGCGGGTTTTGCTCAGTTCCTGTTTGTGGCACAGCACACATTCCATCATGGTGTCGTTTTCTAGATATTCAAGCGGTGCGCCACAGATAATGCATTCTTCGTTGTTTGACATAGTTGTTTCGCTTTTATTATTGTCGGTGCAGGAAATGGACATGATGGCTACAGCTGCGCAAATCACGCCAAGGCACCTAAACCGAAGGATGGAGAATAAAGGGTTTGTACTCATCATTGTTAAGATATGGGTGAGGAATTACTCGGCGGTGTACATGGGGCCGGTGAAGAGAACCGTGGCACTGCCATGGTCGGTGTCGGCGTTGATGACTAGGGAGTATATGTTGCCGTAACAGCTGCATTGAAGGGTCCCAGAAGAGGCTTTTGCTTGCAGGCCATTGGGCATCGATGCCGTCATGCCTACGGCTGTGCTGTTTTCTATGATGAGAGCATCGTCAGAGATGGGAAGTGTCTTGCCTACGATGTCGGTGGTGGAACTGATGACGCATTCGACATGGGGGTTGCTGCCAATGAGGTGGTATGTGTGCCGGTCTCCTTCCAGGCATAGCATGCCTAAATGGAAGGTGAGGCTCTCTTGCCCCATCGTCAGCCTTCCCTGATTGGAGAGGGTGGTGAGGTCGTGGACCAGGCCGGTGTATTGGCAGCGGAATCCCAAACCGTTTTCTGTGGCCCCGAGGATTTGTATGGCATACAGGTCGCCCGAGCGGTGGAGGACCATCTGGCCGCGGGAGATACAAATGCCGGTAGGAGAAAGGTCGGAGATGATCATTGCCACGATGCCCTCTTGATGGGCCGTAAAGTCATCTGGGCCGACCAGATTGGCGGAGTCAAAGTCCATGAGGAGGTCGAGGTGGTTCTGGCTATAGAGGATGAGGCACCCCCCGTCACTGAGTTGGAAGACTATGTTGTTGCAGTCGTACAGGTCGGTGCGCATGGCGTAGGCTAGGTGCATCGTGTCCTGATAGTCCAGCAGGGCGTAGTTTTCAACCGCCATAGGAACGGAGTCCACAGGGTTGATATTGTCTTCTTTGTTGCAGCTGACCAGTGTCAGTGTGGCCGTCAGGGCGATGGCTAGCACCGAACTGTACAGTCGGTGGCGAAAATTGATTTGTTTCATACTTTAGGTGTGTTCTATTTATTTGTTTCCATTGTCGCGTCCCGTCGGGACGCAGTTTACTGACGTCTGAGTATCACGGCACTGCGCCTTCGGCTTGTACCGTGTTATTAATAGTCTCACCCCTTCTGGGTG
>DFDY01000133.1 GCA_002368955.1 Bacteroidales bacterium UBA3816
CATCTAATCGGCCATGAATTATAGGTGGGTTCTATTTATTTGTTTCCATTGTCGCGTCCCGTCGGGACGCAGTTTACTGACGTCTGAGTATCACGGCACTGCGCCTTCGGCTTGTACCGTGTTATTAATAGTCTCACCCCTTCTGGGTGATTTATAGAAGTCCCCCGATTGGGGTTTAATACGGCCATTCAGTTTCTGTGACATTCTTGGCTAACAGCTTGTCGGCCCTGCAGGCTAGGGGAGGGCAACGGCCCTTACAATGACTCCTTCGCTGTCTCCATAAGGTGTGTTCTATTTATTTGTTTCCATTGTCGCGTCCCGTCGGGACGCAGTTTACTGACGTCTGAGTATCACGGCACTGCGCCTTCGGCTTGTACCGTGTTATTAATAGTCTCACCCCTTCTGGGTGATTTATAGAAGTCCCCATAATAGTTGTCAACCTTATTTGTTTATAAAAAAACATGTGGGTGGGATTGTATGTCGAAAATAATGTGTAATTTTGCAAATTCTAATAATTGCCTATGGACGAAGAACAACATAAACCTCAGGGAGCGGAAAATCCGCTGTCGGACCCACACTCACTAGCAGACGAGGGCAGTGTCACCACGCCCCAGCCTGCGGCCGAGGCCGCAGGGCAGGATACTGGCGTAGGCACCACCCTTTCGCTCTCGGGCATGTTCCGCGAATACTGGATTGACTATGCTTCCGACGTCATTCTGGACCGGTCGGTGCCAGACATAGACGATGGTTTGAAACCAGTGCAGCGGCGCATCCTTCACGCCATGAAGGAGACCGACGACGGCCGTTTTACCAAGGTGGCCAACATTGTGGGTACCACCATGCTTTACCACCCCCACGGCGACGCATCCATCAACGATGCCTTGGTGAATATGGGACAGAAAAACCTGCTTATTGACTGCCAGGGTAACTGGGGCAACATCCTGACCGGCGACGGAGCCGCCGCAGGCCGTTATATAGAGGCGCGCCTGTCCAAGTTTGCCAAGGAGGTCTGTTTCAATGCCAAGACCACCCAGTGGAAGCCTAGTTACGACGGACGCAAGCAAGAGCCCGTATCGCTCCCAATCAAGTTCCCCTTGCTCCTGGCCCAAGGAACTAAGGGCATTGCCGTGACCCTTACTTCGGTCATTCTGCCCTATAACTTTTGCGAACTGCTGGAATCGTCCATCAAGATATTGCGTGACGAACCCTTTGAGATATTTCCCGACTTTCCGACAGGTGGGTTGATTGACGTTTCGAAGTACAACGACGCCGCCCTCGGTGGCCGCCTGCGCATCCGCGCCAAGATGCACTACGACGAGAAACGCAAGGCCATCGTCATCACCGAAATACCCTACAGCATCACCACAGACGTGCTCATTGAGAGTATACTGAAAGCCAATGAGAAAGGCAAGATAAAGATAAAGAAGGTCGACGACAACACGGCTGCCGAGGTGGAGATTGTCTGCTACCTGCCCGGCGGCATTTCGCCCGACCAGATGATTGATGCCCTATACGCCTTTACCAACTGCCAGATCAGTTTCTCGCCCCAGACCTGCGTGATTGTCGACAACAAGCCGGTCTTTATGACCGCCAGCGACATTCTGCGCCACTCTACCTTCCTCACGCGCGACCTCCTGCGGCAGGAGTTGGAAATTCAGCTGGCCGAGTTGCAGGACCGCTGGCACTGGGTGTCGCTGGAGAAGATTTTCTTTGAAAAGGGAATATACAAGGTTCTGGAGCGCAAAGACTTTGCCACGTGGGACGACCAGGTGACCGGCATCGAGCGTGCCTTCGACCCCTATCGAAACCTTTTCCGTCAGGAGATTACTCGCGAGCAGGTGCTGCGGCTGTGCGAGAGGCCCGTGCGCAAGATTTCCAAGTTCGACATAAAGAAGGCCGAGGAGGAAATTGCCAGCATAGACATCGACATAGAGGAGACCAAGAACCATCTGGCACACCTCACCGAATACGCCATTGCCTATTTCCAACACATACTGGACACCTACGGCAAGGGGCGTGAGCGCAAGACCGAGATACGCAACTTTGAAGAGATACAGGCTGCCAACGTGGCAGTGGCCAACGAGAAACTATACGTGAACATGGCCACCGGTTTTGCCGGAACCAACCTCAAACGTGAAGAGGGGGTGGAATATGCCTTCGACTGCTCCAAGATAGACGACATCATCGTCTTCCGCACCGATGGCACCATGCTCGTCACCAAGGTGAGCGACAAGGCCTTTGTGGGTTCGCCCACATGCAAGGAAATACTCCACATTGGTCTTTTCCGCAAGCACGACGACCGCACGGTCTACAACATGGTCTATCGCGATGGCAACCTAGGCTATGCCTTTGTCAAGCGCTTCTCTGTCATGGGCATTACCCGCGACACGGAATATCAGCTGACCAAAGGCACCAAAGGCTCCAAAGTCCTTTATTTCTCTGCCAACCCCAACGGCGAAGCCGAGGTCATCACCGTCCACCATGCCACCAAGGCCAAGTTGAAGAAGGTGAGTTTCGATTTCGACTTTGCCAAGCTGGCCATCAAAGGCCGTCAGGCCATGGGCAACATCCTCACCCGCAACGCCGTGCGCAACATTACCAAGAAAGGCGACGGAGTCTCCACATTGGAGGCCCGCGAGATATGGTTCGACCAGACCGTGAAGCGGCTGAATGTGAATGGGGCAGGGGTGTCGCTGGGTCGCTTCTCCGGCAAGGACAAGATTTTCACTCTCACCCAGTCGGGTTTCATGCGCCTATCGGGACACGACCTGAGCACCCATTTCGACGACGACCTGCTGGAAATCCGCAAGTACAGCCGGCAAACCATCGTCTCGGTTATCTATCGCGATGGCGAGACTGGCAGCTACTACCTCAAACGCTTCCAAGCCGAAGAGACCGACAAAAAGTTGGCTTTCCTCGACGAGGGCGACACTCTGGTTGACTACACTATGGACACTTTCCCTCACTTGAAAGTGCTCTACGACGAGAACAGCGGCAAGAAGATATTGGAAGAAGAGATAGCCGTAACCGACTTCGTGGCCGTCAAAGGCTATAAGGCCAAAGGCAAGCGCATCACCACCAGTCAGGTGAAGCAACTGCTATGGCTGGAGCCTGACCCCGAGCCCGAACCAATCCCCGAGCCCGACGACGAGCCGGAGGCTGAATCCGAGGCCGACGACCGCGAAGGCTTCGCCGAGGGGACCCAAACCGAGTTGTTTTGAACTAAATACTAAAAAGTAAAAAATATAAATTGTTGATGCCAATGATAGTCTCATGTTCTTTTGCAGCAGATATGTTCGGCTCTTCGCAACAGACGTTTTTTTTGCTTTTTAGTTTGAAAATATAATGAACTTTTTACTTTTAGTTTGACATGAAAATACTAGTTGTGCTGCCGCGTTTTCCTTACCCGCTAGAAAAAGGGGACAAACTGCGTGCCTACAATCAGATAAAAGAACTCTCCAAACGCAACGAGATATATCTCTTCTGTGTGTCGCACGAGCGGGTGCTGCCAAAAGATGTGGAGCAGGTGAGGCCTTTCTGCAAGGATATATGCATTGTCCGGTCGCCCAAGTTGGTCAACTATAAGAACGTTGTGCGCAATTTCTTGGCCACTAAATCCCTTCAGATAGGTTATTGGGATTCCACCAAGGCCCGCAAGGCCTATAAGGCTTTCGAACGTAAGGTCAATCCCGACGTGCTCTACAACCAAATGGTGCGCACCATGGTCTACGTTGCCCGTTCAGCCTACCCCAAGGTGATGGACTTTCAGGATGCCCTCTCTATGAATACCGAACGTCATATGGAACACGCCCGTTTTCTTTGGCACTACATCCTCCATTTCGAGTTTAAGATGCTGCGCTCCACCGAGTACAACTCTTTTAAGATATTCGACGCTCTCACCATTATCTCCGATGCCGACAGCAACGCCATCCCCCACATGCGCAACGAGGACATATACATCACCCCCAACGGTGTCGACTTCGACTTCTTCCATCCGATGGAACGCCCACAGGAGTACGACCTTGTCTTCTGCGGCAATATGCATTACGAACCCAATGTGCGGGCTGCGCGTTATCTGGTTGAGCAGGTGATGCCGCTGGTGTGGCAGAGGCTGCCACAGGCTCGATTGTTGTTGGCGGGGGCCGACCCCAAGAAGAAAGTGAGGGATCTGGCCAGTGACCGAGTGACCGTGAGCGGCTTTGTTGATGACATCCGCGAGAGCTATGCCTCTGCCAAAATCCTTGCCGCCCCCATGCAGACGGGCTCCGGATTGCAAAACAAGCTCCTCGAAGCCATGTCCATGCGCATCCCCTGCGTCACCACCACCATTGCCAATGACTCGCTCCATGCCGAGGTGGGTCAGGAGGTGCTGATTGGCGATACCGCTGAAACCTTTGCCGAACAGTTGGTACTGCTTTTGCAGGACGAACAGAAAAGAATTTCCCTGGCCCAGCAAGGCTACGATTTTGTTCACCAAAACTACAGTTGGGAGAAGTCTGGCGAAAAACTAGAGGAAGTGCTGCGTAGCGTGGTTAGTAAGAGAGTTGAGAGGTGAGAATTGAGAGTTAAGAGTTGAGAGTTGAGAGTTGAGAATTGAGAATTGTGTGGCTGCTGCCTAACTGTTTACGATACATTGTTCACTATACAGGGGACTTCTATAAATCACCCAGAAGGGGTGAGACTATTAATAACACGGTACAAGCCGAAGGCGCAGTGCCGTGATACTCAGACGTCAGTAAACTGCGTCCCGACGGGACGCGACAATGGAAACAAATAAATAGAACCCACCTATAATTCATGGCCGATTAGATG
>DFDY01000174.1 GCA_002368955.1 Bacteroidales bacterium UBA3816
TCTCAAAACAAATTAGGCTCTAGTTTGATAAAAGACTGATTTTTAGCAGCCTCGAAGAGGCTGAATCTCAATAACCCCATACTAAGCGACCAACGGGAGCGCAGTGTGGGGATAGCGAACCCCCTACTACTCAGCGTGTCGAAGACACGCCACATTCAAAAATACGAGCAAGAATCAGTCATACTTTGTACTAGAGCGTTAGTTTTTAGTTTTTACCTTTTACTTTTAAAGAATTCTCCATTCTCCATTCTCACTTCTCAATTCACAAAATTGCGAGTGCAAAAATACGAATTATTTTTCTCAAAATCTATAAAAGAAACATTTTACGAATAAAAAAGTGTATATTTGCACCTACTTTTGCAGAGGAAGATATCTGCTTATTTATTGATTAATAATATGTTTCTATGAGAAAAAGTACTTTTTTTATACTGATGGCTGCCTTGGTGGCTCTGTCGGTTCAATGCACTCCTAAACAGGATGAAAAACAAGACACAACGATGAATACTGAACTTAAACCATTTGATGTACAGAAGGATTTCACCGACAATGGGTTCACCTATTTCACTAAAAATCTTATTCTTTGCTCGGGCGATAGCACGGAGCATAACGCCATGACCATAGGTTGGGGAGCCATCGGTAATTATTTGGGTCACGACAGACCCACTGTAACTGTCTATGTGGCTCCTGCACGCTACACCTACGAGTTTATGGAGCGTCACCAGCGTTTCACAATCATGGAGTTTGATGACCCTGCAGTGTGGCAGTATATGGGTAAATATAGCGGCCGCGATGGCGACAAGGCGGCCGCCCTAGGTCTGCATGTGGCCTATACCGAGCACGGAACGCCCTATTATGCTGAAGCCAAGAGTGTCATAGAGTGCGAAATCATGACTTCGTGGCACCAGACAGCCGAAGATTTCCGCAGTGCCACCCCGCAAAAGTGGTATGCAGGTTTCGATGCCGGCATCCACACCATTTATATTGGCGAGGTGCTCGGTGCTTGGAAGCGTTAGGTGGCAGTAAGACTATGGTCTTCAAGAATGGGCGTAGCGTACTATCTCGCCATAGATGCCGCGGGTGTTGCCGATACCTTCCAGCAGTCCAAATCCTGGGGAGGGGTTGCCCTCAATGAGCAGTGGTCCTGTCTCAGTGACGGCCACGTCCCACCCCACATAGCGCAGCTGTGGCACCACACGGGCTGCCTCTTCCACCAACTTTAACACCTCCGTCCAATAGGGTATTTTCTTGCCAATCATGACGATGTTGGTGCCAGGATGGATGAATATGGGCCTGCGCATGTTGGTGACTTGTATGCCATATGCCTCTATTAGGCCATTGTCGATATTGACTGGGTAGCCCACTCCGCCGGCACTGAAGTTGTCCACTACCGAGTTGCCGATGCCGCACCGGAGGGCGGCGGTGAGTATATGTGGATTGCCTTGGTTGTCGACCATGGTGATGACCCGGATGGTGTTGACGGAGTGGCCGCCGAAGACAAGGTCGGGATGTTGCACCACACATTCTTCTATTATCAGGTCTTTGCCGACAATCTCATTCACCTGCTGCCCAAGCGATGGGGAGGCTTCCAGTATGAAGATGCCTATGCCCGCCTCGCTGGCATTGGGTTTGACAATGACCCGGGTGAGGCGGTTGACAAAGGCGGTGATCTCTTCGGCAGTGGCGTTGCCGCAGTAGAGCCAGTCCCGTCGGATATATTTTTCAAACCGCTGGTTGAACTCGTTCTTGTTCTGTGTGAAGTGCATGTATTGGGGGTCGTTGTACTGCAACGTTTTCTTGTTGTGGCCGCCGGTCATGGTCCTCTCTCGGTCGAAAGAACGCAGCTTGTAAAAACTCATTTCAGAGTATTGATAGCAGCGGCAACCATAACGCCAGTTACAATAAAGGCAGTCGAAAAAATGATAGAGGACAGATTTGTGCGTGAGGACTGACGCCGTGCGGGCGGCATCAATCCGGGCTTTAATGAATTTGCTTATTGGGTTCATCTATGTAGTTCGTTGACTTGTTTCTACTATCTTTCGCGCAGGCTGACGGCAAAACCTCCGCAGGGGGCCATGCGCAGTTTGAGTGTGGTCTTAGAGGTGACTTTTTGAGTGGTGATGGTGTAGGCTTGGGGATTGTAGGAACTACCGGGAATTCCAGAGGCGTTTTTGGCATCAGAGTAGATGACGGCATCGTATGATACGCCGGGCTTGAGGAAGTCCAGCTTCACCTTCACCTCGCGGGCGTTCTCATCGGTCACCCCTCCCACATACCAGACATCTTTCGGTGTGGCACCCTTCAGGTCGGCAGCGGTGGCCGTCTCGGGTAGGGCATAGACGAAGCGGGCCGCATTAGACAGCATGTCCTTCTTGCCGTCGGTTAATTGGGCTACACCTTCGGCGGCTTTGTTTAGGGTGGCGGTTTTGGGGTGGCGTGCCGTGACAATATAGTCGCCAGGCTCGGCCATCAGGTAGAGGGAGGTATCCCAATCCACGGCCACGTCCTTGATGAATTGGAAGGCATCCATGAAGGGGGCGTAGTGCTCGGGGAAATCTGCAGCCATCTGCAGGGGGGAGTAGAAGGTAACATACAGCCCCAGTTGGTTGCAGATGGTGTGGCGCATCTGGTTGCCCTTGCCCCAGCTGATGATTTTGCCCATGTCGGTCTCAAAAATGCCGGGCGTATAGTCCATCGGACCTCCTTGCAGACGGGTGAAAGGCAGTATGGTGGTGTGTCCGGGCTTGATGGCACCGCGAAATTCGGTCCCCATGGCACTCTCGTTGCCAATCATGTTGGGCCAGGTGCGGCACAGACCCGTGGGGCGCACCGCCTCGTGGGCGTTGACCATGATATGGTGGCGGGCAGCCTCGGTGACGGCATAGTGATAGTGGTTGATGATGGGCTGGCTGTAGTGATGCTCGCCGTGGGGCACAATTTTGCCCACATATCCGCTCTTGACCGCATCATAGCCGTACTGGTTCATCAGATTGTAGGCACGTTCCATGTGGCGCTCATAGTTCGACACCGAGGAACTCGTCTCGTGGTGCATGATGAGGCGGATGCCCTTCTGGTGAGCATAGCGGTTGAGTTCCGGCAGGTCGAAGTCGGGGTAGGGGGTGAGGAAGTCGAAGACATAGTCCTTCTCCTTGCCGTACCAGTCCTCCCAACCTATGTTCCACCCTTCGATGAGGACGGCGTCGAAACCGTTCTCCGATGCAAAGTCTATGTATCGCTTCACGTTGGCCGTATTGGCAGCATGGCGGCCGTGGGGGGTGCAGTGCTCATAGTCGGTCACGCCCAGTTTTACTGACGGATAGTCATTGGTAATGCTCCAGCAATTCTTGTCGCTGATCATCTCCCACCATACACCCATGTATTTCACCGGGTGAATCCAGCTGACATCCTCCAAAGCACACGGCTCGTTGAGGTTGAGAATTAGTCGCGAGCGCAATACATCGGTGGCCTTCTCGCACACCTGCACCGTGCGCCAGGGTGTCTTGCAGGGGGTCTGCAGACGCCCCTTGTAGCCGGTGGCATCGGGGGTCAGATGGGTGCGGAAAACATTATGGGTGTCGTCGTAGTCGAGGTTCATGGTTGGATAGTCGAGTACCGCGGCTTCGTGAATATTGATGTACAGGCCGTCGTCAGTTCTCATTTGCAGGGCGGTCTGCACGCCGGTTTCGGAAAAACTTTCCCATGGCCATCCCCCGCCTATCTGTGCGCTGGTGTGGAGACTGCGAATCTGCGAAAGGCGGCTCTCGGTGTAGTTGAACTCCTGTGTGTCGTAGTCGCCCGGAATCCACCATGCCGTGTGGTCGCCCGCCATGGCAAACTCGGTCAGTTCCTCTTTTATCCAGAAATATACCAGTGCGTTGAATTTCGGGTCCTCTGCACGGCGGGCCTTTACCTCCATCGGAAACTCATAGCGGAAGCCCAACCCGTCGTTGTAGAGGCGGAAACGTATCTGCATCACCGAGGGGCGTGTGTCGGTCGAGTGGTCCATGCTCTGCACCGTGCCGGCAGGTTGCTCTAGGGTGACCAACAGCTCGTTATATTGGTTGCGGATGGTGCCTTCCTCGCCCCACACAGGGTGCCAGAACTCGTCTTTGTAGCAACGTTCCACGGCGCGGACCACAAAGGCGTGAGCCAAATCGTCGCGCCACTCCAGCGTGAAACCCATCTGCGAGGGTAGTACCACGGCCTTGGCACCGCGCTCCAGCGAGTATTGCGGAACGCCGTCCACCACCGCAAAACGCAACAACAACTGTCCGTCAGGACTTTTCAGAGTGAGTGCCCCTGCGGGCATAGGCCGAGCCGTTGAGCTGCCCAAGCCCCACGCGGGCATGGACATCATCATGGCCATAAAACAAAACAGAAACAGTCGTATTTTCATGTAGTTAATATATTAGTTTATACTTTTTCTGAATTGCAAATATACATTTTTTTTACAAAATACGGCTAATTGTACTTCAAACCTTCCGTCGGCTGAGTCCCATAGGCTCCTTTTCTGCACCAAGGCTTTTCTCAACGCTCGTTTCTTCGCCACACTATCATCGCTTTATAGCCGTTTACTAAGCGGCTGTGTAGCGAGTGGGTGACGGGTTTGTAGCTAATTGTAAGTGAACGGAAACCGTATCTTCTTTCAATTCTGAGCTCTAAAAACTGAATTCTGATTGGCTGCCGCAGCAACCCCAACCGTATAATTCTCAACGTTCAATTCTCAACTCCCAACTCTGAGTCCCACATTTGGTTTTTTTTGTGTATTTTTGCAAAGCAATTATTTGTTATGAGGGGGTGCCGAACAGGGCGTTTCGTCTTGACTGTCACCCTTTTTTGAGTTTTTAGATGATGAACCAGAAGATTGAAATCATGGCCCCTGTGGGGAGCTACGAGAGTCTCAGTGCCGCCATTCAGGCGGGGGCCGACGCTATTTATTTTGGAGTGGGACAGCTGAACATGCGGTCGCGCTCGGCAGCCAATTTCGACTTGGAGGACTTGTCCAAGATTTGTCGCATTTGCCGCGAGCACGCCATCCGCACCTACCTCACCGTCAACACTATCATATACAACGACGAAATTGAGCAGATGCACGCGCTGGTGCAGGCGGCCAAAGAGGCCGGGGTCAGCGCCATCATCGCCTCCGACATGGCTGTCATCACCTACGCCAACAGCATTGGCGTAGAGGTGCATATCTCCACCCAGTGCAATATCTCCAATGTGGAGGCGGTGCGTTTCTATGCCCAATTTGCCGATGTGGTGGTCACCGCGCGCGAGTTGCCGCTGAAGCAGGTGGCTGAGATTACACAGTTCATCCGCGACAACGACATCCGCGGACCGAAAGGGGAGCTGGTGCAGGTGGAGGTCTTTGCCCACGGGGCTCTCTGCATGAGCGTCAGCGGCAAGTGCTACCTCAGTTTGGACGAGTACAACTATAGCGCCAACCGCGGAGCCTGCCTTCAACTCTGCCGCCGCAAGTATCTGGTCAAGGACGTGGAGTCCGACACCGAGCTCATCGTCGACGGCAAATATATCATGTCGCCCAAAGACCTCTGCACCATCGGTTTCCTCGACAAGGTGGTCAAGGCCGGGGTGCGGGTGCTAAAGATTGAGGGTCGCGGCCGCAGTGCCGACTATGTGAAGGTGGTGGTGGAGTGCTATCGCGAGGCGTTGGATGCCATTGCCGATGGCACCTACACGCCGGAACGCATCAGCCAGTGGACCGAACGGCTGGCCACGGTGTTCAACCGTGGCTTCTGGGACGGCTACTATCTGGGCCGCAAGATGGGCGAGTGGAGCGAACGCTACGGCTCCCAAGCCACCGAGAACAAGGTCTTTCTGGGCAAAGTGACCAATTACTACAATCGCCCCCAGGTGGCTGAGATGAAGATTGAGACCGCTGAGCACCTGCGCGTAGGCGAAGACCTGATGGTGATTGGGCAGACCACTGGAGTCTACCGTGCCACCGTGGAGGAACTGCGCCTGGGCGATACCGCCCAGCCCGTGCCCGAGGTGGGCCAAGGCGATGTCTTCAGCGTCAAGACCACCGAGATGCTGCACCGCGGCGACAAACTCTACCGGGTCGACAGGGTAATTGACGAGTTTTAAATAGTGCTATTATTGAAGAAAAGTTTGCCTATTAGAAAAAAAATCGTATTTTTGCATCTTAATAGTTAGTGTTAAGTAATATTAGTACTGTGTGTAATATGTTAATAATCAATATGCTACCCCCCCCTCCCTCAAGAAAGAATAAGGGGGGCGTTAGGCAGAGACAAAATGGCAGGGGCAAATACGCCTTCGCTATCACTCTTTTTTAATTATGTACAATCTCTTACTGCCTTTTTAAGGTGGGGTAAGGGGTGCGATGTTATGCATATTCCATTCAGAAAACGCAAACTAATCGAACAATATTATGAATCGAGAATGCAGGGAGGTTTACAGCCCTCCGAGAATTAAAACTGTTGATTTCGTGGTGGAGATGGGGCTCGGCGTGTCCTCCACACGGTTTGAACCCTTGTTTTGGGATGACGATATGCCGGGAAGCCGTTCCAGTGCTTTTGAGCGTGATGACTGGTCTAGCAGTGGCAACAACACCACCTCGTATGAGATGGAACGGTGGTAAAATTTTAAAATAAAAAGTAAAAGGTAAAAACTAAAAAGTATTAGACATGACTAAGAGAATATATACTTCAATGATATTTGGCCTGATGGCTGGTGTAGTGATGCTGGCAGGCTGCAAAAGAGAGTACGGCACTGTTACCCTGGGTGCTAATATCGATAATGGCAGGGATGCCAAGGTGTATATTGACGACCTGACCCCCTGTTGGCACAACAATGATCTGATACGGGTCAACAACCAAACCTGCACCACCAGTGCGGCTCTGGGCTCATCGGCACAGATAACCGATGTGGTGGAGAGCAACCACTACCGCGCCATCTATCCTGCCGACATTGTGGGCGATGTGGACATCTCCAGCAGTAGCTCTATTGCCGTCACCTTGCCTCACGAACAAATATACGAAGTGGACAGCCGTGGTGACCAGAAGGTGAAGGTGCCGATGGGGGCATACTCATCCAGCGAGTCGCTGACCTTCCATAACCTCTGTCCGCTCATCAAGGTGGTGGTCAGCAATCGGATGGATAATGACTTCGTCCTTGACCACATTACCGTTACAGCTGCTACCTCCTACCTCAGCGGGTTGTGCAGTGCCAGCGTGACGGGAAGTCCGAATGACCATATTGGAACGATGGTACCGTCGTCGGCAAGCCACGACGTGTCGTTGGTATTCCCTGCTGGCAACAGACCCACCATAGGCCGCGGGGACAGGGACACCTACGTCTATTACATCGTAGCACCAGAGTTTGGTGGGGACGAAGGGGAAGATGTGACCATCACGATTTATTCTACCACTGGTCATTATGCCACGTTTGAGAAACGTGCGTCACTCCGTCACAACAGAATGGCGGAAGTAAGCCTTACGGTGGGGCAGTGGAATATAGACCCGCCTTCGGGCGATGGTGTGTTGCCAGGGGCATTCTCGGTGAGTGCCACGCAACAGGTTCATTTCTCTCAGGGCAATCTGCAGTACCAGGCCAGCACCGGTACTTGGCGTTTTGCTGAGCATCAGTATGATTATGTGGGGACGCAAATTGCCGATGATTATGGATGGTACGGAGGTAATGTCAGCGGAAGTGATAACCGCAATATCAGTTCAACCTACAGCGGTTGGATAGACCTCTTCGGTTGGGGCACGGGCAACAATCCCACATTGGTCTCCACCAATAATACAGACTATAGCACTTTCGTTGATTGGGGCAGCAAAGCCATCAGCAATGGGGGCAACGCAGTCAATCAGTGGCGCACTTTGACAACATCTGAGTGGGACTATCTCCTCAATAGCCGCACGAATGCCTCATCCAAACGTGGCACTGGCAACATTAACGGTGTGGGTGGACTGATTATCCTGCCCGACAGTTGGACACTGCCTTCGGGGTGTCCTCAGTTCAATTCTGGCTACGCATTCTATCATGATGATTGGACGCATAACAGCTACACACTTGCTCAGTGGGCGCAGATGGAGTCAGCTGGTGCAGTATTCTTGCCTGTGGCGGGCGACCGCCGCGGCACGAATGTCCGCTATGTGGGCGCCGGCGGCTGCTATTGGTCGTCCTCGCCCAACACTGAGCTCGGCGCGTACCTCATGCGCTTCGGCAGCGACCATCTCAACGCGACGAGCAACATCGATCGCTTCGTCGGGTTCTCTGTACGCCCCGTTCGCTGACGCAGACATGGCTATGGCTCGGTCTCGAGAATGGATTCTCGGACTCTCGCCTTACGCCATGTTGCAGACATGGCTATGGCTCGGTCTCGAGAATGGATTCTCGGACTCTCGCCTTACGCCATGTTCAGGATTAAATTATTAAATTATTAATTTTTGTCGGAGGCAGTCTCCGCTGCCTCCGACTTTTCGATAAAAAGTCATGTCAATCATCCATGAAATACATTCCGCAGATGCCGGTTTGGAATGCAGATGTTGTACAAAGCTTCCATGTAGAGAGTAAAATATACTGCGTAGACGGGATGTTGACGAGTATTAGTGCTGATTGTAGGTCAATTTTTTTGCCAATCAAAATAATTGTTGTATCTTTGCAAAAAATATATCTACATAATGGAATTGGATGGTTTTATAAAAAACGCTGACAAGGAGTCTGTTATGAATCCTTCATATTGTTTCATGTGCATCGGTCTTTCTCAGGTTGAGCATGAAAAAATAGAGAAGGGCGATGAGTTTGTAACGGTTCCTTCCGCAGAATTAAAACGACTGCGAGTGGATGCATACCCATTCCTCATGTGGCGGTCTACATGATGAGTTATTATCCCTATCGTTTTGTTATGAATTATAAGGGCGGAGTTGATGACCCATACGCCCAGAAGATTTTATATACTTTTAATTCTCCCCGCTCGCACCAAGGTTATATGGCAACCTATGTGTCCGAGGAACATTTCGAGCATCGGTTTAATATTAAAAAGAGTACGTATATTTTGCTGCGTCGAAAGGCGATGCAAGAGAACCCAAACCTCGAACACCAGATTCAAGAGAGGTTCATCCAATTATATCCTTATTTTGAATAGCGTATGGACGAAGTGCGCATATATCACACCCCGTGGGGGGGCAAAGCCTGGTGGGCAACCTTGGTGATGCTGGTGCTCTTTGGCGTTTTCGTATGGATTTTGGTGGATTACCCTATTGTTAGTAACCCTGGGGTGATATGGTTCTGTCTGATTGCCACCGGCGTTATGGGGCTGTTCTTTCCCTTGGTTGCCTTGTGGGAGCGGTTGGCACAACGTCCGGCCGTGACTGTCTTGAAGGACAGGATTATATGCCATGCACTTTGGAAAACGCACATATACCGCTTTGCCGACGTTGAAGGGTTTAGGTACTACAAGATGGACTTGGGTCGGACAAGCCAGGAGTTTGTCACCATCCACTTTTACAAGCAGGTGTCAGAGCGGAAGTTGCAGGATGTTTCAAAGTTTGCACGTGCCATAAGACAGTTCAACACAAGGCTCTCAGGTTCGCAGGAGTCCATCGGGGCTTCAACCTTGACTATGAAACCACAGGCGTTGTGTGACCTGCTGAATCAAAGACTGAAAGAATACAAGAAAGGTTGATAGCCTATGACGACAGAACAGGAACAGGCCTTGCAACTGGCCACCGAAGCGGGACACATCCTTCTCGAAAACGGCGCGGAAATCAGCCGCGTGGAGGAGACTATGACCCGCATTGCGGGGCATTACGGCGTGGAGGATGAGAGTTTCTTTGTGCTGAGCAACGGCATCATTGCCACGGGTCAACACTATGCTCGCGCCGAGTTTATCCCTATCAAAGGCACACAGCTGTCTCGCGTGGTGGAGGTGAACCAGTTGAGCCGCGACGTGTGCGCCGGCCGGTGCTCCCTGGACCAGTTGTCCTCCCGGTTGGATGCTATCCGCCATAGCACAGCAAAGCCTTGGTGGGAGCAGATAGTGGGCATTGCTGTGGGCGTTTCGGCCTTCAGCCTGCTCTTTGGCGGCAGCTTGATGGATGCGGCCATTACGTTTGCGGTAGGGGTGCTGCTGGGTTGCTTTATGACATTCTTGATGCCCCACATGTCTCGTTTTTTTGGCAACGTGGTGGGCGGCCTGGTGGGTGGTATGTTTTGCATTGTGGCCTCTCGGTTGGGGTTGGGCGAGCACCTGCCCAATATGATTATTGGCACCATCATTGCCCTGGTGCCGGGGGTGCCGTTCACCAACGGCATTCGCGACATTGCCCATGAGGACTATATTGCCGGGGCCACCCGTATGCTGGATGCCTTTATGATGTTTCTCTGTATTGCCTTAGGCGTGTGTCTGGCATTCATCATAGACGGACGACTGCATCATGGGCTACTGCAGTTGGGGGCGCCCGCTGTGGACTACTATGCGGCAGGCTGGGTCTTCCAGTTGCCAGCCGCATTGCTGGGCACTATCGGTTTTTCGGTACTCTTTGGGGCTCCGCGCCGCTATTATGTGGGGTGCGGAATCTGTGGCATGGCGGGTTGGGCGTTATTCCTGTTGCTCAATGGCGATATACGGGTGGCACTGTTTCATCTTTCACCTGCCGAGTCGGCTCTGTTTGCCGCCATGCTGGTGGCTTTGCTGTCGCAATTGATGGCACAAAAGTGGCACTGCCCCACGACGTTGTATCTTATATGCGGCATCATACCATTGGTGCCGGGAGGGGCTATCTTCTGGACGGCCTATTATATGGTAGCCAGCCGATTGGGCATGGCTGCCGCCACGGGTTTTGTGGCCATCAAGGTGACTATCGCCATTGCGGTGGGCATTATACTGGCAGGCGGAATAGTGCGCATTGCTACTTCACTGAATAAAATGAGAATTAGTAATAAAGTAAAAGGTAAAAACTAAAAACTAAAAGGTGGGCGGGAGCCGCGATAACTATTAACTAATCACTATTAACTAATGGGGACTTCTATAAATCACCCAGAAGGGGTGAGACTATTAATAACACGGTACAAGCCGAAGGCGCAGTGCCGTGATACTCAGACGTCAGTAAACTGCGTCCCGACGGGACGCGACAATGGAAACAAATAAATAGAACACACCTAATATAGAATATGGCAAAAGCAAGAACCTTTTATTACTGTCGCGAATGTGGCTACCAGAGTAGCAGCTGGTTGGGCAAATGCCCCGCCTGCGGCAAGTGGAATACTTTTGACGAGGAGGTGGTGCAAAAAGAGATTACCGGCAGTAAACAGAAGTCTAAGGGCAGCACCACAAGTGCACCCAAACTCATCCAGCACGTTACCTATAGCGAGACGCAGCGGATGCCCACCCATTGTGCCGAGTTCGACCGAGTGCTGGGTGGCGGCATTGTGCCGGGGTCGCTGTTGCTGATTGGCGGAGAACCGGGCATTGGCAAGAGTACGCTTTTGTTGCAGACGGCTTTGGCTATCAAGGACCGCAAGATACTCTATGTAAGTGGCGAGGAGAGCGAGGAACAGATTAAGATGCGGGCCGACCGCGTGGAGTCGGCTCCGGCAAGTGACTTCGATGACGAGGCGGGCTGCTATGTGGTGAGCGAGACTTCCATGGAACGCATTTTTGAGCATATCGATGCTGTGCAACCCGAGCTGGTGATTGTCGACTCCATTCAGACGGTGAATACAGAAGCCATCGAGTCGGGCAGCGGCAGCATTTCGCAGATAAGAGAGTGCACCACTCAGTTTCAGCGTTATGCCAAGGAGAGCGGGGTGCCGGTGCTGTTGGTGGGCCACATTACTAAGGACGGCACGCTGGCAGGGCCCAAGGTGATGGAACATATTGTGGATGCGGTGCTGCAGTTTGAAGGCGACCGCAATTACGGCTTCCGCATCCTACGGGCACTGAAGAACCGCTTTGGCTCTACGGCCGAAATCGGCATTTTCGAGATGCGGGGCAGCGGCCTTTGCGAGGTTTCCAATCCATCCGAACTGCTCTTGGCTCACCGCGATGAGGAGTTGAGCGGTGCCGCCGTGGCCGCCACATTGGAGGGTGTGCGCCCGATGTTTATAGAGGTGCAGTCGTTGGTGAGCAGCGCCGTCTACGGCACACCGCAGCGCAATGCCAACGGGTTTGACATGCGGCGCATGAGTATGCTGCTAGCCGTGCTGGAGAAACGCTGCGGCTTCAAATTGGGGGCCAAAGATGTCTTCCTCAATATGGCTGGAGGCATGCGGGTCAACGACCCCGCCATGGATTTGGCGGTGGCGTGCAGCATCCTCTCCAGCAATGTCGATATGCCTATCTCACCTCGCTTTTGCTTTGCCGCCGAGCTGGGCCTCAGTGGCGAGGTGCGCCCCGTGAGCCGGGTGGAGCAGCGCATCAGCGAGGCCGCACGCTTAGGATTTGAAAAGATTTTTGTTTCCAAATATGATGCCAAGTCGGTTGACCGCGCCCGATACAGGATTCAGATTGTGCCGGTGAGCGTTATCGAGGAGGCTTTTAGAGAATTATTTGCATAGAAAGATGAAACACCATACTTATTTTACCGAAGGCACTTGCAGTGCTGTGATTGAGTTTGATATTGATGACGATAACACACTTCACAATGTCCATTTTGTGGGTGGTTGCAACGGCAACCTCCAGGGAATTGGCAAACTGGTGGAGGGCATGGATGCCCGCACGGTGGTTGACCGTTTAGAAGGCATACGCTGCGGTTTCAAGGAGACTTCCTGCCCCGACCAACTCACTCGCGCCATCCGAGAGGTGATGGGATAGATGGAAGCAGCATTAATTCTTAATTCAGTACCCCACTCATGACTCTCACCCCAGAACAGCGACGGCGATGCATGCAGGCCAATCGCAGTACAGGCACTAAGCCCGAAAGAATGCTGGCGAGGGAATTGTGGCGCAGGGGCTATCGCTACCATAAGAATGTCCGCAGCGTTCCAGGAACACCTGACATCTGTTTCAAAAGCAGGAAGGTGGCAGTGTTTGTGGATGGCGATTTCTGGCATGGGCGCGACTGGGAGCGGGCACGGCAGCGGATTAAGAGCAATCGGGAGTTCTGGTATGCCAAGATTGAGCGCAATATGGCCCGCGACCTCCGTACCGACCAGCGGCTACAGGCCCGTGGCTGGCGGGTGTTGCGTTTCTGGGCAAGCGAAGTGATGAAGCACCTTTCCGAGTGTGCCGACCGAGTGGAAGAGGTGCTCCGTGAGGTGCATATTCAGCACCTGCACCGAGTCTATCAGTACGATACCCAATATGATAACATGTTAGACATTGCGGCTGAAGAGGAAATGGACGACGTTTAGCGTTTGAGTTGGTTGCGGTGGGGATGGCTATCGGTTTATGAATACTACCACTCTTTCGCCCTGCACCTCAAAGCTTTCCCCAATGGCCTCGTTCAGTGTGGCCTCCCACAGCCATTGGAAGCAGCGGTTTTCAATGGGGTACACCAGTCCTGTGGCACTCACGGGTTCGTTGGGCTTGAGGGCGAAGAGGCTTATCTGCTGGCCTTTGTGCGAGGGGAACTTCCGCTGCCCGTTGACAGGATAGAAAGTGCCATAGTCGCCAGGCATGGCAAAGTCCATTTCGGGGTACATCTCGGCATAGTATGCTAGGAGGGAAATATTACCCACGGTGTGGTCTTCGCGTTTGCCAGTGGCCCCGAGGATGTCCACATGCATTTTCTCCCCCTTCAAGTGGCGGGTCTTTTCGTCCACATAGCGTACAGCCTTGGTCAGGTCGTTGAACTCCTGCTCGGTAATGGTGTGGCGGTCAATTCCCAGCCCTTCGTGTTCGGCTTCTCGCAGCAGGGCGGGGGAGAGGGAGTCGCCGTCGCCTACCACCGAGACCTGTTGTTGCACGGGGCGGGGCATCTGCTGCCGCAGCCAGTGGAGATATTTTTCCAAAGCCCCGTCGCAGCACACCACCCAGTCGGCGTTGCTGAGCAGCCCCAGCACAGGGGGAAGTGTGGGAAAGGTGCCATTGGCTATAATTATGATATTCATCTAGGTATAAAGCTGTTTCAATTATTTTAGCAGTAGCAAAGGTACAAAAAAAACTTCAATTTCAAAAAAATATTGTACCTTTGCACAATCAAAAGTGACTTCGTCCGTTATTGTTATAAACTACAACGAAAAAGAAAAAAATGAAAAGACTCGCTTTAGTTCTTGTTGCTTTCGTCATGGCCCAGTGTGCTATGGCCCAGCAGTTTTCTCTCCCGATTCTTCCCGAGAAGATGTGGCCTTCGGAGTATGCCAATTACGAGGCCGACGTGCTCAATTGCTGCGACTATCTGCTTGGCACCGACCCCTCTTTCAATGGACCAAAGCATGAGGAGTGCGCCTCTTTCCTCATCCGCTGGGTCACAGGCAGTCCTAAGATGTCGGTTGTGATTAGCGATAGACTGGTCGACTCCAAGAAGCCCGACCTGCTGATAGCCTACATTGCCGGTTGGACCCGCCATGCCCTCAAAAATCCCGATGATGGGGGGCTGCTTTGCGCCAATGTGGCTGTGGAGGATATGCTCAATTACTATTTTGCCCACAGGGATGTGATTGGCAAGTCTTGGCTCACCAACAAACTGCTCAAGAAGCAGCAGAGAGGACAGTTGGCCTCCTATATCACCAAGTCTTTGGCCCAATAACTATTGATGCTGCGCCATTTAGCTGCCATATTTCTTTGTGCGATGCTCTTTTCCGCCTGTGCGGAAAGTGATAGACCGTTCCCCTATCGAGCCAATCTGCCCACTGATTTCAACCTCAATCAGGAGCCGGAGGTGTTGGGCCAAATGCTTGGACCAGTGGCTTCATTTACTTACGAGCTTTTCAGCGATCAGGACGACGGCCTCCTCATACAGCGGCTGGGCTGTTTCGATACTTTAGGGCATATCGGTGACTATTACCTTCGCGACCGCAGCAACACCATGCGCTATCATTTTGAATACGACTCCCTGGGTCGCCGAACGGAAGAGTTCTGCTACATTGACTCAGCAGGCAAGCCCTACGGCAGCCTGATAACCCCCTATGCACACACGACTTATAGCTATAGTCGTAATGGCCGCCGTTGTAAGGCCCAGATTAAAGGCCCTGATGGCCGAAAATATACGTTCCGTCTCCGTTTTAACGACCATGGCCAACTGACAAAGTATATCTTCCCCGACGGTTCGCGCTTTAGCTATGTGTATGATGCCAATGGCCTCTTGACCAAGTGGTTGAACCCGGATGCCTCGGTGGAGGAATATACAGCACCGGAACGTCCCCTACCGCTAACCCTCGACAGTTTGGGACGAGTGTTGGAGGAAAAGGTGTCTGATTCCGACGGCCTTGTCATGGCCTATTATGTCTATGACGACCACAGCAACTGGGTGCGCCGCACTACCATTGGCGAGCGTGGCCCATCCAAACTTGAAGTAAGAACTTTTGAATATTATAATTAACAGAATATGAAAAAGAAACTGATTTTACTCTCCATTTGCTTTGCCATGCTAGGCGTGGCCTGCAACAGCTCCAAAGAGGAGGTTGCTTCTTTCGATTTCAACAACACCTGCTGGTTCGACGGCTATGAGTTTTTCGTCGGCGGCAGCGACACCGTAGCTACTAATGTGTTCAATTTCGCCGGCGGCACCCTTCATGAGGGGGGCTCTACTTTCTCGCTGCGGCAAGTGGCCTTAGACACATTTGTCATCCAGCCCACAACAGGCACGACATGGGTGGCCGTGGGTGTAGAGGGCGACACCGTGGTGCGCGAGCCTTTCGGCAATCTCTCCATGCTGGTCTGCCACCGTCCCAACGACCCCGAGTGTGACACCCTCTGGCAGTACGACCCGGGCAATCTGTCCCCGATGCAGGCCTACGAACAGTTGCTCCTTCAGAAACGTATCAACTCTATTACCGGCACCTATTACGATGCCAAGAAGAAACTGACCTATCAGTTCTTCGACACCTTCTTGGTTCGCACCAACGACAAAGGCGTGGCCGACACACAGTCTTTCCATTTCTTCTACTCTTTCGACATGCCCAGCCATATCCTGCAACTCTCCAACGCCGACCAGTTCTGGTATGAGCTCACCCCCAAGGGCATGGACCTCTACGACATCAAGTACTGGAAGCAAGAAGAGGATTTCACCCGCGAGTCCCTCATCGCCCAACTCGAACGGCAGCAATAATTTGCCTTCTCGATACTATCTATATCAAGACAGCCACTGCCCGCAGCAGTGGCTTTTCTATTATAGGAGTTTTCCTAGCAGCCAATATCGGCCTGTTGTGGGTCAGAACTATCAGTTCGATGGTTAATTCTATTGGGCAGTCTGTCTCTGAGCCATGGTTAGTTAGCAGGATTGGTTTCGACCAGCTCGGCAGCTATCATTTCGGCCTGTTTCAGCACCGTGTCGGTGGCCAACTGCTCCATGTCGGGCGGATAGCCGAACTTACGCAGCAGCCGCTTGACGGCCACCTTCATCTTGGCCCGCACGGTGGTTTTGATGGTCCAGTCGATGGTGGAGTTTTTGCGGATGGTCTCGGTGAGCACTACTGCCAGTTCGCGCAGTTTGTCTTTGCCCATTAGTTCGAGGGCGCTCTCGTTGTCGGCCACGGCAGTATAGAATGCATATTCGTAGGGCTCCAAGCCCATCTCTTGCGCTGCATTGTCACTCTCCACAATGTGCTTACTCAACTGGATAAGTTCGTCAATGACCTCGGCGGCCGAGATAATCTTGTTGTGGTAGCGCGTGATGGAGCCGTCGAGCATCTCCATCAGCGTGCGTCCTTCTACAAGGTTGGTCTTCATTCGGCTCTGTATCTCGTCGTTGAGCAGTTTGCGCAGCACCTCAAGGGCTATGTTCTTGTGTTCCATGTCTTTTAAGCCAAGAAGGAACTCCTCGGAGAGGATGGAAATATCGGGTTTCTTGATGCCAGCGGCATCAAAGAGGTCTATCACCTGGTCCGACACTAAGGCTTGGTCTATCACCTGGCGGATGGTGGTCTCTATCTCCTCGTTGGTGTGGCCGCCGGGCTTGGCGTCGAACTTGCACAGGCGCGCCTTGACGGCTTGGAAGAAGGCTACTTCATCTTTCACATCTATCGCTGCCTCATTTGGCACCGCAAGGGCAAAGGCTTTGCCCAGTGCTGTCACTTCGTTGACGAAGCGTTTCTTGCCGTCTTCCACTCCCAGCACATAGTCTTCGGTCTTGAGTATCCACGATAGTTTACCCGACGTATCGGCCACGAAGTATTGCTTGTAGTCGAGTCCGTGTAGCATCTGCTGCACCACCTCTAGCTTCTCTTGCATCAGTGCCACGGCCTGTTCCTGCTGCTGGGTGGGGTTGCCCTTTCCGCCGGAGTCGGAGTAAAACGACAGCGCTTCGCGCAGGTCGGAGGCGATGCCGAGGTAGTCCACGACCAGGCCGCCGGGCTTGTCCTTATAGACGCGGTTCACGCGGGCAATGGCCTGCATCAGGTTGTGCCCTTGCATCGGCTTGTCGATATAGAGGGTGTGCAGACAAGGCACGTCGAAGCCGGTGAGCCACATATCGCGCACGATGACCAGCTTCAGTTCGTCGTTGGGGTCTTTCATACGGTCGGCCAGCATACGGCGTTCACTCTTGGTGGTGTGGTGCTTGGCTATGGTCGGTCCGTCGGAGGCTGCGGAGGTCATCACCACTTTCAAAGCCCCCTTGCGCAGGTCGTCGTTGTGCCATTCGGGGCGTAGCTTCACTATTTCGTCGTATAACTCTACAGCGATGCGGCGGCTCATGGCCACCACCATCGCCTTGCCTTCAAACACCTGCTGGCGTGCTTCGAAATGTTCTACTATATCGCGCGCTATGTTCTTCACCCTGTTGGGACTGCCGATAAGGGCTTCCAGCTGTGTCCATTTGGCTTTGGCCTTCTGCACCTCGTCCATCTCTTTCACATCGAGTTCTTTGTCCAGTTCCTCTACCAGCTTGCGTCCCTCGGTGCTCAGCTCCACCTTGGCCAGACGGCTCTCATAGTAGATGCGCACCGTAGCCCCATCCTCTACAGCTTGCGCTATGTCGTACACGTCGATATAGTTGCCGAAGACAGCAGGGGTATTCTTGTCGCTCAGCTCAATAGGAGTGCCGGTAAAACCGATATAAGTGGCGTTGGGCAGCGCGTCGCGCAGGTACTTGGCGAAGCCATATTTGATTTCCGAGCCCACCACCTCGTCGGCTTCGTTGCGCACCTCGTGGGTCTTGGCACCGAAGCCATACTGTGTGCGGTGTGCCTCGTCGGCTATCACTACCACGTTGCGGCGGTCGGTCAGCAGGTCGTAGCGGTTGCCCTCCTCGGGCTGGAATTTCTGTATGGTGGTGAAGACCACACCTCCCGACTGCACCTGCAGCAGGTGTTTCAAGTGGTCGCGGCTGTCGGCTTGCACAGGTGTCTGTCTTAATAGTTGCTTGGAGGCCACGAAGGTCTCGAAGAGCTGGTCGTCGAGGTCGTTGCGGTCGGTGATGACCACCACCGTGGGGTTGTTCAGCCGCTGCACTATCTTGCCTGTGTAGAACACCATCGACAGCGACTTGCCACTGCCTTGCGTGTGCCACACCACACCGGCGCGATGATCTCCGGTCTGTTGCTCCTTGACGGTCTTGAATCCGAAATTCTCAGGCGATTCAGCAGCCTTGGGCATAGTGCTGTTGATGCCTGTGGCGCGGAGGGTGGACTCCACAGCCTTGTTGACGGCATAGTACTGATGATAGGCGGCCACCTTCTTCACCGTGGTGATGGTTAGCTGGCCTGTGGCCTTGTCCTCGTGCTTGTCCTTCTCGAAGACGGTGAACGAGCGCACGAGGTCGAGCAATGTCTCCTTGTTCAGCATTCCGCGCATCAGCACCTCCAGCTCGCCCACCAGATGCGAGGCTACGGTCTCGCCGTCCTCGCTTTTCCAGGCCGAATAGCGGCTCAACCCCGCCGACAGCGAGCCCGCACGGGCTTCCAGGCCGTCGGAGATAACGATTAGCTCATTGTATACAAACAGCGACGGTATCTGCGCTTTGTAGGTTTCTATCTGATTGTAGGCGGCGGTGATAGTGGCCTCCTCGTCGGTGGCATTCTTCAGCTCCATCACCACCAATGGCAGACCGTTGACAAACAGCACCACGTCGGGCCGCAGGTTGTGTCCGTTCTCCACTACGGTGAACTGGTTGACCACCACGAAGTCGTTGTTCCACGGGTCGTCAAAGTCCACCAGCCACACCTTCTTGCCGCGTTCCTCGCCCTGTTCGTAGACCGACACCGTCACGCCCTGTGTCAGCAGTTCATGGAAACGCTCGTTGTCGGCCAACAGGTCGGTGGAACCAATGCGTAGCACCGTCTTGACGGCCTCGTCCTGCACGCTGGCGGGTAGCAACGGATTGATCCGCCGCACGGCAGCCTCCAACCGCTCACGCAGCACTACCTCGTCCAGCGACGACCGCAACGGTGTCTTGCCATCCGGCGCGATGTCAGGGCCGTAGAGGTACTCATAACCCCTTCCCTGCAGTATCTCGATGGTCATCT
>DFDY01000076.1 GCA_002368955.1 Bacteroidales bacterium UBA3816
GCACCATGTCCAAGCGGTTGTTTATTTGGCCATGAAGACGCGGTATCTGCACGATAATGCTCTCGTGGGTCAGGCTCTCCACAAAGGGGTCTGGCAACCCATGCGTCACCACATTGTCGTTATAGTCGCGTGCCTGATGGTTGACATACAGCACCGGCTCCTCAATGTCGCCCACCTTGTGGCCTAACAGATAGACGGCTACCATCGGCAGAGCATACTCACCAACCATGTTCCTCGGGTTGCGGTACTGAACACCGAGATACTGCCTGAAACGGAGCGTCTCCGTCTCCACCCAAGTCTTCTGCAGTTCCACGAGGATGAGACGCTCACTGCCGTCACTCTCACGAACCTTGGCACCGAAGTCTATTCGGAACACTGACAAGCTCTCGCGCTCATCGTTGCTATACTCATGAGGACGCACGTCCACCTGCAAGACGTCCTTCTTTAGCAGAGCTGAGAGTATTGTGAGGGCTATGCGCTCGTCCTCCATCAGATACTTGAACACCACGTCGTAAATAGGATTGGCTACTATCATGTTTCACCTCGATTTTTGTATTCAGTGTGCAAAGATACGAAATAAACAGGACAAAATGTAATATCATTATCATTTTTTTGCAAAAATACTCTAAAACATCCAATTTGTCAAGCGCGGAAATGCTGTCGTCAGGAACGACGACATAAGATTTTTTTTAAAAAATTTTGGTAGTTTCAGAAAAGTTTGTAACTTTGTCGCCGTGTTCGCCAAAGCCAACGGGCAAAGGTCTCTGTGGCATCGGGCATAACACACCGACATTGTGGGTAAATGCAGAGAAGCATTGTGCTTCGTCTTGTAAACTGAAATCTGGAAAATTTCAACAACGGCAAGATGACATAGTGGCTCTCTCACGCGATAGCGTGGGATTGTTGTATCGCTATATCTTCCGTTAAGGTATTCCAGAACCTCAGTTTAGAGATGTAGGACAAAAACAGTCTTACGCTTTTTCTGTGTTTGTGCTTAAGCACCTCGCCTGCACTATATGCGACGGACTTTAGAGTAATGACTAACATAATTATTAACAAAAAACAAAACAAGATGAAAAAACAAATTACGTTTTTCAAAACGCTCCTCGCTGCAGCACTGCTCGGCGTGGGCGCTAATGCGTGGGCAGAAGTAACCCCTTACAGTGAGGCATATTCTGCAGGAAGTACCGCAACAGGATGGAAGTCCAAAACAAGCGGCCGTTTCACCCCGGTTATCCTCAGTGAGGAAGACAACTACTATTTGTCAGTTACCCAGGGCGAGAGGAACAACAATGGCACAACTGTTACAGGAGAGGTACTTGCAGGAAAGGCAGAAGCCGGTGATGATTTCACTCTTTCATTTGACATGCGTCTTAGCAATTCCAACAACCAGTCTCCAGTTTCATTGGAAATTAAGGATGCTGCTAACTCTGGCATTATCTTCTCGCTGACGGCAACAGGTAAAAATGCGACAACATGGAAAATCAATGGAACCGAAAACATTGTTACACTGCCCAACTCAGGTGCTGGCATGGCTGTAACAGATATCACTTGGATAAGCTATAAGATTTCCCGTTCAGGTTCGCTTACCTATATTACTATTACAAATAAGGAAACGGGTGACGAGATCTTCGAACGCCAGACTGTTGACGGAGCCAGTGCTACAGGTGGACTTGGAAACATCGTCTTCACCACAAGACGATACAATGCAAACTTCGCTATCGACAACATAGAATTGCGTGAGTTGCAGAGTGGTGATGTGCCCGCCGTGACACCTGTAAACTATACTATCAAGTATAAAGACGAGAGCGACAACACCATCAAGGACGACATTGTAAAAACATCGTTTGTGGGTGCTGAGGTAACAGCTTCTGCCGATGAAGTAGCACCTGTTTATTCCAACGACAAAAAATATCTTTACAAGTCTGGCAACGAGACGATTACTCTTGTTGCTGAAGAAGCATCCAATGTAATCACACTGGTTTACCGTGAGGCTGCAACCTACAAATATACAATTAATGCAACAGACGGAAGCGGCAACCTGATAGAAGTTCTGGCAAGCGGCAGTGCATACGAAGCAGATGCAGTAAAAGCCGCTTATCCGGTTTATGTGAATAACAATGGTACTTTATATACGAAGGATGCCACAGACAAGAGTTTCCAAACAACATTCACCTTGTCTGAAGACGACTATGTATTAAACTACACATACAAAGCTAGCGATATCACCAATGTTGCTTTCTATACAGAAGGTGAGAAAATAGAAGGTGCTACTGTATTTGCAGCCGGAAATGCAGACGCTCGCAGTTCAAATGCAGCTGTTGGCTATGCAACAGAATCCGACTTGGCAATCACAACATTGACTCCTGGAGAATATAGAGTACATGGAGTAGGATTCTTCCCATCAGGCGCCGGAGGTACCATAACTATCACAGATGGTACAAACAATCTGCTGGTAATTTCAGGCAAGAGTGCAAACTCTTTGCCAAAAGATTCTACTTTCACGATAGGCGACAACACTACTGTATATCTTGCAGCTGGTGGCAATGAAAACTCTGCTCTTGACTATGTTTATTTCGTTCGCACAAGCGACGATGCCGTTAGCTTCACTCTCGGAGCTGATGAAAGCGTGTCTTACAAGAGCTATGTCACAAAGAACGCTACCAACTTCACTGACAACGGCTTAGAGGCATACGTAGCTACCGCTTCCACAGACACTAAGGCTACTCTGAAAAAGATTGAAAAGGCTCCTGCCGGCACTCCGGTTATCCTGAAAGGCACGAAGGGCCAGACCACTGCCATCAATTTCTCTGACGAAGAGATTGAGGCTCCTGCCGTTAACCTGCTGAAGGCTTCTACCGGCACCGCTATCTCAGCCTCTGAGAGCAAGTATGTGCTGGCATTCAACGACTCGAACTGGGAGTTCTGCCACTTCGAGGGCACACTCTCTGCCGGTAAGGTTTATCTCGACGTTCCTGCCAGTGCCAAGAGCCTTGAGATTGTCTTCGAGGGACAGACCACAGGCATTAACGATGCTTCGCGTCTGAATGCAGAAACAACAAAGGAGAATATTGTCTTCAACCTCAACGGTCAGCGAATCGCTGCTCCGCAGAAGGGCATCAACATTATCAATGGCCGCAAGGTTATCGTGAAATAAAACTGCACATAGTAAAATCAATAAAATAAAAAAAATATGAAGAAAACATATATTCAGCCACTGGTAACAGTGGAGAGCGAAGAGATAGAAAATCAGCTGCTGGCTGATTCAGAAATAATTGGAATCAATGAGACCGACATCATCACCGATGAGTCGAATGTTGCCGGCCGCGATGATGAAATCTTCTCAGCTTGGTGATTAAAATAGGTTTATATATAAAATATTGTTTTTAATAATCGTTCCCTCCGGAAATCCGCGAGGACAGAAGAGGGGATAAAAAAAAAGTTACATGCCCCACCATAATCCGTGAGGACGCTATGTGGGTAAACAAACAAGCAAGCCGGTCTGCCTCGACGCAGGGCGGTTTGTTTTCTTTAATTACCAATATTTAGGTATTGCGAGGCCGTGAAAAATGTTGTAATTTTGCAGCCGGAAATAGGAAACGACGCTCCCCGGCGACAGAATGCCTATTTATAGATATGAGAAGGACAAGGTTTATAGCATCGGTCTTGGCAATGAT
>DFDY01000022.1 GCA_002368955.1 Bacteroidales bacterium UBA3816
CCTAAAATTTGTCCATTAGCCCGAATATACACAGCGTAAGACAGCGTCGGTGCGCAATGCACCTGACACCCTTTCAACACTCTTGTTAACCATCAACAGTAGCACGGCAAGCATGGAGTCTGCCACCGCGTGCGACAGTTATACTTGGCACGGCAACACTTATACTACTTCAACAAACACGCCCACCTATAGTACAAACAATGCCGTCGGTTGCGACAGCACGGTAACCCTCCACCTGACTATCAACCACAGCAGTTCAAGTGACACCACGGCTACGGCTTGCGACAGCTTTACTTGGTGGAACACGAATTACACCAATAGCACAAATGGGGCTACACACGTGTTGACCAATGCGACTGGCTGCGACAGCACGGTTACACTCCATCTGACCATCAATCGCAGCACAACAGGCATTGATTCGGTAACCGCGTGCGACAGCTATACGTGGCACGGCAACACTTATACTACTTCAACAAACACGCCCACCTATAGTACAAACAATGCCGTCGGTTGCGACAGCACCGTGACCCTGCACCTGACTGTCAACCACAGCAATTCGGGCGACACCTCGGCTACGGCTTGTGACAGCTTCAGTTGGTGGAACACGAATTACACCAATAGCACGGATGAGGCTACGCATGTGTTGACCAATGCCGCTGGCTGCGATAGCACCGTGACCTTGCACCTGACTGTCAATCACAGCAGTTCGGGCGACACCTCGGCTACGGCTTGCGACAGCTTCACTTGGTGGAACACGAATTACACCAATAGCACAAATGGGGCTACACACGTGTTGACCAATGCCGCTGGCTGCGACAGCACCGTGACCTTGCACCTGACTGTCAACCACAGCAGTTCGGGTGACACCACGGCTACGGCTTGCGACAGCTTCAGTTGGTGGAACACGAATTACACCAATAGCACGAATGGGGCCACACATGTGTTGACCAATGCTGATGGCTGCGACAGCACCGTGACCTTGCATTTGACTGTCAATCACAGTAACACCTCTCGGTTAGACGAGACGGTCTGCCAAGGGGACTCGGTTCTCTTTGGCGGCAGTTGGCTGCGAACTGGCGGTGTCTATGCCGACACGCTACGCACAGCTCTGGGGTGCGACTCGGTGGTTGTGCTGACGCTCACGGTCAATCCCGTCTCGGAGAGTACATTCTTCGACACTGCCTGCGACAGCTACACATGGCACGACAGTACCTACACTGCCTCTACTCTCAATTCGCAATTCTCAACGCTCAATTCCCAAGGCTGCGACAGCATCATCCACCTGGCCCTGACGGTGAACTACAGCACTCGCGACACGATTGCCGACTCGGCAGCAGGCAGCTACACTTGGCTTGGAAACACATACACCGAGAGTGGCGACTACCTCTATGAGGGGCAGACAGTTGCTGGCTGCGACAGTGTGGTTGTGCTGCGCCTGACCATCACCCAAGTGGGCATTTCGGCACCCAACAGCCTTGGGGGTATCCGAGTCTATCCTAATCCCACCCGAGGCCTGATTACCATCGAGGGCCAGCAAATGGAAGGAGTGGAGGTATTTGATGCCGCGGGGCGCAGGGTGGCGGGGTTCGACTTTGAAGGCCGCACCTCAAAGACAAGTATCGACATACACCACTTGCCCGCAGGGGTGTACACGCTTCGCATCGGCCTTGCGGACGGCCATGCCGTAAGACGTATGCTTAAGCGGTAGTCGCCAACGCGTATGGCCTAATGAAGAAAGATACCTACAGCCAAACGGTGTAGGTATCTTTCTTCTTTTTGCAAGGTCGGGATGGATAGGGTCTAATCGTAGAGCAGGGTCACCTCTTTGCCCATCAGGCGGAGGTTGGCGGCAAGGCGTTCCACCAGTTTCAGCTTCATGGTGGTGTCGATTTCGAGTCCGGTATGGGCGGTGTTGACACTCTGGCCAACGAAGAAATGGACATGGGTGGAGCGTTCGAAGAGGATGTCGGCCAAAAGCGAGGCACCGTCCTCTTTCTCATAATACTTGGGGGTGAGGTCGGAGATAGAGACATATCTGTCCGACATTTCCAAGAGGCGACGCAGAGTGATGACTCCTTCGGTGACAAGGTCGATGCCGTCGATGTAGGCAATAGGGGGGATTTCGTGGTCGGGATAGTCTAACGAAGGACGCAGATGTTTGTGCAGGTAGCGTGCCACGATGTTGGAGCTGGTGCCACCGCAGACCACCTTCAGTCCGGGACCTTCCATATAGCGGGCCACATGCTCCTGATCTTGTTCCTTGTTGACAGGGGGACCCACCATAACGTTCACGTCTAGCCGTTGACGAATGCGGACGGCAGCCACAGTGGTGTCATCGCTGGGTTGGCCCTCATAAATCTCATTGCATGCCGATGCCAACACGCAGGCGGCAGCACGAGCTGACATATTATGGTTGAGATGGTGGTCTAGGTATTCTTTTATTTTCTCACGCGGCCAGCCGAAATTGAGTATCATGCCAATGCCGGCATGGATGGTTCCGTCGCTCATCACCATCACGATGTCGCCGTCTTCAAGGTTGAGCTCGCTCTTAAACACTTGGTTGCCGCAGACATCCAGTTCCTCTCGTTCGAAATCAACGGCCTGGCCGTTATGATAGTAGATGGCCTCGGGATTGTCAAACTCAAAGAGGTAACCATGACCCTGCCTGTTAACATGTATGACAGAGAAAGTGGAATAGGCTACGCCTCGCTCTTTGCAGACGGGAAGTGTTCTGATGATGGTAGAGACACACTCGGTGATGTCTATATCGTTGGACACCATGGTGCACAGAATCTTAGATGTGAGGGTGGATAGGATGCTGGCTTTCACACCGCTGCCCAAGCCGTCGGCAAGGACAAGGGTGGTGTAATCGCCGTTGACGCTGCTCTCGACATGGTCGCCGCAGAGTTCCTCACCGATATGGTTGAGGGAGGTGTAGCCGGTTTCAAGACATAGTTCCATCTACTCCTCCTTTTTGGCTGACTCCTGACGCAAAATCTTCTTGAGGTTGAGCAGCGCCACCTTGGTTTCTGCAGTGGTCTCGCCAAGGAGCGAAGCAATTTCCTGCGCCACACGCATTTGCTTCATGATGACCTCGTCGGTAGTTTCGATGGTCTCGTCACGCATACGTTCGAGACGTTTCTCATAGTTAACCTCATCGGTTACATCTTTCATTTGCCCAAAGAGTAGGTTCTGGTCTTTCATGTAGCAGATGGTGATGTCGACATAACGTTTAGTGCCAACAATGAATTGTTTGTGAACCTCTAGGTTTTTTTGCTGACTGTAGGCCAGATAGAAGTCGAGCGGTGGCATGAAATCTTTCAGGGGACGTGGTTTGAAGCCACGACTATCGCCTGGAATGTCGAGCATTTCCATGGCGGTGAGGTTGGCATCGACCACGTTGAGGTCGCCGTCGACCAGCAAGATGCCTTCGGGGCTGTTGTGGACGATGTCGTAGGCCATAGATTCAGCCTTCTTGCGCATATAGGGTAGGCACATCTCGATGTCGGCATAGCCATTGAGCACTGCCCAGGCTTTGCCGCGACAGCTGCGATAGCCACAGGCACCGCAGTTGAGTTCGTCTTCGGGTGTCATTTTGCCAGTGCGACGCAAAACCTCTTCTATCTCCTCGTCGGTAGCCTTGCGACTACGATTGAGCACCCGCGGGAACTGGTAAGAGAAGTCCACCGGAGCCTCCTCATGGGGTCCGATAGTAGGATAGCTGTGTATGCCACGCGACTGGTATTGATGCATCTGCAACTTGGCCATGGTGGTGCCGCCTTGGGGCAGATGGCTGAAAGGGCCGTTGATACAACCACCTGGGCAAATATTGATTTCGATGAAGACCCCCTCGTAGTTATCGATATTCTCCAGTACTTCCATGGCACGTTTGGGGCCGTCGACCGACATATAGTGATAGCCCGATGGCAAGCTAGAAAAAGACTTAATGATGCCGTCGGTCACAGGATAGCCCTTTGCTTTGCAAACTTCCATAGGGACTGATTGCGACAGGTCATCACCAACAGAGTCCGCTTCATCCTTCACGTCGACCCTACTGTATTCAACGCCGAGAGACGAAAGTTCTTCGAAAGTAAGCACAGCTGCCACCTCACCCGATTCTGCCGCCTCGCGCTTCTTGGCCAAACAAGGGCCGATGAAAACCACTTCGGCATCGGGGTATTCGGCATGAAGGATGCGGGCATGGGCCACCATGGGCGAAGCCACCGGAGCCAGATAAGGCAAGGCTTGGGGAAAGTATTCCTGCACCAAACGACATGCCGACGGGCAGGCGGTAGTGATGAAATTCTTCATAGTGCCCGTCTCTAATAATCGAGCATATTCATGGGTCACCCATTCGGCTCCGCGAGCTGTCTCTTCTGCATCATAAAATCCAATGGCTTTCAACGCCACGCGCAATGGCTCGAAACTAGAGAGACCAAGATTGGGTATAAAAGAAGGAGCCACACTGGCGATCAGTTTCTTACCCGAAGAAAGCAGTGATTGTACCTTGGCCAAATCACTATGGACCAGTTTGGCATCTTGGGGGCAGACATGCATGCAACGACCGCAGAGAATGCAGCGGTCTTCTATGATTTGTGAGTGGTGGTCGGCAAAACTGATAGCTTTTACAGGGCACTCACGAAGACAAAGGTAGCAGTCTTTACACTGCACCTTCTTCAATTCCAAGTAGGGCATAGTAAGAAAACTATTATTATTTCAGTAGGGGGAGTATAGTGGCAACGAAAACTTTCTCGGAATTCTCACCATTCATGTGGCTCAGGAGCAAGCCTGTCTCGGTACGTTTCACCTGCTCGGTCTCCTGCACATCGGCATCGCCAAAGTCCTCCACGGCCACAGAAACACCCTGTAGGCAATTGCCCAGACAAAAACTAGCTTGGAGTTCTATTTTATCCTCAACATTATATTTTTTCACAAGTGACTTAAAGGCCTCGACCACATCGTAGGAACCCTTCAAATGGCAGGAACTGCCCACGCAGACTTTGATAACCATAATTATTAATATGTGTAGTGTGTTTTTTAGTTTGCAAAGATACTATTTTTTTTGAATAAAAAGGCAATCTGCACCCACTTTTAACACAGTTAGAAGTACAACTGCATAATTTACATTGGAATAAGAAAACCATTGCAACCACATTGAAAGTGCCTCCGCTAATTCAGAAAACACAATGTGTGCAAGAAAAAGCCATAAGAAAATACTAACTTGTGAAAACAAACTATTAGAGCATGTGAACCCGATAACATCTAAAACTTATCAACCCAAAGACCTTTATAACTCCACAAATCAAATATATCTAATATAAAAAAAAAGTTGTATCTTTGCAAATTCGAAAATATAGTACTATGAAAAAATACATCTTTTTGCTCACGACCCTTTGCATGCTGACTGGCAGTGCGTTAGCACAGACCTTGGCCTTCGACGACGTCAACATGCTGTATGGTTACAAAAACAGTAACGGCATCTGGCAAATAGCTCCGAAGTACCAGGTGGCCTTCGCTTTCCAACATCAAGACAGAAAATTTGCCGTGGTGAAGTACGACGGCCGCTGGGGCTGCATCGACCAGAATGGCAACATGATTGTACGCAACATCTTTACCACTCAGGAAGAAGCCCAAGAGGCCGGCAACCATTGGTACAGTGCCGAAGAACCCGGCAAGTGGATCTACCCTGCCGAGAATCCTGCCACGCACAAATGGGGCTTTGTCAATTACTACGGCCAGTGGAAGTACGAGCCCGAATATGAAGGAGCTGGTAAATACTACGGCACCGACCCCATGAGTTTTGCTCCCGTCAAGTTGGAAGGCCGCTGGGGCTGTATCGATGCCAAGGGCATTCTGATTATCAACAATATCTTCGAGAGTATGAGCGATGCCGAGGAGGCCGGTCACCAATGGATTGTGGGTCGGCACTATGACACCTGGCGCATCTCCGTCACCAACCCCAAGAACGAGAACCAGTGGGGCATAGTCAACTATTTGGGCCGCTGGGTCGTCCAGCCCCAGTATGCCATGATTAGGCAGTTCCCTGGCGAACATAACTATATCTACACCCAAGCCCTTAAGGGCGGCCGCTGGGGCAACATAGACCGCAATGGCAATGTCATCAGCGACTTCATATTCAGCAAAGAGAGCGACTGTGTTTATGCCCTCTCGCAGATTGAGCATGGCCGCGACATGGATGCCTGGCGCATTCCCGAGATGCGCACTGACACTAACCTCTGGGGATGGGTGAAGCCCGACGGCAGCTGGGCCATCCAACCTATCTATCTGGAAGTGTCCAACTTCCCCAACGACACCGGACTCTTTGCCACGGCCAAGTGTGAGAACGGCCTCTGGGCCAGCATCCACGAGGATGGCCGTCTGCTGAGCAAGCCCGTCTTCATCCTCTCTTCTGATGCCGCCAAAGCCGGAAAGCAATGGGACGACAATGAGAAAGGCATTGAAGAGGCCGAGCTAGGCCACTGGCTCTGGCCCATCCAAGAGGAAGGCACCGGCCACTGGGGCTATGTCGACTTCGAAGGCGAATGGGTCATCCTGCCCCGTCTGGAAGATGCCAAGCCCTTCATCAACACTTGGAACAACCGCGTGGCTCCCGCCAAACAGGAAGGCCGTTGGGGGTGCATCGACCATACCGGCCAGTTTGTCGTCAAGCCCATCTATAACAACTCCGCCGACGCATACATCGCTGCCCGCAACTGGAGCAACAAAAAGAAATTCTAATAGTGAAGCGGACAATCTGCAACTACTTACCATTAACTAACCGTTTCGCATGAACTATATCATCAAGAACGGCACTGTTGTCAACGAGGGAACACTTGAACAGCGCGACATTTTCATTCATGAAGGAAAAATTGTGGAGGACGGCACTGCACTGAAGAGCCCTCAGTTGTTCGATGCCTCAGGTTGCTATGTGCTGCCCGGCATCATCGACACACACGTCCATTTCCGCGACCCAGGATTCCCTGACAAAGCCGACTTCGCCACCGAAAGCCGCGCCGCCCTGGCCGGAGGCGTAACCTCAGTCATCGACATGCCCAACACCGACCCGCAAACCACCTCGCTCCAAACCCTTGAGGCCAAAGAGCAGATTGCCGAGCGCAAGAGTGCGGTCAACTACGGTTTCATGCTGGGTGCCACCAACGACAACATTCACGACCTGCTGGACCTCCCGGTCGAACGCTATGCCGCCATCAAACTCTTCCTCGGCAGCAGCACCGGCAATATGTTGGTAAACAACCCCAAGGCCTTGGACCTCCTCTTTAAGGAGAGCAAGAAACTCATCGTGGCCCATTGCGAGAGTGAGGATATTATCCAAGCCAACCTGCGCAACTACAAGATGGAGTTTGCCGGCACCGACAAGGAGACCGCTGAGCTACATCCTAAAATCCGCAACACCGAAGCCTGCTTTGTCTCCACCTATAAAGCCGTGGAACGCGCTCGCCGCTATGGCACCCGCCTCCATGTGGCCCATGTCAGCACCGCTACCGAGCTCTCGCTCTTCAGCAACTATGAGTTGGAGCAAAAGAATATAACCGCTGAAGTCACCCCCAACCACCTCTGGTTCGACGACCGTGACTACGCCGCCCTAGGCAACCTTATCAAATGCAACCCCGCCATCAAGAGCAACGATGACCGCATCGGCCTCTGGGGCGGACTGGTGGACGGCCTCATCGACACCATTGCCACCGACCACGCCCCCCACACGTGGGAGAGCAAACAAAAACGCTATTTCGACGCCCCTGGCGGCATACCCAGCATCCAGCACTCGCTGCAAATGATGCTGGAGGGGTTCTTCAGTCCTGCTGCCACCGAGCGCGACGACCATACCGAGGTCCTTCAGGAATGGCTGCCCCTCCTCGTCACCAAAATGTGCCACAATCCTGCCCTCATCTTCGGCATCCATGGGCGAGGATTCCTCCGCCCCGGCTACATGGCCGACATCACCATCGTTGAGCCCGGCGAGACCCCCGTTACCAAAGAACGTCTACTCTACAAGTGCGGCTGGAGCCCACTGGAAGGTCAGACTTTCCACACCCGAATCAAACAAGTGTTCCTCAATGGCATGCCAGCGGGCCAAAGCACCGCCATGCCCCTCAAATTCGACAAATGAAGAAAACCTTTACCCTCATAGCCCTTTTCTGCCTTATTCTCACAGGCCTCACCAGCTGCAACAGCGACAAAAGCGAGTTGCGCAAAATGATTGCCCAGCTCAATGCCCAATGCCCCATACCTTTAGGTTCCATTGGCCAGATGGACAACGCTGAATATCGCAACAACCAAGTCACTTTCAACTACACCATAGTAGGTCTTGACAACCTCAACAACTTCAAGAACAATCAGGAGGCTTTCCACAACTTCATGCTCGACAACTATCGCAGCAACTCCGATGAAGACTTCCGCCAGCTGCTTGAAGCCATCGTCGAGGCCGAAGCCGGGCTGGATGTCATTTTCAGCATCGAAAGTGGCGACTCCTTCACCCTCCACTTCACCAACGAGGAGCTGAAAGCCAACATGCCCGAAACCGAAGGCGACCCCGAGTCCTACCTTCAGTCCGCCGTGGCCACGGCCCGCATGCAGCTGCCCATCACCTACGGCTATGGCGATGGCATGGTGTGCAGCAACATCGAACTGGATTCTCTCTACTTCACCTATTATATCGACTGTGATGAAAACCAACTGGACCTGAACGAAATGCAGCAGAGCATCGAAGAGAATCACGCAGGTCTGGTAGAAATGCTCACCTCCAGCACCGATCCCTCGTTTGTCAAGATGATGCAAACACTCAAAGCCACCCACCGCGGTCTGCGCTACTTCTACACAGGCACCACCAGTGGCAAAGAAGCCGTGGTCACCATTTCACCCGAAGAACTGAAATAATAACAACCATCATAAACAATAACAAAAAATGAAAAGATTCATCCTCGCATTATTAGCCATCTTGATGCTCGCCGGCAGCGCCAATGCCCAGAGCAAGAAAAGAACCATCGATCCTGAAAGCCTGCCCAAGGCCGCCACAGAACTCATCCAAAAGCATTGGCCCTCCTGTGCCATCGATTTTGCCTATGTCAAAGGCCGTGAGTACGAAACCCTGCTCACCGATGGCACCATCATTGAGTTCGACTCCAAAGGCGTTTGGAAAGAGATGAAATGCACCGAAGGACTGCCCGTCACACTCGTGCCCGGCTACATCACCCGTTACATTGTCAACCGCTATCCCAAGCAGCTCATCATTGACTGCGAAAAGATGAAAGGCGGCTATGAAATCACCCTCACCAACGGCCTCGAAATCCAATTCGACCTCCGCGGCAACGTCACCCACGTCGACGACTAATCATACAGTCTCATACAGAATAAAAAATCTTCCCCTTTTAGTGGAAGATTTTTTTATTACATCCTAAAGTTTGACAAGTACATGTAACTACTCAGCCTGACCAGAACTCCGGAGGAGTTCACTCTCAATAACCCCGCACAAGCCCGTTAAGGCGCAGTGTGGGGTATGTGGGAAGCGATCCTGACTGCGTGCCAGAGGCACGCGCTCTCAATCTGTCAGTCTTTGAGGAATTACTGTTGACAGGTGTACAATATACAGTATATAGAATTTGAGAGCGCGTGCCTCCGGCACGCCGAGGAGTATTAGATTCTTAGCCCCAGACTGCGAAAATCAGAGATTTTCTTGTCAGGGGTTATTGAGAGCGCGTGCCTCTGGCACGCCAGCATCAGATGGGATAAGTAGTTACAGACACCCAGCAGGCTAAATGCACTTGTCAAACTTCAATTACATTCTATTGATTGATATAGAAGAGTCTATTACTTAGAAAAGAGTAAATAGCAAATATGATTTACCACAACGGCGCACACCTGTGACAATCTTTATCAGACCGTTTACTTGCTTACGATCTAACCAATCGATATAGTCTGTTCGAGATACTTCGTTCATATACTACAGAGTATTACTACAGAAACACTATTGTTGCAAATAAACGCCACAGCAATCATCATATAAAGAAGAGGCGGCCCAAAGGACCGCCTCTCGGGGTATAACCACATGAAAAAGTTACTTTTCCAGTCGGATGCGGGCGTCCACTGCGGTGACGTAGCGGGGATTGCCGAGCAGGGGGTTGAGATCGATTTCGGCAATTTCGGGAGCGGCCTGCACCAGGGCGCTCACGCGAGCAATCTGGTCGGCATAGAGGTCGATATTGACAGGCTCCTGACCACGCACACCTTGCAGAATCTTGTAGCCACGCAGGTGGGTGAGCATCTCCTTGGCCTCAGCTGCGGTGATGGGCGCGATGGCACTCTGGACATCCTTGAGCACCTCGATGAAGATGCCGCCCAGGCCGAAGAAAATCTGATGGCCGAACTTGGGGTCGCGGATGGCACCAATATAGACGTCGGTACCGTCCAGCATCGGGTACATCTCCACGGCGTAGGTCTCAGGAATGACAATGAGGCGGTCGAACTCCTTGGCAACAGTGTCAAGGTCTTTCACTCCGAGGGTGACGCCGCCCACATCACTTTTGTGGAGCGGGCCAACAACCTTCATGACGAGGGGCATATCCTTGCTGCAGCCCACCTCCTTGGCGAAGGCCAGGGCATCTTCTTTCTTAGACACCTCGACGGATTTCTTGCGGCTGATACCGGCTGCATCAAAGAGCTCGTTGTAGTCGCTGATTTCCATCCAGCCGTCCTTGCAGCGGTCGATGGTCTTGCGGATGCGGGCCACGTCAACAGCAGGCAGTTCGACATGTTCGGGCTGAGGCTTGGGGGTATGATAGACTTTGCAGAGGGCATTGCCGAGAACACACTCCTCGGGGAAATTGATGTTGCCCATATCGATAAACTCCTGAATCTCGTCCTTCACATTGATGATAGAAGGCAGCACGGGGAAGATGGGTTTCTTGCAAGTCTTCATCTTCTCGGCCAACAGTTTGTATACCTCACGGTTGGAGAAAAGTCCGGGTGAGCCGAATATGACCACGCTGAAGTCGATGTCGGTGTACTCGTTTTCAACGGCATCGATGATGTAGCCCAGTTGCTCGGCGGTGCCGGTGGCGAGGAAGTCAATGGGATTGCCTACAGAAGAGCCGGCAAAGAGTTTCTCCAGCAGGGCGGGGCTGGCGGGGTGTTCCTTCAGACTGGGAACCTCCATGCCGCCGTTGGAGAGAACGTCGGTGAGCATGACAGCGGGACCACCTGCGTGAGTGATGACGGCGCAACGATTGCCTTTGATTTCAGGATACATAAAGACACCGCAGACGGTGGTCAGCTCCTGACGGTTCTGGCAGCGGACGATACCGGCCTTGCGGAAGAGTGCATCGACGGCAGCGTCGTTGGTGGCCAAAGCGCCTGTATGGCTGGAGGCAGCACGGCTGCCGGCAGCACTACCGCCCGACTTGATGGCGGCAATATGACATCCCTTGTTGATAAGGCTGCGGCTGTGCTTGAGCAGACGCTGGGGGTCGCCAACTTTTTCCATATAGAGCATTATGACGCGGCTAGACTTGTCGGGGTCAAAAGTCATGTCGAGATGCTCTAGCACATCCTCAATGCCAATCTGGGCACTGTTGCCAACTGCCCAAACGCTGTTGAATGTCAATCCATTGGTAATGCCATACTCTTTGATAAAGACGGCGGTGGCACCACTGCCGGTGATGAAGTCGACACCATGGGGGTCGAGTCGGGGAATGGGCGTGTCGAAACAGCCTGCATAGTTGGTGTTGAGGAAACCGGTACAGTTGGGACCGATGAGACTGCCGCCTACAGCGTTGATGCTGTCGACGATATGTTTCTCAATGGCGGCACCCTCGGCGTTCTCCTCGGAGAAACCGGCGCTGATGATGATAAAGCCCTTGGTACCCTTTTGCTGGGTGAGGACATCAACGGTCTGTGCGCAGAACTTGGCGGCGATGCAAAGGATGGCACAGTCCACCTGAGGCAGATCGTCCACCTTGGTGTAGCATTTTACACCTTGCACCTCTGTTTCTTTGGGGTTGACGGCATAGACGGTACCCTTGAAGTTGCTCTCAAGGAGGTTCTTAAGGGCCTTGCCGCCAGGTTTGTGAATATCGCTGGAAGCACCGCAGATAACGATGCTGCGAGGGTTGAGAAGTTCTTTTGCTATCATATTATTTTTATTTTAGTTTAGTATTAATTATTTCGTATCAATTCCGTAATCATGAAGAAATGAGATTTCTATCTGGCACAAAAGATCAGCACGAATAGAAATGAACCTATCGTATTTTTTATCTCTTAATAATCTAACGAGTTCTTCATTTAAGCAATATGGCCAATAATCAAATGTGATATTGTTGTGCAAAGAATCATGAAGCATACGATAATCACCCTTATCCACTATCGGCATTACACCCGCAGGAGTATTTGTCACAAAGGTATAATTGCCTAAGAACGACATACCCTGAGGAGACTCATTCCGCAATCTGTGTCTTATCATACTGACTAGTAAGAAATCTGACTTTGCGGTACCCGTCGAAAAGGAGAAACCAAGTTGTGGAGTTGGAACCTCCTGATACTCGTCACAAGCTAAAAGCTTTCTTCCTTCAGCAAATTCATCAAACCTATTGAAAATTAGACGTAATGTAGACAGAGAACCACTAAGCTGTTGCGTATAAATTGTATAGAATATCCAACGGGCCATCTCTCTCTTCTGCTCCTCAGAAGGATTAGGATTAAGTTTGAAGAAGTAGCTAATCGGAACAATCTGTTTAGCATATGGGAAAAGTTTCGGAGAGAAGATGAAACAATAGTCATGTAGAAAATGTGTAGCCAATACCAAATCCTGTCCTACAGATTGTATATAGGGTTTTACATCTACTTTTTCCAATTCGTCAATTTTTTCCAGATACCTATGTCCCGCATACTTATAGCAGCAAGCTAAAACCTCATCTTCTTTGATGTCCTGGAACCCATAATCATATAAAGACTGCCTAATTTCATTAAGCATCTCATTCAGGGTTCTGTCTTCTCCTTCACTATACGACAGAGCCTGATGCATATCCCAGTTGGATATAGGCGTTCCTTTGGAGTTTAAACGAGTGAATGCCATTTGGGCATCTTCTAAACTCCCATCATTCATAATTATTTCCCCAACAACATAATCATTGAGGATTTTATTAAGCCTAGAAGCACGGCCGAATAGTTCATCATAATCAGGTTCGTCTAGAAGAGATTGGCTTTTCTTTATTAAAGAGTATGTGTCGTATATTTCCCTAAGGCTCCAAAGCCATTTTTTCTTTGGTGAAAATGAGTATGTCAATATTTCTTTTTCTAAATCATAATAGAGTCCGAAATCGTCATTACCCTTCCCTTTCTCGGTCACACAACCATAAAAGGCTGTGAGCCGTTGACGTCCATCCAGGATACAGTATTCGGAATTAGGAACATCTAATTTTTTATCAGTGATTATATCTTTATAGCCGAAAGGAGGTTCCTGTGGAGGTCTCCAAAGAAGGATGGTTCCAATTGGATAACCCTTGATGATACTATCAAATAGATCAAGAATTTGACTACGATTCCAGACAAAATCTCGTTGGAATATTGGCACAGCGAATTTGCCTGTGTCAATATATTCGACAATTGTACGAAAATATTCTCTATCTGGCTTAATATTTATTCCATTATTCTTCATTCCTTTGTCTATATTATCCTTGCTATTTTGAGCAACAGTAATTGAAATTCGGACAGCTCTCTCTCTTCATCATTTATTTTGACCTTAAATTTGTGCAAATGGGATTCGAATTCACCCATAGTCATTCCTTTTGCAATAGACTTCATCACCTTTTTCACATTACCGAGATAATCCCCAATTTTACAATAATCTCTATCGTTTTGCTCTCTTGGTAATTTTCTTGTGTCCACATGTTGCTGCTCATATCTGTCATTAGGAAAATAATTTTCTATAGTCCGCTTATACCACACATGCCAAATATAAGGTGTTTGGTTGAGCGTATAAACGTCATTGTCTCCAACCGCATTATAATCTTTTCTACATAACTTTTCAAATAAGGTATTCTGATTTTGATCATACTCATTCCCGGCCGAAGTATCTCGGTCAAAAACAACAACATGTTTCAGCGCAAAAATACTTCCTAGATAGCATGTCTTTTCTTCCAATTCTATCAGCGCATCAAATGTATTGACTCCTCCACCATGTAGGCAGACTAAGTCATGATTATCTATTGCCTGCTTAATATAATAAAAAATGTTACCATATTCAGGATCTTTCTTATACGCAAGGGATAAAGATTCGTATATGGGCCATTCATATGGACCATTCTCAATTAGAATACGTGACCTTTCTCCTGCCAATAGTAACAATTGGCCAAACTTATATTGAGAAACATTGATTGTAGTAAAAAACTGTCTCTGCTCATCTGTTATCTCGAATAATTCTCTGCACATGAGATTAACATCCATATTCCCCTTGAAACATTCCTTTATTTCCTCACGGACTCTTGAATCCTCACAATCTATCAAATGATGATGCCTGACCAAACTCCACAATAGAAGGGGTATTTTATTCCTGTCCCAAGTACAAAAAGAAGTATGGTCAATCCGAAATATCATAAATGTTATCCTAAAATATCATTTAAAAGATCATAACTCTCACTGAACACGCCGACAGGCCACCATTTTAATGAACCATTGGGATTCACCCCAATAGGTTTCAACATAGCCTCACCCGAATCATTGTCCAAGTCGATATATGCAATAGACACATCATCTGGGGACAATAAGCCTCTTGAAACCATTCGCCGTACCGCTAGTACCATATTTTCCGAATGTGTCTCAATAACAAAAATACTATTTGTCTGCTTAGCCGATTCTGCCATGCGTTCCATGACAGCAGCATGGGCTGAAGGATGGAGATGCAGTTCGGGTTCCTCCACAATAGTAACAGAATGTGGTCTCTGGACAAAAGACTGCACTATAATAGGCAGCATTTGAGATATGCCCTGCCCGACTTCTTGAATTCCAACACTATTTCCTGCTCGATTTATTTTAAAATAAAAATTATCTAGTTCTCTATAAATATCAACTCGTTGCCCATCGACATTCTTCTCCATCCAGTTGGCAACATCATCAAATAATCGAGTTTTTTTAATATAGGAATTCAACAATATGGAATAAGCACCGACCCCGTCAGATCCTACTTTGTCTGTAATATCGGCATCAACTTGACGATAAACATCTTTAGCACCTGAACGAAGGGAATGAATATACGTAACGTCGTATGATAACATATCTCTTTGAACATTCAGTTCTACTAAGGAATTATCATCTAAGATTCCATTCAACTTTTCTCTTAGTAAATCTATATCAGACTCTATCTTGTCATCATCTTTAGTGTAAACCTTTCGATAAGACAACTGCATTTTGCTTTTCCTGTCGTCATAGTACCTAGCTCTGAAACCGACACCACCCTCAAAGTCAGCACCTATAAGCAAGGTGGATGTATTACGTTGAAAAAACAGATCTGAATATGAAGTGCAAAAACCAGTACTAGAAGTCTCTTTAGAAGGCCATTCATTGGACTTTAATGCATACGAAATGAACTGAACTAATCTACATAACGACGACTTGCCGCTGCTATTACGTCCAATTAGCAAAGTTACAGGCCTAAGGACGAGGATTCCCTCGTCCTTAAAAGCTCTGTAATTAGCAAATCTTATTGATTCAATCATTATAATTATTATTTCTCAACAGGCATGGCTTCGAGGGCACCGACCAGATAGTCGAAGAACTTCTTGCTGCTCTCGATGTTGGCACGCTCGTCGGGGCTATGGGGGCTGTTCAGCGTGGGACCGAAGGAGATCATCTCCATCTCGGGGTATTTGCCGCCCAGCAGACCACACTCCAAACCGGCGTGGATGGCCACCACCTTGGGTTCTTTCTTATACATCTTCTTATAGGTAGCCTTCATGCTCTTGAGCAGACCGCTCTGCATGTTGGGTTTCCAGCCGGGATAGGCACCAGTGAGCTGGCATTTGCCGCCGGAGAGTTCGGCCAGGCAGACAAGACGTTCGGCCAGGGCATCCTTGGCGGAGTCGACCGAGCTGCGGAGCAGGGCCTGAATGTAGAAGTTCTTACCGTTGGTGTGCATCTTGGCAAGGTTGAGGGAGGTTTCGACGAGGTCTTCCATGTCGGTGCTCATACGCTGCACGCCGTTGGGGGCCACCATGACGAGGTTGATAATCTTCTGGGTGTCGGCCTCGGTCATGACCTTGGGAGTCATACGCACCTTCTCCCATTTGGCGAAGAAGTCGGGATCGACGGTGACAATCTCCTTCTTAACCCAATCGGCCACTTTCTCGAATTCGGCCATGATGCAGTCCATATGGGCCTTGGGCATGGCAAACATGCAGGTGGCGTCACGGGGGATGGCGTTGCGGAGGCTGCCGCCCTCGACATTGATAAGGCGGATGCCGCAGTCGGCCACCCAGCGGAGCATACGGAACATGATCTTATTGGCATTAGCGCGACCAGAGTTGATTTCCATGCCGCTGTGGCCGCCCTTGAGGCCGCCGATGGTCAGACGCATGGCGCAGTAATCCTTGGGAGCAGCCTCGGTGGCATAGGGGATGGTCATAGTGGCATCGACGCCGCCGGCGCAGCCCACATAGAGCTCGCCTTCGGTCTCGCTGTCGAGGTTGAGCAGGTACTTGCCATTAAGTTCACCTTTCTTCAGGCCGAAAGCACCGGTCATGCCGGTCTCTTCGTCAGTAGTGATAAGAACCTCCAGAGGACCATGTTTGATGGTCTTGCTCTCCAGCACGGCCATGGCAGCAGCCACGCCCAAGCCGTCGTCGGCTCCGAGGGTGGTATCGCAGGCATAGACCCAGCCGTCGACAATCTTGGTCTCGATGGGGTCTTTGAGGAAGTCGTGCACCTTGCCGGCACGGGCCTGGGGCACCATGTCCATATGGGCCTGCAGCACCACGGGGCAGACGTTCTCCATACCCTTGGTGGCGGGTTTGGACATAATGATGTTGCCTACCTTGTCAACACGGCAGTCAATCTTATGCTCTTTGGCCCAGTTCACAAGGAACTCGCGGACCACCTCTTCGTGCTTGGAGGGACGGGGACAACGGGTGAGTTTGTAAAAATTGCCCCACAGTTCTTTAGGTTCTAAATCTTTAATAGTCATAATATTATTATATTTAATGATTTACGTTACTATCTGCGAAGATACGAATAATATTTGAATAAATAGTTAAATTGCGAAAAAAAAGTGGTCTGGACCATTATTTCTTTTGGCAGACGCTAGAGGAGGTAATGCTGATTGACCCCCTTTGTCGCGTCCCTTCGGGACGCATTTTTGACCTTATTGACATTCACACCACTGCGCCTAATGACCTAGACGGGTCATGGAGAAACGCGCCCTATCCGAAGAGATATTCTAGGTCACACTCTCGGCAAAAACAAGGGGCAAAATACATATTATTATCGAAAATTCTTATGTCACTTCGCATTGAGGAATGTAGTGTGTTTTCAACACGCCACAACAGAAATGTGCTATACCACACACGGCATCTCGTTTCATGTTGGGGCAATGGGATTGCATGCCTGCGGTATGCCAGTATCGGATAGGCATCGTAATTACTCATGGTAGAAAGAGTTCCGGTGCTGTTGGCAAACACACCCCCTCGTGGTGCTCTGCCAATGCGGATAAATGCTATAAACTTTTTGCTGTTAATAACAAGTGGGGGACGGCGGCAACGGACTGCGAAAAATGTTGTACTTTTGCAAACATGAATTGCAACCTTTGTCCACGCGCCTGCAAGGCCGACCGTCTTGTGAATACTGGGTTTTGCGGAGCCTCCGCCGAGCCCGAAGTGGCCACCATTTGTGTCCACCAAGGCGAAGAGCCGCCCCTGTGTGGCAGCAAAGGTATCTGCAACGTCTTTTTCGCCCACTGCAACCTCAAGTGCATCTACTGTCAGAATGGCGACATCAGTTCGCCCATGGGTGGCACTGCTGACCTCATCCGTTTCCGAGGCGTGGAGGCCATCGTGGAGGGCATTGCCCAAGTGCTGCCCCAGACCGAGAACATTGTGGGCTTCGTCACCCCGTCGCACTACGCCAACCACATTCCCGCCATCGTAGAGGGCCTGCATCGGCGCGGCCTCACCCCCACTACCGTCTACAACACTGGCGGCTACGACAGCGTGGAAACACTGCAGATGCTGGCCCCCTACATCGACATCTATCTGCCCGACTTCAAGTATATGGACTCCGCACTGGCGCAGCGTTATTCTCATGCCAAGGACTACCCCTCGGTGGCGCTCCGTGCACTGAAAGAAATGTACAACCAGAAGGGTTCGGCCCTGCCCACCGATGAGGACGAGTTGGCCTACCGGGGCATCATTGTGAGGCATCTGGTGCTGCCCGGGCAGGTGGAGAACTCGCTGGCCGTGCTGGACGAGATTGCCGACATCTCAACCAACCTGCATGTGGCCCTGATGGCGCAGTACTTTCCACCCACCACGGGCCTTCCCGACCAGCTGGGCCGCACCCTCACAGCCGAAGAGTATAACCGCGTGGCAGAGCATTTCTATGCCATCGGACTCCACCGCGGCTGGGTGCAGGAGCTCTCGGCCCAGTCCACCTATCGCCCCGACTTCACCCAGCAGCAAGCCTTTCACCTATAATCCAGCCGCCGCTATGCCACGCAAGAAACCCACACAGTTCCTCCCCGACGCCACCTTCACCTTTGAAGACACGGCCGTGCTGATGTTCCGCACCAGCTACATCAACTATCAGTTTGTCATGGGACTGAACAAGGCCTATCAGCTTCAACTGTCGCGAGTTGACGACTTAGACCTGAACGGCGTGCCCTACCCCTGCTTCAGCTGGGGCGACGAGTACGGGCACCTGGCATACGTGGTGATTGAGCGGTCGGCGACCAACCCAACCGACCGCATATTCGACTTCTACGACAAGATGCTCTTGGTGAGAGGATTTCGGTCGTGGGAGATACAAGACAACATCTTCCGCGACATCAATGAGGGCATGGCCGAGCCTCCCTCATCGGAGCTGTTGGAACACCGCCGCTGGGTGTTGGCCAACAGTTTTAAACAGGGCATCTTTGGCGTGGACACCTTTGGTTTCAGCCGCCGCAGGGGCAACAGCACCTCGCTCTATTCCGGCCCGGCCGAAAACATGCCCAAACCCACGGCCACCTATCTCAACCGACTGCACAAATATCTGGAAACCACCTTCGACACGTTGCAATGGCACCTGTGCGAGGACATGGTCTGAACAGACCAATGCCATGCCTGCCGTTTAGACTCTCCCTTGTCCCACTGCCCATGTGGTGCAAAGGTTAGTTCTGCCGCACAGCACGGATAGTGTGCCCCTAGTAGCGATAGTTGAGGAGCATGCCAGTCATACTCTTTTGGGGTGAAGTCTCTCCCCAGGCAAAGTAGTCGCCGTAGCCTACATGAGAATGGGCTCCTACATTGCGCGTGGCCCATAGCAAGCCAAGGTCAACCCAGTCTTCGGCATTTTCTACCATGTGACATCCTGCTACAAAAAATATCAAAAGTATCAGCAAGAATGGTACGATAGCTCTGATGACTATACTATTCACAATTGCTTTCATTAATTACCAACATTCGGTTAATGTTCCTCTTTTTGAACTTGCAAAAATACGGAAAAATATGGATTGGCGTGCGTATTATGGCAAAAATAATCTCGCCCCTCCGATGCAATTTGTTAGCATCCGACAAGTCGCACTGGTTCCTTTTCTACAGCATATATATAAATATATATGCTGCCAGGGGAACACCGTCTGGCATAGTTAAGTTATTGAATTTCAGTAAATATTTTGTAACTTATTGATTTCTCCAATGATTAGACACTTTTCTTCGTCGGCCAAAAGTAGAAACGCTTGAAAATCAATATTTCTCCGTCTAGCCGAGCGAACCATCGGCGAACCTTCAACGGAGTCTCTTTGGAGTCTCAAAAACCTTCGTCGGATGTCGGTACTGTTTTTTTAACTAGGTCACCGTATTGGTTTATCGGGTTGCGTGCCGCAGGCAAGAGAGCATCGGAAAGGCCGAATAGGCAGCTTTGGTTGCCAAACTTATTAAATATTCTTTTTATAATAGATTTTTTTTGTATTTTTGCATTTTAAATTAAGAATAGAAAAAAATGAGACTTAAAGATACCATCACAAACTCTATCAAACGGCTGCCAATCCTTACGAAGTCCATCATGATGCTGGTTGCGGCGGCACTGATTCCCCTCATGTTCCCCAATGACGGCCACGGCATCCACTATGATTATGCCGTCGGGGGTATCTGGCGCAGCAACGACCTGGTGGCGCCCTACGACTTTGTCATCCAAAAGTCGCAGACCGAAACCGACATGGAAACGGCCGACATAAAAAGCAAGACCATCCTCTACTACGGCTATGACAAGTCGGCCCATGCCCGTGCGGTTGAAAACCTCGACGAAATGGCCCGTCGGCATCAGGTGGCCAACAAGCGGCAGCTACGCAAGACGATAGACAGTATCTATCTGGTGGGCTATCTGGAAATTCCGGACAGCATGCCCGACTTCGAGAGCCACCGACTCATCCTCCTTGACGGCAACATCGGGTCCGAGCGCACCATGGCGCAGTATATCACCCCCCTGGACATCCGCGACACCCTGCTGCGCGACAGCATCTTGGTGCCCGACATTGCCTACGACGCCAACCGCACGCAGTTGGAGATGGGCTCGCGGCTCTCGCAGCTGGCCACCAGCACCCAAATGGTGCAGCAAGGAGAGCTGATTATTTCCCAAGGAGAGCGCGTGACGCTGGAGCAGGCACAGATTATCAGCTCGCTGGAGAAGGAAAACGACAAGCACTTCCAAGCCGACTACAGTCCCGTGGGACGCTATTTTGGGCTCTTTGGGCTGTGCATCATCTCCTTTGTGGCCCTTTTCTTCTTTTTGCAGAATACACGGCATCCGTTGCTGGAGGACGACCGCAAGGTGCTGTTTGTGCTGGTGCTGATACTGCTCATGTCGGCCGTGACGGCGGCAGTGGTGCACACCAATCCCGACTGGGTGCTGGTGGTGCCGCTGTGCATCGTACCGGTCATGATGCGTGTGTTTTTCGACATGCGGGTGGCCCTGTATGTGCAGATAGCCACTATCATCATCTTGGCCAGCGTGGTGCCCAACTCCTACGAGTTCATCTTCTACCAGCTGATTGCCGGAATGATGTCTATCGTGATGGTGCGCAATCTGGAGAGCCGCAGCAAGTTCTTCTTTGTCTGCCTGGTCATCTTTGCCTCCTACTCACTCATCTACACCTTCGGCGTGCTGAGCCAGGAGAGCACCTTCCGCAGCATCACCTTCGACCGCTACATAGTCTTCTTCCTCAACGCCCTGCTGACCCTCTTGGCCTACCCGCTCATCTATCTCTTTGAGAAAATCTTCGGCCTCACAACCAGCCTGACGCTGATGGAGCTCTCGTCGACCAACACCCCCGCCCTGCGCGAGCTTTCGCGCAATGCACCCGGCACCTTCCAGCACTCCATCCAAGTATCGAACATCAGCGAGGACCTCATCAACGAGATTGGGGGCAACGCGTTGCTGGCCAAGGTGGGGGCCCTCTATCACGACATTGGCAAGGTGCGTGCGCCCCTCTTCTTCACCGAGAACCAGAACAGCGGCTTCAACCCGCACGACGAGCTGGACTACCGCGAGAGTGCCTCCATCATCATCCGTCACGTGACCGACGGCTTGGACCTAGCCCGCAAATATCACCTGCCCAACGAGGTGCAGCAGTTCATCCGCACCCATCACGGCACCACCTATACGGGCTATTTCTACACCAAATACAAGGAGGCCCACCCAGGCGAGACCATTGATGCAAACGATTTCCGCTACAACGGGCCCACACCTTTCTCGCGCGAGACGGCCGTGGTGATGATAGTAGACAGCGTGGAGGCCGCCTGCCGCAGCATGAAGGAGCACGACAAAGACTCCATAGACAAAAAGGTGGACCAAATCATCGACGACAAAATCGGCAACAACCAGTTCCGCAACTGCAACCTCACCTTCGGCGACATAGACCGCATACGCAAGATTTTGAAGTCGAAGATGATGAGCATCTACCACGCTCGCATAGCCTATCCTGTGACCAAATAGTTACCAAAAGAAAACAAATATGGAAAACTCAACGAACAGATACACCCACTTGCCGGGGACGCCTTCAAGACGGAGAAAGGTGCCGCTGCTATGGCTGTGCCTACTGCTGGCGACCTCATCGGTCAGCAGGGCACAGAGCTTCACCACGTCAGGGACCGATTTCTGGGTGGCAATGATGCCCTGTTGGCTAGACAATGATGTGGACAGCTATTACCTCTCAGCCTCCGGCCCGCGCAGCTGCTCGATAACAATAGAGAACCCCAATACCGGCTGGTCGCACACGATGACCATAGCCGCGGGGGGCATCACCACCTATCAGCTACCCAACGTGCAATGCTGGCAGGCGGGGTCATGCATCATCAGCAACACCGGCCTCCACGTCACCTCCACCGACACGGTGCAGCTCTGGTCGTACCTATCCAGCCAAACGGCCTCTTCCTGCGATGCCTCACTGATACTTCCGTCCACGAACCTCGGCACACACTATATCGTGCAGACCACACCTGTGGACCACAGCTATTCCCAAGAATCTCATGCTCAATTTAGTGTCTTGGCCATCGAAGACAGCACCGTGGTGGACATGGTGCTCACCAACTCTACCTCTACTGGCATTGCTTCTGGCTCCACCATCACCCGCACCCTGAATGCCGGACAGGTATTCCAGGTGAAGGGACCGCACCAGACGGGTGACTTCAGCGGCACCACGGTCAGAGCTCGCGACTGCAAGAAAATCGCCGTCTTTTCGGGCGCATCGGCAACCAATATGCCTTATGAAAGCAACACCTCGTCAGACGAAACCTACCATCAAAACTTGCCCATTGCGGCCCATAGCACCGAGTGGCTGCTCACACCCACCGCCTGGCACGATACCGCCGACTATGTGCGCATCACTTCCCCAAGCGACAACTGCCAGATATACCGCAACGGAAACCTCCTTACCACTATCAATGCCGGGCAGACCTATCAGTTCAAACTGAATGCTCCTGCCCATGTCACCACCTCGCACCCCGCAGCCCTATA
>DFDY01000100.1 GCA_002368955.1 Bacteroidales bacterium UBA3816
TAGATAATATAGTATCTTCGAGGCTGCTAAAAAATCAGTCTTTTATCAAACTAGAGCCATATGATTATCCGCAATTGGCACATAGGCGGGCAGTCATACTCCATTTTTTTGTCTTTCTGCCTCTCAACCGGCACCACTACTCATATTGCCTTAGGGGCTCAATCATACTAGGGTCGCGTGCCTCCGGCACGCCAATTGGGCGTAGGCTGAGCTGATACCCACCTGGGGGTCAAATCTTAAAAAATGGTTTTTGTGTGCAGAAAAATTTGGAAATTTCGCGAATTATTGTATTTTTGCACCGAAAAATACTTATATACAATATGAAAGATAATAATACTAATGCTACAGCCACGGCTGTAAAGAAAGGCGGCAACTGGTCCGACCTCTACACGAAAGAGGACTGGCTGGCCGTGTGGATTGGTTTCATCGTCATCATTCTGGGTACACTGGACGTGTTGCTGGGTTGGGACTTCTTCTCGGCCCTCAAGTTCAAGACCTACACCCTCTGGGAGACCCTCACCCCCGAGCAGCTCGAGAGCGGCAAATACGCCTCCCTCGGCTCGCAGCTCACGGGGGCCTTCTTTGGCAAACTGGTGCTCACCGGCGTGCTCCTGGCCCTCCTCTTCGGCATTGGGGCCAAGCTGATGGGTGAGAAAGTCGGCCGGTTCATCCCCGCCTTCCTGGTGCTCTACCTCATCGCCATCGTCGTGCGCCTCATCAGTGCCGAGTACACCCTCAACCGCTACCTCGAATGGGCTTTCTGGGCCCTCTTCGTGGGTCTGCTCATCTCCAACACCATCCGCGTGCCCGAGTGGCTCAAACCTGCCGTCAAGACCGAGTTCTATATCAAGACCGGCCTCGTCATCATGGGTTTCTCCGTCCTCTTCTCCAACATTGCCAAATTCGGCCTCTACGGCCTCGGCATTGCCTGGATTGTCACCCCCATCGTCATCATCTTCATGTGGCAGCTGGGCACCCGTGTGCTCAAGATCGACAACAAGCCCCTGGTCATGACCCTCTCGGCGGCCACCAGCGTCTGCGGCACCTCGGCCGCCATTGCCACCGGCGCCGCCTGCAAGGCCAAGAAGGAGGACCTCTCCCTGGCCGTCTCCATCTCCATCATCTTCACCATCCTCATGATGGTCTTCGAGCCGATGATCATCCGTGCCTGCGGCATGTCGCCCCTGATGGGCGGCTCGCTCATCGGTGGCACCGTCGACAGCACCGGCGCCGTGGTCGTGGCCGGCACCGCCCTGGGCGAGGAAGCCCAGCAGGCCGCCGTCCTGGTCAAGTCCATCCAGAACATCCTCATCGGCTTCATCGCCTTCTTCGTGGCCATCTTCTTCGCCACCCGTGTCGACAACACCGAGCGCCGCTCCGTGGGGGCCAGCGAGATATGGATTCGTTTCCCCAAGTTCATCATCGGCTTCTTCGTGGCCTCGTTGGTGGCCTCCTTCATCATCACCCCCGCCTTCGGCTCCGACCAGGTGGGTGCCATCAACAAACTCCTCGACCAGTACAAGAACTGGGCCTTTGTCCTAGCCTTCACCAGCATCGGCCTCGACACCCACTTCAAGACCATCGTCAAGCAGATGCATGGCGGCAAGGTGCTGTGGCTCTATGTCATCGGCCAGACCTTCAACATCCTGCTCACCTTCTTTGCCGTGTGGCTGCTCCTCTCGGGAGTCCTCTTCCCCATCCCCACCCTCACAATCTAAGGCCCTCTAAGGTATGAAGAAACGTAGTGGCAAGCTCCTGCGCATCGTCACCTGGTGCATGGGCATCGCGGTGGTGCTCTGTGCGCTCTATATCATGGCCAATGGGTTGGGCCTGGTGGACAGCCTCGACTTTGGAGCCGGGGCCTACTACTATGCCGACATCCCCGCCTTCGAGCGCTTTGTCAACAACGAGGCCTACCGCTCGCCGGTCCCCACCTGGGTGTGCATCATCCTCTTCTTGGCGTGGGGCTGGCTGATGTACCGCCTGTGGTCGTGGCTCGAAACGCGCAACCAGCGCCACGACCACCCCGCCCACGGCAAGGAATAGGCCACCCACCCAAACCCCACATATAAGCGCCGCAGGACCCCCACCTGCGGCACTGTATTTTATCTCCCCTTCAGTAGGGCTGTAGCCCTAACGCCAGCGAATAAAATAACACACGCAGGAAAACAAATAATGCTTACCTGCGTGTGTGACTAGATTAAGTACTTGTGTACAGATTTAATATTTATAGACAAGTCTGACTAACATACCCCAGCCATCCGATGCAAGAGAGTATGTGTCGGTAAAAGCCGGAAAATGCATATAATAGGACTCATGGTCTCCATCTGTGTCAGAAGTCCAATACCAGCCCTCATCCACATCATAGTATCGACCTGTATTGCCTTGGTAGGTAAAGTAACCCAAAGCGGGTAATAACACGCATCCGGCGTACAGCAGCATGTGGGCTTTATTTCTCGTGGGCGAATTTCTGGTTTAGGCGTCCCATACAGGTGCAATATTTTTGCCATCGCCACGTTATGTAGGCGCAATGGTAACTGAAAAATAATAGTTCATATATAAAATACTACGTCAATGCCCGATTTCTACGTCAGCGAGCCCATGGCCACGGTGCCGCCCACCTACAAGTCTGCCGCCCAGCAGACCATCTTCGAAACCCTCACCGCGCTGGGCATCCCCTTCCTGCGCGTCGACACCGGCGACGGCACCACCATGGAGGCCTGCATCCCAATTGGCGAGCGGCTGCAGAACCCCGTCATCAAGACCGTCTTTGTCACCAACCGCCAGCAAACCCGCTTCTGGCTCTATGTCACCGACCCCGCCCTACCCTTCGTGACCAAGGACTTCTGTGGCGCGCTGGCCATTCCGCGCGTCTCCTTTGCCTCGGAGGAGCACCTGCTGTCCATGATGGGCACACCCCACGGGGCCACCACGGTGCTGGCCCTGGCCCTGGACACCGACCGCCGCATAGAGCTGGTGATGGACCGCGCCATTGCCCAGGCCGAGTTTATCTCCTGCACCGACGGCACCAACACCGGATTTGTGCGCCTGCGGATGGACGACCTGCTGCACCGCTACCTCCCCCACACCGGCCACAGCCCCCAACTGATTGGCTGACAGCCCCACGCCACACACCATTGCAGCGACGCACACGCCCTTATCGGGTTGTTTCGGCCTTTCAGGCCACCCCATGGTGTGTTAAAGTATGTTAAATGCAGATGTTTTTTGTAACATTTCGCCCCTTAGTGCAACTAGTATAGGTGAGAAAAGGAAAAAAATGATTTACGCTAAGAAGCTAGAATACTACCAGCACCTATACACGCACTACCAGGGAATGATGTTCCGCGTATGCCGTATTTATGGACAAGGCGATGAGGAGTTCATGCGCGACCTGTATCAGGACATATCGCTGGCGCTGTGGGAGAGTCTAGACCACTTCGAAGGCCGCAGCCAGGAGTCGACCTGGGTATGGAACGTGGCGCAGAAGACCGCCCGCTACCGCCTGCGCAAAAGGATGACGGAGAGTGCCTGGGTGCAGACCGGCCTGCCCGAGGGGGTGGAGGAGGCGATAGCCGACACACCGCCACCCGACGAGGAGGAGAGCGACATAGAGCAGCTCTACAAGGCCATTGCCCAGCTCGATGCCGACGACCAGCTGCTGGTGACCCTGCGGCTGGAAGAGAAGAGCTATGCCGAGATTGCCGCCCAGATGGGGCTGCAGGAAGGGGCCCTGCGGACACGCTTCAACCGCATTGTGCAGCAGTTGCGACAACTGATGGAGAGCCCAAGAGGAAACAACAATTAACCTTCAATATAAACCTTATTAACTCATAGTTATGGAACAAGATTTTTTAGACAAATACAGCAAGGCCTGGAAACAGGATGCCGAGTTGTTTGGCGACAAGGTGATTCCGTCCACGGAGGAGGTGATGGAGCGCATCCGGCAGCATGAGCGCCGGCGGCGCAGCCGCCGCATGGCCTGGATGAGCGGCATGGCCGCCATGGTGGTGGTGGCCGTGTCGGTGATGCTGTTCAGCCGCCCGGAGGCCGCGTCGGCAGCGGCACCGGTGGTGGCCGCCGCCACTGCCGACAAGCCCACGGCTCCTGCCACCGAGTGGCTGGGAAGCGAGGCCGAGATGACCGCTCCGCAACAGCCGACCCTGAGCGACGACTATGCCCTGGCCACCCCAACTCTCTCGACCCCAACACCCACCACGGCGGCCAAGCCCGCCGCAGCGCATCCCCACGGCGTGGCCTCGGCCCCCGGCGAGGCACATCTGGAAGTGGCCCATCTGGACCAGTATCCTTTGGGCGACGAACTGGTGCCGGCCACCCTCATCACGGCGCAGGACAGCGCTTCGTGGGAGTGGCTGAAGACACAGTTTGCACTGGTGCCCGAGACCACCGGCACCAACAGGGAGGCGGTGCAGTTTGTACAGCGCAGCTATCAGCAGTCCGACGTGGAACACTGTGCCCCCTCGCTGGGCATGGACACGGGCAACTATCTGCTGGGCGCACTGCCTTTGGAGAGGTCGGTAGTGGTCATCCACTACGAGTCGCTCCCCGACCTGCTGGACCTGCGCGGAGGACGGCCCGACTATGCCGAGAAGGACACCAGCCTCATCCATCAGCACCACCGCGCCAAGGAGCGGGTGCCCAAGGACAACGAGAAAATGCCCAACCGACACAATGTCATTATAGAAACACCCACCTATTACCAGACGGTGGTGCCCAACAGCAACAGCCCGCAACAGATGCACCGATAGCCGTCGCCCTGCCTCTTTTGAATTACGCTCTAGTACAAAGTATGACTGATTCTTGCTCGTATTTCTCAATGTGGCGTGTCTTCGACACGCTGAGTAGTAGGGGTTTCGCTATCCCCACACTGCGCTCCCGTTGGTCGCTTAGTATGGGGTTTCTGCGAGACGTTGCTAGGTCTCGGCAAAGCAAGCAAGCTTTCTTTGCGCTCAACCTTTCGCAACGTTATTGAGATTCAGCCTCTTCGAGGCTGCTAAAAATCTGTCTTTTATCAAACTAGAGCCTTTAATAATTGTAAGTGCATAATGTACACATGACATTATGCACTTACCAAGATGTGC
>DFDY01000104.1 GCA_002368955.1 Bacteroidales bacterium UBA3816
TGCGTGCACGCTGCCGCCACGCCTGCCCAGTGCACGACACGGTGATGTGGTCCCCTTGGACCGACCCCATCTTCTTCTACACCGGCGACCACATGCCCGACACCTCCCACCACCAGCCGCCAGAGCCCGAAGGCATTGCCACTGTGGGCGGAGCTATACCTTTTGTTTTGGCCCCCAACCCCGCCCACGGCAGCGCAACGCTGACCCTCGACCGCACACCCGCCCCCGGCACCATCCTGACCGTCTATGACGCAACGGGCCGCGAAGTGCTGCGCCTGCCCCTCCATGACCGCGCCACGCGCTTCACGACCGAGAACCTGGCCGCAGGCCTCTACACCGTCACCGTCTCCGGCCCGCAGGGCATGAGCACCCGCCGCTTGTCGGTGGAATAGCATCCCTATCGTACATTCTGATACTTACTGTACATATAATAATAACGTAAGCGATTTTGATTCTCTGGATATATCTGGATATATTCGATAATGACAATATGAATCTCGACCGTATAGAACCTAAAAAAAATAAAAATCATGAAGAAAATAGTCTTATTTATCAGTTTGGTGTTCTCGGTCTGCGGGTTGCGGGCGCAGGACACCATTAATCCTTTCACTTTGACCCCGGTCACGCTGCCAGTACTCAGAGACTCAGCCCATTTATTACATGTGAATTTAGCCGGAGATGATAGTTCATATGACTCCAAGAGATTCAGAGGAAACGCGCATATTTTTGATAGTCTATCATGGGTGACTGGCTTGAACATTGCCATGAGTTTCAGAGACAATTTGCTCAACGACTCCGTTGTGGTGAGGGGTGTGCTAATAAAGATTCACGACAAAGACTACGAACACCCCGAATATCATTTCACCCGCCCAGTCATCTCCAACAGTCGACGGCCCTTTGACCGCTATATGGCCTTTGACAATCCCGGCTGCTTCTGCCCCGTGGACACGGTTCTCCCAGTCTACTCCCTCTATTTCGAACATCCTATCGAGGTTTCGGACACCGCTTTCATAGGCATGTGCGTTTGGGACACTACTAAAATTCCCGAGAACGCTGCATCGTGGCGATTTGAGGGAATCAATAATTATAGGATAACGGAATGCGATAGTATGGGACTCTGGTTTCTTCAGAGACTGCCAACTGGTCATTTCTTCGTTGATGATAGCAATCGAGTGCATGTGGAATCTGTTGGCTGGAATAATATAGGCATCCTATGCATCTTCCCCATCTTTACCCTCCCTGACACTGACGATTTTGCCTGTCCCGAGGTGGAGGGGTTTGGCTTCGGAGGCGTGATGGCCGGAAGTGCCATCTTTGGCTGGAGTGCCTCAGCAGAGCAGGGCCTTTTCCAGATGGCCTACGGCCCCTATGACTCCCCGCTGGACAGCCTGCAAGTGGTGGAGACCAGCAATAGCTACATGGAACTGAGCGAACGCCAGCTGAGCCAGGACATCTACTATCAGGCCCGTCTGCGTGCACGCTGCCGCCACGCCTGCCCAGTGCATGACACGATGATGTGGTCCCCTTGGACCGACCCCATCTTCTTCTACACCGGCGACCACATGCCCGACACCTCCCACCACCAGCCGCCAGAGCCCGAAGGCATTGCCACTGTGGGCGGAGCTATACCTTTTGTGTTGGCCCCCAACCCTGCCCACGGCAGCGCAACGCTGACCCTCGACCACACACCCGCCCCCGGCACCATCCTGACCGTCTATGACGCAACGGGCTGCGAAGTGCTGCGCCTGCCCCTCCATGACCGCGCCACGCGCTTCACGACCGAGAACCTGGCCGCAGGCTTCTACACCGTCACCGTCTCCGACCCGCAGGGCATGAGCACCCGCCGCCTGTCGGTGGAATAGCACAACCCGCGAAAAACAGCGCGGAAGGAAAAGCACACCGGCACTCCTACTTCGCTCACTTTTCATTCAGCATTATACACAGAGAGGGCGTCCCAAATTTGGTGGGACGCCCTCTCGCTATAGGGTTGGCCGCAGGGGCAGGACCTACACAGCTTCGCTATCGAACCCCTCTACAGGAGGGCTTCTTCACTTCTTGAGGTACTTGTCGAACCAGTCGATGAAGTTGCGATGCCAAAGGAGGCTGTTCTGAGGTTTGAGCACCCAGTGGGTCTCGTCGGGGAAATAGAGGTAGCGGGCATCGAGGCCGCGGAGTTTGGCGGCATTGTAGGCAGCCATGCCCTGAGAGGCCACAATGCGGAAGTCGAACTCGCTGTGGACTACGCAGATGGGGGTGTTCCACTTGTCAACAAAGAGGTGGGGGGAGTTGGCGTAGGAGTGGGCGGTCTTGGCGTTCTTCTCCCAGTAGGGGCCGCCGAGGTCCCAGTTGGTGAACCAGTATTCCTCGGTTTCGAGGCACTGCTGTTGGAAGTTGAACATGCCGTTGTGGGCCAGGAAGGCCTTGAAGCGGTGGTTCTCGTTGTGACCAGCCAGCCAGTAGATGCTGTAGGCACCGAAGGAGGCGCCACAGGCGCCAATGCGCTCGGCATCAATCTGGGGCATATTCTTGGCAAAGTAGTCGGTGGCAGTCATGTAGTCTTTCATGCAGAGTCCGCCATAGTCGCCGCTGATTTCCTCACACCAGGCGGTGCCAAAGCCAGGGCATCCGCGGCGGTTGGGAGCAATGACAAAGTAGCCCGCACCGCTCATGACCTCGAAATTCCAGCGGGTGCTCCAGAACTGTGAGACCATGCTCTGAGGACCGCCTTCGCAGAAGAGAAGGGCAGGATAGGTCTTGGTGCTGTCGTAGTCGTAAGGATAGATGAGCCAGACGAGCATCTGCTTGCCATCGTGGGTGGGAATCCAGCATTCCTCACTGCGGCCCATGCGCACCTGGCTGAGGACCTCGGTATTGATGTTGCTGAGCTGACGGCCGGTCTGGTTGGTGTCGGCGACGGTGTACTTGAAGATTTCGGAGGGGTGCTGGTGGCTGACCTCGTTGGCATAGAGGTTGCCGCCGTTGAGGGCAAAGCCGTTGATGTCGTGCTGTGCCTTGGTGACTTGGCGGATGGATTTGTCGGCCACATTGAAGGCAAAGACTTCGTTCATACCGCGGTACATAACCACGGCTAGAAGTTCGCTGTCGTCGTCGGTCCAGGTGATGCCGCTGACACCATAGTCAAATGCCTCGGTGTAGTCGGTGCGCTCACCTGTGGTGAAGTCAACAACCATCAGGCGCAGTTTGTCGCTCTCGTAGCCGTCGTGCTCCATGCTTTCCCAAGCAATACACTTGCCGTCGTGGCTGAAGACGGGGTTCTGGTCGTAGCCCATGATGCCCTCGCTGAGGTTGACGGTTTCGCCGGTGGCGATGGTATAGATGTAGATGTCGCTGTTGGTGCTGAGGGAGTAATCCTTACCGGTTTTCTTGCGGCAGGTGTAGGCAATGCGGCTGCCGTCGGGAGAGAAGTTGAACTGCTCCACACCGCCCCAGGGGCGCATGGGGCACTCAAAGGCATTGTCGGCTCCAACCACGTCCTTGGCATTCCCCACCTGCAGTGTGCCATCCTGATAGGGGGCAAGGAAGATGTGGGGGTATTCGTCCACCCAGCTGTCCCAGTGGCGGTACATGAGGTCCTCATTGATGCGACCAGTGGTTTGGTCGAGGCCTGCGTAAAGGCGCTGTATGTCGTCGGGACGGCGGACGGCGATGTCGCTAATGTAAAGTATCTGCGTGCCGTCGGGAGAGAGCTTGAAGCCTTCGAGACCATTCTCGATGGTAGCCACAACGCTCTCGGAACGTTTGTCGAGGTCCATTCTAACAATGTTGTTGCCACGGGCAAAGAGGAGAGTGTTGTTGTCCTGCCAAACGGGGTTGAACTCGCTGGCGTTGGTGTTGGTCAGACGCACGGGGTCTTGCTTTTCGCCATCGGTGGAGATGCAGTAGAGCTCGGCATTGCCCTTGTTGCTGGCAATGTCGTAGTAGGTGTTGGCATAGACAATTTTGCTGCCGTCGGGACTGACGGCATATTCGCCCATCTTGCCCAGACCCCACATGACCTCGGGAGTGAAACGGCCATCCTCGACATTCACTGTGGGACAGCCAATAATGTTCTCAGTTACTTCTGTGTGTTTGCACCCCACGATAAGCATCAGTGCGGCGGCTGAAACGATAAAAGTTTTTTTCATATTGTTGTATATCTATTTATTTCACTTAACGGTGACGAAGACTAGATTTTGCAAAAATACGACTTTTTTTATTAACCGCATAAAAAAACTTATCCGAATCAACAAAAAAAACGTATTTTTGCAAGTTGAATTGACACTATGAGCGAGGCTTTTTCGCATATTGAAAAGGATGATATCCAATATTTTGCAGACATTCGCACTCGGGTCTCCGAAGCGCGACATATTGTTTTGTTGTCGCATATGAATGCTGACGGCGATGCCTGCGGCAGTATGTTGGGCATGGCATTGCAACTTGACCAAGCCGCCTCTAGGGCCATTTCTGTCACCCCCATCCTCCCCAACGGATGCCCCAGATATTTCCGTTGGATGCCCGAAGCCGACCGCATTCTTTCGGGCGAAAGCCAGTTGGCAGAATGCCAAGAGCTTATTGCTCAAGCCGACCTCATTTTCTGCCTCGACTTCGGCCAAGCCTCGCGCATCGACATGTTGCAAGACTCGCTTCTGAAAGCTCGGGGACACAAAGTACTCATCGACCATCACCACAACCCAAAGGTGGAGGAGTTCGATGTGATTTTTTCCGACCCTTCAATATCCAGCACCTGCGAGTATGTCACTTGGCTCTCCAAGGCCCTATTCGGCACCGTTTTCTTCAACGCAGACGTGGCTCGTTGCCTTTACACCGGCCTGCGTACCGACACGGGTGGTTTTGCCTTTAGCTGCAGCCAGCCCAGTTGTTTCGAAGCCGCCGCTCTGCTGGTCTCCTACGATATAGACCCCGCCGACATTCACAACCGTATTGTGAACACATTCACCATAAACCGTATGCATTTCTACGGCTTTGCCCTCAGTCAGCGCCTGCAGGTCTATCCGCAAAAGCAAACGGCTCTTTTCGCTTTCTCGCTCCAAGACCAGCACCGTTTCGGCATCGGAGGCGAGGACATGGAAGGGCTGGTGAACTATACGCTTATGATGGAAGAAATTAAGGTGGGGGCCCTCCTGCGCGAAGAGGATGGTCGCACAAAGGTGTCGCTGCGCTGCAAGGAGGGTGATGTGAACGTCCTGGCTGCCCAGCTGGGCGGCGGCGGACACACCAAGGCCGCCGGTGCCACCTGTCCCTGGTCCCTGGCCGAAACGCTTGACAAAGTGCGCCAACTGCTTGGTGTGTACGATTTACAACCAACCTCAATCGAATTGAATCAATGAGAAAGTTCCCCTACATATTAATCCTGTTCCTGACGGCTATGCTCACGGTGTCGTGCGGCGACCGCACCCCAGTGGTGGAACTGCAGCCCGAGCAAAGCGAGCTGATGAAGGAGAACATGATTAATGCCAACCGAGTGGTGATACAGTCCGAAGCCACCCAGATAGAGAGTTACTTACAACGTCGGGGGTGGCGAACTAGGCAGTTGCCTTCAGGCGCCTGTTTCTATGTCTCTCAGCAGGGCGAAGGGCCTGCCATCCTATCCAACGACAAGGTCGAAGTCACCTATCGGCTGGAAGGACTAGACGGTACCCCATTTTACACACATCAAGTGGACACCCTTGTGGTTGGCCACCGCGATGTCACTACTGCCCTTGATGAACTACTACTGCAACTCCGCTATGGCAGCCAAGCCTACCTCATAGCCCCCTCCAACAGTGCCTATGGCGTGGTGGGCGACGGTGACAGGGTCCCCTCTCGCACCGTGCTGGTTTATATTGTAACAAACATAAATAACATAAAACAATAAATAACAAGATTCACCCAAGATGAAAAAAATCTTATCTTTTGCTATCGTAGCAATGACCTGTGCCGTTCTTTTCACGGCCTGTAACAAAAACAACTTCAAGAAAACCGAGAACGGTCTTCTTTACCGTTTTGAAACCACCGTGCCCGACGGCGAGCAGCCCAAAGTGGGAGACCTCCTCGTTGGCGAACTGACCATCTGTCTCGAAAGCGACACCCTCTTCTCCAACGTAGGCCACCCCGACCGTATTTTGGAGGTTGCCGAGACTCCTATGTTCAAGGGCGACTTTCAGGAAGGCCTGCTCATGATGCATGTGGGCGACAAAGCCATCTTCAAAGTTCCCGCCGACTCCATCGCCAAATTCATGCAGCCCAACCAAATGCCCCAAGGCTACCAGTCTGGCAAGGGCCAGTACTTCTACTACGAAGTCACCCTCAACGACATCGTCACCAAGGAAGAACGCGCCCAGGAGCAGGCCAACTTCATGCAGGAGATGGAACAGCGCAAAAACGATGAACCCGCCACCATCCAGAAGTATCTGGCCGACAACAACATCACCGCTAAGCCCACCAAGTCTGGCCTCTACGTGATTGTCAAGAAGAAAGGCACTGGTGCCAAGGTGGCTACCGGCAAGAAGGTGGCTATCGACTACACCGGCCGTCTCCTCGATGGCACACTGTTCGACTCCAGCCGCGAAGCCGATGCCAAGGCTGCCAACAAATACATGGAAGGCCGCGAGTACAAACCCATCGAATATGTAGTTGGTGCGCAGTCTATGATTAAAGGATGGGAAGAAGGCGTTATGGGCCAGCCCGCCGGTAGCGAAATCACCCTCATCATCCCCTCCGAACTCGCCTATGGCCCCCGTGGTGCCGGTCAGGACATCATGCCCTACAGCCCCCTCACTTTCGACCTCACTATCGTTTCTGTTGAATAAATCATCTATAGTTTGACCACAATGAAAAATATTGTCATTTTTGGTGCACCCGGTGCCGGCAAAGGCACCCAGAGCGACTTTATCGTCGAAAAGTTCGGCCTCACCCACATCTCTACCGGCGACCTTCTGCGCAAGGAAATCAAGGACCAGACCGACCTTGGCAAACGTATCAAAGACATCATGGATGCCGGTCAACTCGTTAGCGACGACATCGTCATCGAGATGATGGACAACGCCATCGCCCGCGACTCCAAGGGCATCCTCTTCGACGGATTTCCCCGCACCGTGGCCCAGGCCGAAGTGCTGGACAAACTGCTGGCCAAACATGGCCGCTCGCTCACCTGCATGGTGCGTCTGGATGTCCCCCGCGAGGAGCTCATCCACCGCATGTTGGAGCGTGCCAAAGTAAGCGGCCGCAGCGACGACAACGAGGAGACCATCAAGAACCGTCTCGTAGAGTACGAAAACAAGACCCTCCCCGTGGCCGACTACTACAGCAAACAGGGCAAAGAGGTCAAAATCAACGGTCTTGGCGACATCAAGCGCATCTCTGAAGATATTGCCAAAGCCATCGAAAGCCTCTAACATGGCCATCGTCCCGCAGGCCCACACAGCAAAGCCTGCGGGCACTGCCTAACAATTCTCAAGGTGGACTCCATTATCTCCCATCTCTCTGCTGGAACTAATGGAGTCCCTTTGAATAAAAAAACAACTACCACTTTCATCACTCATCAATATCGCAAGGTCTCAGCCCCATTCTTTACACTAAACTAACAACCACAAAACTATGCCATCTAATTTCGTCGACTACGTCAAGATTCTTGTCCGCTCGGGCAAAGGGGGTGCCGGGTCAGCCCACCTTCTCCGAGTCAAATATAACGCCAAAGCCGGTCCCGACGGAGGCGACGGTGGTCGGGGCGGTCATGTCATCCTTCGCGGCAACAAACAGCGGTGGACCCTCCTTCACCTCAAATACACCAAGCACGTCTTTGCCGAAGACGGACAGCACGGGGGCGAAAACCTCTGTACGGGCCGCACCGGTGCCGACCAAATCCTCGACGTACCTCTGGGCTGCATCTGCCGCGATGCCGAGACTGGCGAAATGCTGGGCGAGGTGACCGAAGACGGTCAGGAGGTCATCATTGCCCGTGGTGGCCGCGGTGGCTTGGGCAACGACCACTTCAAGTCTCCCACCAACCGCACGCCCCGCTATGCCCAACCGGGCGAGCCAGCCGTGGAGCGGTGGGTTATCATTGAACTCAAAGTACTGGCCGACGTTGGCCTTGTGGGATTTCCCAATGCTGGCAAATCCACCTTCCTCAGCGTGGTCTCGGCCGCCAAACCCGAAATAGCCGACTACCCCTTCACCACGCTCGTTCCCAACCTTGGCATAGTCAAGTACCGCGACGACAACTCCTTCTGCATTGCCGACATTCCCGGCATCATCGAGGGGGCCAGTGAGGGCAAGGGCCTCGGCATCCGTTTCCTCCGCCACATCGAGCGCAACTCCATCCTCCTTTTCATGGTCAGCTGCGAACAGCTGGACATAAAACATGAGTATGAAGTGCTCCTCGGCGAACTCACCCAGTATAATCCAGAACTCCTCGACAAACAGCGCATCCTAGCCATAACCAAATGTGACATCATCGACGACACCATGATGCAGCAACTCCGCGCACACCTCCCAAAAGACGTAGAGACAATCTTTATCTCTGCCGTTACCGGTTACCATATACAGGAACTTAAAGACATAATTTTCAACAAACTGAATACAGACAACCCACAATACCTCATATCATGAATATGATTCAATCATTAGAAAACAACATCTTCTGCTGGATTAACCAGCACCACAGCACCTTCTTCGACTGGTTCTTCTGGACATTCAGCCAACACTGGTGCTGGGCCATCATGTTGGTGTTATTCTTCTGCTTCACCACCCTCCGCTACGAACCCAAACGCTGGTGGCTGGTCCTCATCGGCATCGCCCTCTGTTTCCTTTTTGCCGACCGCCTATCCGACATGCTCAAAGATGTCTTCACCCGTCTGCGCCCCTGCCACGCCCTCGACGATGTGCGCATGTTCCGCACCGACTGTGGCGGTGCCTATGGCTTCCCCTCCTCCCATGCGGCCAACGTCTTTGCCCTGGCCACCTTCCTCTGCCTGCGTTGCCATCTTGCTGCCATCCGGTACCAACGGACCACCCTCTCCACACGTCCTAAATACTCTGTCCATCCCTCCCTCTTCACCGTCTTCGTCTTCCTTTGGGCCATCATCGTGGGCTACTCCCGCATCTACCTGGGCAAACACTACCTAGGCGACGTCCTGGGCGGAATGGTTCTTGGAATGCTCTGCGGACTGATTATTTTTTTTATCATACATTTAATTGATAATTTGATAATTAACCACAGCACGCAAAAAAAAGTATCAAAAAAATGAAACAAAAAAACACTTTTTGCGTTATTAATGGCGTGCTTACTTATTTCAAAGATGTATTTGACGGGACGTCTCCTCATTGGGGACGTTCTCGTTTTTTGTCAAAAACCTTAAACCCCCAAATCCTATGAACTTCTTAGACATCCTCATTGCCATCCCCCTCTGCTACTTTATCTATAAAGGCTGGCGCCGCGGCCTCATATTCGAAGTGGCCGCCCTGACCGGCATCATCGTCGGCGTGTGGGCCTGTGTCCATTTCTCCACCTGGGTGGCCGAAGCCCTCGACATTCAGGGCGACTCCGGCGTGCTGATTGCCTTCTTCATCACCTTTGCCGCCGTTGTGGCCCTTGCCTATTTCCTCGGCAAAGCCATCGAAGGCATCTTCAAGATGGTCAAACTCAACTTCCTCAACAAAATCTTGGGTTCCCTCCTAGGCATGGCCAAGTGCCTCTGCATCATCAGCGTCCTCCTCAACTTCATCATCCTGATCGATGCCCGCGAGGTCATACTCACTCCCACTGCCAAAGAAGAAAGCGTCCTCTTCAAACCCGCCTACCGCATCGGCAACAAAATGACTGCCCAACTCAAAGCCACCGTCATCCAACAGCGCGACAAGGCCCGCGCCGCCCAAGAGCAAGACTCAGCCGACCCAAGCCACCAATCCAGATAGCCAACACCGTCGCCCATGCTCATCCTGGCCCCCATGCAGGGACTCACCGAACTCCTGTTCCGCAAAGCCTACCACCAGTGTTTCCCTGGTGCTCTCGACCTGGCCATCTCCCCCTTTCTCTCCCTCACCCATGGCAACCTGGCCGACGCCTGGAAGAAGATAGACGATGTGCTCCCGGCCGACAACCAAAACTCCCTCCCTGTCATACCCCAAATCCTGGGCAAAGAGCCGGTGGAATTTGTCGAACTGGCCAACCGGCTCTTCGAAGTGGGCTATGCCGAAGTCAACTGGAACATCGGCTGCCCCATGCGCCGAGTCACGGCCAAACACCGCGGCAGCGGCATCCTCCCCTACCCCAACGAAATCCGTGCCATCCTCGACCAAGTGGTGCCACACCTCAAGCCCCGCCTCAGCGTCAAGATGCGCCTAGGACTCAACAGCCACGAAGAAATCTTTGCCCTCGTCCCAGTACTTAACGACTATCCCTTGGCCAACGTCACCATCCATCCCCGCACCGGCCGACAGCAATATTCCGGCCAAGTGGACCTCGACACCTTCCAGCAGGTCTACCGCCGGTTCCAAGCCCCGGTCATTTACAATGGCGACCTTTGCACCACAGCCGACTACCGCCGCCTAAGTCAACGTTTTCCCGAAGTCAAAGACTTCATGATTGGCCGTGGAATCCTGTACGACCCGCTGCTGCCCCTCAAAATCAAAGGCATCATACCCGAGGACGACCGCGAGCAGTCCCTTGCCGCCGCCCACCAATTCATCGAGTCGCTCCTTGCCGCCATCCTTGCGCGCCCCGTCCCCGACGAGAGCAAACTGCATAAAGTAAAGGAATACTGGTGCCTGCTCTGCCGCAGCCTTCCCCTCACCGAACAACAGGCACGCACCGTCCTCCACGCCGACACCCTCTCCAACACCCTGCAAACCCTCCGCAGCCTCCTTTAGAAATCCTCCACAGCCTCCACGTCCATCCTGTCCATGATTCCCACAAACACTACTACCAACCCACATCATCACCCTTACCCGACCAGTATCGCCGCGAATCCCATCCGCTCTACGAGCGAAGAGATAACGACAGAACAAACACCAACAAGCATCTGGCAGGCTTTTTTACACTAAGGCAAATACCTATAATACAACCAAATAGAAACCATCATCCTAACCCACAGGAGCCCCCTTGCCACAAATCACAAAAAAAATACTTAATATAAAAAATAAAAGGGCAGTTTTTTCGTTACTAAAATTAATGAAACATATAGTACATCTTTTCATACTCTTCCTCCCGATACTGTTCTCCCTTAGTGGCTGCAACAGCACTCCCGCTACTGGCGAAATGTCCAACGACGAAATACTCAAAGTGTTGGATGCAAAAATCAATAAGCACCCCAACGACGACAACCTGCTCTACGACCGGGCCAAAATCCTGATGAAGATGAACCGAGTCAATGATGCCATCGTCGACCTCACCCGCGCCACCTCACTCAACAAAAAGGAGTACAAATACTACATGCTCCTGGGCGACGCCTATTTTGCCAACGGTGATGTGGAACACAGCTACAGCTCTTTGCAGCAGGCACTAGAGCTCCGGCCCGAGTCTGCCGAGGCCTACCTGAAACTTGGCGAGATAGCCTACTACTCCCGCGACTACGACCGCGCCATGGACAATCTGGGCAAAGTCACCGCCAAAGACCCCAACAACCGCACGGCCCTCTTCATGAAGAGTTTCATCTACAAGGAGACCGGCGACACGTCCAACGCCATCCTGCTGCTGCGCAAAGTCTGCGACATCTATCCCGACTACGAGCCCGCCTTTGAAGAACTGGGCATCCTCTATGCCGTCCACCACAACCCCATGGCCGTCGAATACCTCAGCACCGCCAACCGCATCGAGCCCAACAACACCAACGCCCTCTACGCCCTGGCCATGTACTACCAAGACGGCAACAAGATGGACCAGGCCGAAGAAATCTACAAACGCATCCTAGACATCAACGACAGCCACAAACTCGCCTGGCACAACCGCGGATATATACAGCTCTTCACCTATGGCGACTACGAGCTGGCCGTCGAGTACCTCACCCGCGCCATCCAGTGCGACAGCACCTTTCTCGAAGCCTGGACCAATCGCGCCTGTGCCTATGAGCTGATGGGCAAAAAAGACCTAGCCGCGCAGGACTTCCGTCAGGCGCTGGAGTATGACCACACCTACCCGCCTGCCATCGAAGGATTGGCACGCCTATAACCCCGCTAAACCAAAGATTATTAATAATTAAATACAACAAAGATATGAGCACACTTAAAGGACGCAACCTCATCTCCATCACCGACTTCAACAAGGAAGAATACCTTGAGGTGCTGGACATTGCCGAAGGATTTGAAAAGAACCCCAAGCAGCCTCTCCTCCGCGACCACGTAGTCGCCACCCTTTTCTTCGAGCCCTCTACCCGCACCCGCCTCAGCTTTGAGAGCGCCGCCAACCAGCTTGGCTGCCGCGTCCTTGGCTTCAGCGACCCCGGCGCCACCAGCGTCCAGAAAGGTGAGAGCCTCCACGACACCATCAAGATGGTCTCCAGCTATGCCGACCTCATCGTCATGCGCAACCCCAAGGAAGGCTCCTCGCGCTACGCTTCAGAGGTGGCCACCATCCCCGTCATCAACGCCGGCGACGGTGCCAACCAACACCCCACCCAGTGCCTCCTAGACCTTTATTCCATCCGCAAGACCCAGGGCACGCTGGACAACCTCAACATTGCCCTCGTCGGCGACCTCAAATATGGCCGCACCGTCCACTCCCTGGTCCAGGCCATGTGCAACTGGAACACCACCTTCCATCTGGTCTCCCCCGAAGAGCTCAAACTGCCCTCGTCGGTCAAATCCAGCATCAAAAAGGCCGGTCTGAAATACTATCAGTATCGTGAAATCCGCGACATCATTGGCGTGGCCGACATCATCTACATGACCCGCGTGCAGCGCGAGCGTTTCACCGACCTGCTGGAGTACGAGCGTGTCAAGGACTCCTGCATCCTCACTGCCTCTATGCTGCAAGGCTGCAAGGAAAACATGCGCATCCTCCACCCCCTGCCCCGTGTCAACGAGATTACCACCGACGTGGACCGCACCCCCTACGCCTACTACTTCCAGCAGGCACAGAACGGTGTCTATGTCCGTCAGGCCCTCATAGCCTCCATCCTCGGTGCCAAATAACAAATATTATCAATTCTAATCATTCCAAACACACACCTCACCATGGAAACAAAGAAAGAACTTGTCGTACCCGCCATCGAAAACGGTACCGTCATTGACCATATCCCCACCGAATCAGTCTATCAGGTAGTGCACATCCTCGGCCTTGAGAACTACAAGGACGAAGTGCTCATCGGCACCTACCTTCAGAGCGACAAACTGGGCCGCAAGGGCATCATCAAAATCAAGAACAAGCACTTCACCAAAGAAGAAGTCTCCAAAGTGGCCTTGGTTGCACCCTTTGTCACCGTCATCACCATCAAAGACTATCAGGTCATTGAGAAATTCGCTACCGAAATTCCCGACCACATCGAGAACTTCATCAAGTGTGCCAACCCCAAGTGCATCACCAACTTTGAGGACATCCCCACTCAGTTCGACATCGTCGACAAGGAAAACCTCAAGCTCCGCTGCCACTACTGCGAGAAGTACACCACCAAGGAAACCATCAAGTTCATCAGCTAGAAAGCACCGACCATCACCCTAGTCCTATGAAGAAGTACACCGTCTCACTCATTGTGCTCACTCTCGTGCTTGTCGTGGCCAGTTTCTGCACCCTGTGGTTTGGGCAGAACATCTTTCAGCCCATTCTGGCCGTAGTGCCGCTCTATTTTGCCGTCATCACAGCCCTGATGCACTACGGCGTGGTCAAGAGTTTCTACAAAGACCCACGCACCTTCGTCAAGAACTTCCTCGGAATCACCGTCGGCAGCCTCTTCCTCCACCTCTGCGTGCTCTTCATCTGGACCCTCACCCACATCCAGACGGCCAAAGTCTTCATCATTGGTTTCTGCATTTGCTACGTTGCCTACCTAGTCTTTGAGACCGTTTCGCTGGTCATGGTGGTTCGCAACGCCCGCAAATAGGATCTGTCGAAGCTAAGAAGGCTGTCAAGCCATTGAATAAAAAGGCCTCTGCCGTTCAGCAGAGGCCTTTTAGTATACAAGTAAATGAAGGAGCCACCGTTACAAACCGAACACTCTTTTGTATTCTTTTCCTTCGTCGGTGATCACCTCAAGGATAAAGACACCTGCCGAGGGCAACGTCAGTGCAACCCGTTCCATTCCTTTCACATCCATCTCTTTGACCAATCTTCCTTGAGGGTCATACAGCCTAACACTGTTGGCCTTGAGCCCTGCAAAGTCTATCGTACAGCGGTCCTGAGTGGGGTTGGGGTAAAGTTGCACGAGCTCGCTCTCCACAGGGTCGATGGCCTGGTGGGCTGGAATGCTATCCGTCAGCACCGAAAGAAAGACCCATTCTGTCTCGGCTGTGTCGCCGCAAAGACCGTGAACATAAAAGTCATACAGAGTATTAAGATCCAGCGATGCGAAGATGTAACTGCTGTCGTTGACGGTAATCGTAGTGCCAAATCCACGTCTGAAGCCAGACTTGCCGTACTCAATCTCCCATCTGTCGGGCAGGCTTGTGTTGTTCCAGGCAATATGCAGATAGAACGGAGCATTCTCCTCGGAATGCAGATTCACCACCCGTCCACAAGGCATAGGTTGGCTCACCATTTTCAATTGGTCGAGATAGAGACGCGACCCATACTGGAACCCCTTTTCGCTGCATGATGAAATGACCATCACCACCATTGAGTCGGCCTCATAGTAGCCGTAGCTCTCAGGAAAATAACTGCTCAGCGAAGTGTACTCCACCTCAAAAGGCTCGTAATTAATCGAGTCGTAAAGCTCATAGAGGGTCTTGATGCCCGCACCCACCAGCATGCGGCGGTGCTCCACCGTGTCGTAACGGGTGCCCAGCATTATCACCGCACCGCAGTCATCATCCCAACCATCTCCGGGGTCTTTGTAGATATATTTGCCCAGCAACTTGCCCGGACGGAAGCCATCCAACGGGAAACCACCCGAGAGATAAGCATTCATATCAACGCTGTCCATCATGTTCAGCAGCCAGGACATATCGGTGCTATTGACTGTCAGGCGGTCAATCAGAGGAATGACGCTGTCCAGATTAATCTGGCCCGTTATCACGATGGAAGGCAAAACCATGCTCGTCAGTGTCGAATCAAGCAGGCTTTCAGCCATGGAGTAGGCCGTAGGCGAAACCACATCCTCGAATCGGAAAGTGCGAGCCACCAAAGCTCTGTTGCCCTCGGGTACATTCTTAATCGTGTCGGGGTAGACCACAGCCACGGGCAGAGAAACATCGACAGGAATCGTCATCCCCGAGTACTCTAGATTCTCGCTTAGACGGTAGCGTGGCACACTCCAGCCAGTAGGCAGCTCATAATCATAGTTCACCGGAATCTTAATCATGCCACCCATGATAGACAAACTATCGGCAGGATAAGAATCCCACGACTCAAACATACCAAAAGGCATGTCGATAGTGTCATACGTTGCCTGAGCCCGCACCGAAGGGGCAAACAGCCCAGTACAAACAAACAAAACAGACAGAAAGACAATCTTTTTCATATTACAAATATTTTTTTTAATTTGCAAATATACATTTTTTTCCCGACATAAACACTTTTTTTGAACAAGCATAGTGATTTTTGCCAACCCTACTCGGCACTCTCTTTTCGCCTAATGCACACACTCAGTTACACCAACCACACCCTCCATAGAGCCCATCGGAAGACATTAGTCAATGTCATAATGTGGAAAAAAAATAATGTGGAAATTAAAAAAAAAATCGTATTTTTGTAGTCCCAAGAGATAGAAATAATTATTTATCAATTTAAAAATCACACATCTATGAATTACAAAATCATCGACATCGAAGGCATTGGCCAAGTTTATGCTGCCAAATTGGCTGCTGTCGGAGTTAAAAACACCAACGACCTATTGAACAAATGTGCCACCCCCAAAGGCCGCCAAGAGATGGAAGAGGCCACTGGCATAGGCCATGAACTTATCCTCAAATGGACCAACCATGCCGACCTCATGCGCGTGAAAGGCGTGGCAGGCCAGTTTGCCGAGCTGCTCGAAGCCGCCGGAGTCGACACCGTGAAAGAGTTGCGCAACCGCAAGGCCGAAAACCTCCAAGCCAAGATGGTCAGCATCAATGAGGAGAAAAAGTTGGTCCGCCGCGTACCTGTAGTCTCCGAAGTAGAGCGCATGATCGATTTCGCCAAACAGCTGGAGCCCATCATGAAATACTAACTGAAGAAAGCCTCCCCAAGAGGCTTTCTTCACATTATAGTCATTCTACCCAAATCGGTCATTAGACCGACAAGTGGTCATAATGCCCTCATTTCAATCTCTATTTATACCATATCAGCATTTCTTTCGGCTTCTTGGCTGCCAATCTGCTCGAAAATAATACTAAATATGAGACAAATCTTAATGACCGATTTGGGTTAAAGTCGGGAAGGTTCAGTTGTAGCACCAGAGGAGCATCTCACCTTCCTGCTGTTCCATTATTCGTTCGATACACTCCATTCCACGCGTGGTGATAGTGACACATCCCTCGCAGCTCTTTTCGTGCAGGGGTATGTATTCTTTGAAACAGTGCATGTCCACCCATGGCGCGGGGTGTATCATCAGGCCGCGGTCCCAGACGGTGAGGTTGTCGGTGTCTAGTCCGCGCAGTTTATAGCTCCGCTTCACTCGTTGGCCATGTTTGTGCGTCACAGCCATATGACCCAATGCCGAGCAGCGACTGCCCAGCAGGTTGCTGAACTGCGGTTGCTCCTTGGTACCGCCATGTCCGTAGCCGTGCATCACATAGGTGCGGTCCACCACTTTGTTTTCGGCATATGACCACACGGCCAGCCGCGGTTCGCCACTCGGCAGCGAATAATCAACCAGTAGGCAATAGTCCTCACGCAGGCCCTGGCGGCGAGCTACGGCAAGGGCGGCTGCAGCCCTCTCCTCCATAGTGGCGTAGTGCTTCAGGTCTGGCACTTCGGGCACAAAGGCCGTCTCGTCGGTCTGTGAGGCTTTTTTGGCCATCCACTGGTAGCCCTTCACACCCACCAATCCCAGAACCACTATGGCGGCCACTGCCACAAGAATTACACCGTATTTGGGTCTAATCTTTTGCATAATGATTTATCTAATCAACGTAACGGTTCCTTTGGCAGTTTGGTAGCCTTGGGGAATGAGCTGGTCGGTGTAGCGGCAAAAATAGACATAGGAACCCTGCTGGCAGGGAGTGCCGTCGTGCGTGCCATCCCAGCCCTCACGGATGTCGGTGCTGTGGTAGACGATGTCGCCGCGGCGATCATAAATCCATATCTCGAATTCCAGCACACCCTTCCCCACCGCGGCAAAGCGGTTGTTGAGGTTCTGCGTGGGAGTAAAGACATTGGGGAAAAGAATGCCCGACCGACGGATGGGCACATCCACCGTAGTGACGAACGAGCAGGTGTGAGTATACACCTGCAGGGTAATCTGTATGCTGTCAACCGAAGGCGGCACATCCAGCGAAAGGACGGCATCGGTGGTGGTGAAGGCTTGGACTCCGTCGTACCACACGTACCACAAATGGCGGGTGGCGGGGCCAACACTGCGGTCGTAGGCTTTCAGTGTACGGTTGTCCATGGTGATGTATTGGGGCACCAACTCAATCACCGGGGTAACGCTGGACAGGGGCGGCAGCAAGATGCTGTCCACTGCAGGACACAAGGGATCGGGACGGTAGTCGGCATAGAGATAGTACCATGTGCTGTCGCTGGGCGAAACATTGATGATGCTGTCGTGCTCGTGATCTTCAATACCGCCGTCATAGGGGAGGGATGACCACTGGAGATAGGGCACCTCAGCTTGGCCCTCTAAAACGAAAAGCGGGGTTGGATCGCACAAGTGGGAGGTGTCGATAGAGATTGTTGGGGGTGCGACGACTCGAAGGTCCAACTGCACGGCAGTGTCGCCACGATAGAAATCACCGGTAAAGATGGTGTCAAGATAGATGCCAGTTTCGCTTACATAGCGGCTGATGAACCAAAGCGAGTCACCCTGACAGATACTGTCGCCGATACTCAGCGTAATGATATTCTTGCCGGTCAGGTGCAGCACCAACGAAGAGTCGCATCCCAGGCGATTGCTGTAAGTGACCGTGTAGTCGCCTGGCTCGTTGTAGATCTGCCCCTCAAAGGTGACACTCTCACCAAGATATATCGTGTCGTAAAAGTCGGTGCTGGAGGTGGGGTTTACCGCAAGATGGAGCGTGACCACACTGTCGCAGAAGTTTTGCGACACGAGGGTATGGCTGTATTCCCCAGAGTCGGAATAATCGATGTCGACAAATCGCGACGATTGGTTGTCGCAGATGGTGTCGTAGAAATCATGGGCATAGACGGGGTTGACATGCAGCCGCATGGTGATGATGCTGTCGGCCCCATGCACGGTAGGAATGGTGGCATGGAGGGTATCGGCCAGGGTTGGGAGCACCTGGCCGGGTTGGGTGCCGCTGACAGGCGATAGCGAAGAGGTCTGGCCATTCCAGCTGAAGGTGGGCAGGAGGCTGGCACAAATGGTGCTGTCCAGTGTGTCATAGACATTGTGCCACACATGCAGGCTGTAGGTAATGACAGAATCGCACCCCGCCGCATTGGATATGGTCATCACAGCCCCTGAGGTGTCGCCGTATGAGATAATATGAATATACTGCCGGGGAAGATAGTTTTCGGGGCAGGTGTCGTTGTATGTGGCAGTGGTGCTGTGGTTGACCGTCAAGTGCAGAACCACCGTGCTGTCGCACGAGGCGGTGTTGAGGTAATGACCGACAAGAGCGTCGGTAGTCGAGGCGACATAATGGGTGCCATACCAGCTAAAACTGTCGCAGGCGGTGGCCATAGTATCGCCCACCGTGGTATCGAATACTGTGAGGTAGAGTGTCCGGATGCTGTCGCATTGCAGAACCGAGGAGGTATGCAGATGTGCCTGATAGGTGCCGGTAGCTGCATAGGTGTTGCCTTCGAAAGTAACGGGATGGTTGCTGCAGATAGTGTCGTAGAGGGCAATGCTGTAGGAGGGCAACGTATGAAGGAATAGGGTGACCATGCTGTCTGCCCCATGCTGGTCTGGGAGGGTGACACTGAGTGTGTCGGCTGCTGCTAATCCATGCCATAAGAACGAGCCCCACTGGTTGACACAGATGGTGGTGTCGAACGTATGCGTCACATTAGGCCAGACATGGAGATGGTAGGTGACGATGCTGTCGCACCCCGTGGAGCCCGTCAGCGTCAGGTCCAGCACCGTGTCGTGGTTAAGCGGGATGCCATGATAGCTCCATGTGGCGGCTTGATTTTCAACAATGGTGTCATAAATGTTCCGATAGGCGGTTGGAACAACAGTAAGGGACAGCGAGTAGTTGCTGTCGCAGCCCTGACTGTCGGAGCGCACATAGGCATAGTTTCCAGTGGCGGGGGCTGCAATCAGCGTGTCGCGCCAACGGTAGCCGGCGGTCACGCTGCTGGCGCAAACGGTGTCGCTGTCGCCAATATACTGTGTGTAGTGCAAAGAAAGCGAAAGCAGCCGCACCGTACTGTCGCATCCCACGCTATTGGTGGTCAGGTAGGTGAGGACAGATTCAGGCTCGCTTGTCAGCATCTGCCCGTGCCAGTAGAAACTGTCGCAAGCACTGACGTAGAGGTTGCTGTCCGAAGACTGGCGCAAAGTGAGGTGCAATATCAGCGACGAGTCGCAGCCATAAACATTGGTGCCATAGTTTGAAAGCATGATAGAGCTGGTGCCAGGCGTGGTGTAGGTGGTGCCGCCAATGGCGAATTGGTCACAAACATCCACCACCGTGTCCGTCTGACTTGTGGGGTGCACCGTCAGCCATAGGGTGCGCACGCTGTCGCAGCCTCCGATGGTGGTATAGGTGTGGCTGTAGGTCCCCGACAGGGCATAGGTGGTCCCCTCAAAAGTGCGGGTCTGGTTGCTGCAAATGGTGTCGTAAAAAGACTGGCTGTAGGTGGGGTTGACATGCAGGTTCAAGGTCAGCACACTGTCGGCCCCCTGGGGGGTGAGCACCGTGTCGCGCTGGGTGCCGGCCGTGGCAAAGGTCAGGCCGTGCCACACCAGGGGCAGTTGGTCGTCGCATACCGTGGTGTCGTGGATGGAAAAACCGTTGGGAATCACATGCAGGCTATAGGTGATGATGCTGTCGCAGGTGCCGTCGTTGGGGCGGTAAAGCACCACATTGGAGACCGGCCCTGTGAACGTCGTGTCATAGATGGTATAGGGCAGCTGGTTCTCTACTATAGTATCGTTAAAGGTGCGGGTAAATCGAGGATGGAAAGTAATGGAGAAAGAGGTGTCGAACAAATTGCCCGCGGTGTCGTAGATATGCACCGTATAGGTGATGGTGGTGTCGGAAGCCAGGTTGGCAGGGGCCGTGATGGTGAAGGTGGAATCGCTGGTGCGGGCCACATATTGACCGTTCAGGGCCGCATAAGCCACCGAAGGCTCATAAAGGGTGCGGGCCAGACGGTTGGGGTTCAAGGCCAGCTCCCAGCCAAAGATATAGCCGTTGTCCACCCCCCAGCCGTCAATGACCTCGATATACCAGGTGCCATTCATGGGGCAGCCCACCAGCGACTGCAGCGACTGGTCGGGATGGTAAAAGTTGGTCCCGGCTGCAACATTGGAGGAATCGAACGAACTGCCGTAGCTAACCAGATTGTCACTGCGGTAGATAATGCCGTCGCCGGCAGCATAAGTGTAGCCGGCATCGCTGCTGTTGGACCAGCAGTAGCGCCATCCCGTTCCGGCCACATTGCCTGAGCGGGTCGAGTCGCAGGGAAAACTGTTGTCCTCAAAGTCGTAGGGTTGGCCAAAATAGCAGTGCTGGCAATTGTTGCCCTCGGCCCATCCACGATGCTCCATGCCGATATGGGAGGTACAGCTGGAATAGCCGCTGCCGCTGAACCGCAAAATGTCGGCATTCTGCCCGTTGGGACAGGTGATGTTGATATAAATGTCACCCACATACGAATGCTCCATGTCCAGCATCACATAGCGAATGTCGTTCACGTCGGTAATCAGCTGGTAGTTGCCGAAACCCTCAAAGTCCAGCTCCGAGCGGTAGGAACAGCCGTGGTCCGACGCGGGATCGCAGTCCACCCCGTCGGGCAGAAAGATGCGACTGGGGTCCGAGAGGGTGGAATTGGAGTTGCAGCTCACCTGCACGTTGGCCTCGGGGCGCAATCCCACGTAGACGCTGGTGGACTCGCCGGGGCAGAGATAGTCGGGCAAGTCAATGTCAATGTCCAGTTCAATATTGGAGACACCCACCGTCAGCGTATCGGTGCAGCCACCGTCCGTGTAGGCCACCAAGGTGTAGTAGCCGGGGTGCGACACCGCGATGGAGCGGGTGGTCTCACCCGTGCTCCAAAGGTAACCGTCGGCCGAGTCGGCCACCAAGGTCACCGTGTCTGCACCTATCAGCGGACGCAAGCCCTCCACCCGGGCCTCAAAACAAGCACTCCGCGTAGCAAGCGTCCTCCCGCAGCTGGCGCAACAGGTGTCTGCCTCTGCCAACACCGTAAAGGAATAGGGCGTGTTGGGCGTAAGTCCCGTGAAAGTGTACTGCCTAGACGTGGCTACATAACTGTTGCTGCCGTCGCTTATCCGGTAAGGTCCCGGGCCGTCCGAAGTCCACGCCACCGTGATGGACGTGGGGGAAACCCACGTGGTCGAGATGGAGGTGATTGGAATCAAACAGTCGGGCGTGCTGAAAGAATAGTACCGGCGGCAATCGGGCGACCCGCCGTCCGCCACGCCGTAGACATAGCACCCATAGGTAGTGCCTCGGGACAGGTTAGTAAGGCTGCAAAAATTCTGATTCAGCGTCGTGTCGTGGCCGTTGACGTTCAGCACAAATGGGCCCGAAGGGTTCACCGCATCCCAATACAGCGTGGTCATCGACAGATCGGGCGCGTAACCCCAAAGTTCGCCGATGCCGTTGTTACAGTGGGTCGACCGCAACTCATAATGCAGCTCAAAACCTCCGTCCACTATACTCCCGTCGGAACTGAAATAAACGCTCACCGGACTCGTAATGCAGGTCAGACTCACAGTGTCGTTCGAATAATAATAGTGCCAACTCTGGCCGTCATAAATACCCAGATAGTCACACTGTGGCTCACAGTCAACACTCCCCCATAATAGTAACGTGTCGCCGGGACCAAAATAGAGATTCACCGTGCCGTAAAAGCTGCTCGAATAGTTGCCCGTAGGGCCACCATCGTCATAGATCACCCCCGTCAGCGACGTGTCGCAGCCAATGGCCAACGTTGAGTCATCCACCATTACCCAGGAATTTTGAGCTGCCAGCGGCACAGAAAAAAGAAATAACAATATATAAACCAGTAATTTAAATATAAAATTTCTCATAGCAGCAAAAGTTTTATTCATCTGCAAAAATAATAATAAATCCGAAACTATGCAATAATTTAACACAAATTTCTTTGAAAGCAGACAACAGAAACAATGCAACGGCTGCTATAGAGACGTCAAAAGGGTTGTAAAAACCTACAACCCTTCTGTTCAATTCTTTTTAATTCATGTATTTATATTCAAAACAAGAAGTTCAAAAGCGATAGCTAAAACCTATGGTGAGCAGCCGTGAGCTCAACGAGTGAATGCCTAAGTCAACATCGTATGTGACCGTGTGGCTATGCACCTTGTCCCCGTTGCCAAGCTGCGACTTCTCACCGTATATGGTTGTGGATTTGCGTATAAAGGCCAAAGAGGCGAAATCCAGATAGGCATCCATGCTGAAATGGCTTCCAAAAGCATAGTTGAACACTGGCACCAGCGTCAGGGTTAGCCGTCCCGTTCGCGTATCGCGACTGGTGACCACGCGGTCTGAAAAGTTCCAGTTGTTGAGAGTATACTGCGTGAGCGTGCGGGTGCCGAAACCTTGACCATATCCTATGTTGGTTTCGACATGGAAGGACAGCGCCCCCCATGCCAACAAACGTCTTCGAACCCATATTCCCGCATCCACGTCAATCTCCACCTGCCGTTGCCGTTCGCTCAACTCCCATTCCATAAGGTCGGGATTGTAGAATCCGTCGGAGTGCACATAGTCGGAATATCCGAATCCCAGACGAACTCCTAAAGTCCATTGGTCCCCGAAGGCATAACCCACACGGGGCGCAATGGTCACAGCCCAACCATGAGGCAGCGAATTGTCGTAGGCGGTAAGCCCATCCTGGGTATAGCTATAGTCTCTACCGCTGAAACCCAGGTCTCCGCCAATCACAAACTGAGACCTCCCTGCTGTGCAAAAACACAGCAGCAGCACCACGGCCAACGTCTTCTTCACTTCACCTTAATGTTGGCAACCTTATAAGTCGGGTGGAGTTTTAAGCCTGGCACATATTGCACGATACCGGCCACCTGTTCCCTGTCGGTATACTGCCAAATTGAATAGCGCGTGGCAGGAAATTTAAGTCCATTGCTGACTATTATGACATGATAGGAAGCATAACGCTCCAAGTTGAAATACTTAAGGTAAGCCTCTGGCGAACACATGATAAGGGGTTTCACGCCATAGGCCTGTTCCATAAGCTGAAGAAGCAAGTCTAACCGCTTGACGTTGATGTCGTAGGGCGAATCGGGCACTACGTAAACAGCAGGAGCCAGCTCCATATTGCAGCCTTTCACTGCTGCCTGGAAGTTAGCAAACTGACCTTCAGCGGCATAATGGCGGTCATAACGGTGGATGGCTCCCACGGCAAAACCGGCTTTGGCGGCCTGTGAGAGGTTGGTCTCGCAGCGGGAATCGGTGAGGGTGGCACCCGTAGTGGCCATCACATAGACAAAGTCGAGGTCGTTCTCCTCATGCACTGCGGGCCAATCGACGGTGCCCTGATTCTGAGAAACTAAAATGCCATAAGGGGCAGTGGTCTGGGCTTGGGCCACTTGTGCGCCCAAAGCCAACAAAAGGGTAAGTAATATTTTGCGCATAATTACTATTATTTATTTCTTAATGAATTTGCAAAAATACATAAAAATCCTGACATAAAAGAAAAAAAGTGAAAAGTGATTAGTCATAATAGTGTAAAATGGGGCGACCGCCATCACTGTACACTGAATTCACTTATCACTGTTCCGACCCCTGAATCATCTTCAGGTATTCTTCTTCTGTGAGCAGCGGAACACCCAGTTTCTCGGCTTTCTTGAGTTTTTCGGGACCCACCTTGGCACCGGCCAAGAGATATGTAGTCTTGCCACTGATGCTGCCACTGGCCTTGCCTCCGTGCTGCTCTATGGATGTCTTGATTTCCTCGCGGGAAAAATGGTCAAATGTGCCGCTGACCACTATGGTCATGCCTTCCAGCACATTGCTGATGCGGTTGTCCACCACCTCCATCTGCAAACCTGCTGTCTTCAGCCGTTGGACTATCAGGCGATGCTGTGGGTTGTTGAAATAGTCAAAAATGGCCACGGCGGTCACCTCGCCAACATCTTCAACCATAGCCAGTTCCATCACATTGGCAGCCATCAGGGCATCAATATTGCCAAAGTAGCGGGCCAGTTTCTTGGCTCCCACCTCACCCACATAGCGGATGCCCAAAGCAAATAGCACACGCTCGAAAGGCACCTGCTTTGAGGCTTCGAGGGCCTTGAGGATGTTGTCGGCCCCTTTCTCTTGGATGGTGGCCGAGCGTGGCAAGGCCTTGGCTTCGGCATCATCAATACCCAAAGCGGATTCTTGATTTCTAACCAAAGTGGTGCTTTCGAGCCCGACCAACTGGTCGCGACGTAGGTCGTAGAGGTCTGCCACATTATGCACTAATCCCGCATCGTAGAGCATCTTGAGGCGTTCGCTGCCAAGGCTGTCGATGTCCATGGCCTTGCGGCTGACAAAATGCTCCAAATGGCCCAGCAGCTGAGGCTGGCAGCCATCCTGGTTGGGACAGTAGAATCCTGCTTCGCCCTCGGCTCTCACCAGCGGTGTGCCGCAAACCGGGCAGACCTGAGTGTAGGCTATAGGTCTTGCCCCAGGCTTGCGCTGGTCAAGGTCGACACCAACTATCTTAGGGATGATTTCGCCTCCTTTCTCCACCAACAGGTAGTCGCCCTCGCGAATGTCTAACTTAGCCATGAAATCGGCATTGTTGAGGGTGGCGCGTTTCACAGTGGTGCCACCCAGCCATACGGGCTGCATATTGGCCACGGGGGTGACCACCCCGGTTCGTCCCACCTGGTATGTGACCTCCTTCAGGGGAGTGCTGACCCGTTCGGCTTTGAACTTGTAGGCTATGGCCCAACGGGGCGACTTGGCCGTCATGCCCAGGCGGTCCCAGAGGTCGGTCTGATTCACCTTGATAACCACGCCATCGATGCCGAAAGGTAATTGCCAACGGGCGGTGTCCCAGTGGTCAATGAAGGCCTTTATTTCAGTGATGTCTTTACACTCGCGGATATAGGGCTGAACCTTGAAACCCATTTGTTTGGCAGCCTCCAGTCGGCCGAAATGAGTACCGAATTGTGGCTCTAGGGCTTCGCCGCCGTCGGGAAACATCATGAAGTACATGCAGAACAAGAGTTTTCGCTTGGCGCATTCAGCCGAATTCTGCAATTTGAGCGAGCCGCTGGCCGCATTGCGGGGATTGGCAAAGGGTTCGTCGCCGTCAGCCTCACGCTGACGGTTCATGGCTTCGAAAGCCTCAAAGGGATAGACCACTTCGCCCCGCGCCTCAAAGTCGGCCGGGAAGTGGCCACGCAGTTTCAGCGGGATGGTTGGAATGGTGCGGGCGTTGGAAGTGATGTCGTCGCCCACGGTGCCATTGCCGCGGGTAACGGCCTGCACCAACTCGCCGCGCCGATAAGTGAGGCCGATGGCCACCCCGTCGTACTTGAGCTCGCAAGTGTAGGTGAAAGGGATGCCGTCAAGCAGTTTGCGCGTGCGGGCCTCGAACTCCTCTATTTCCTCTATACTATAGGTATTGCCCAGCGAAAGCATAGGCAACCGGTGGGCCACCTGGCGGAAGGTCTTGTTGACCTCTCCCCCCACCCTACGCGTGGGCGAAGTGGGCAGCGAGAGCTCGGGATATTGACTCTCCAAATCTATCAACTCGCGCAGGAGGGCATCGAATTCAAAGTCGCTCACCAGCGACTTGTCATTCATATAATATTCATAATTGTAGCGGTCTATGAGCTGGGTAAGCTCGGCCACGCGCTGGCGGGCACTATCGTGAGCAGGTGCGGAAAAGAGGTCCATAGTTTATCTTTTGAGTTGTAAGGTACCAGTGAAATTGAGGGCGACGGGGCCTGTGAGGCGCACGTTGGTAAAGGCAGTTGGGGTATCGGTGAATGCCACACGAAAGTCACCACCGGCTGTATGAATCCGGTTGAATCCGGTGACCAAGGCACAGGCTGTCACCCCCGTTCCGCACGACCATGTTTCGTCCTCAACACCACGTTCGTAGGTGCGCACATAGAGGGTGCCGTCAGGCAACGGCTCCACAAAGTTGACATTGGCCCCCGCAGGTCCCAAGACCGACAGGTGGCGGATACGGCGTCCCTCCCCTGTCAGGTCGTAGTGTTGCAGGTCTTTCACTCCCTGTACATAATGGGGTACGCCCGTGTCCAGCAAAGTGCCTTGGAGCACACCGCGCATAGAGTCTTTCTTCACATCCTTCAAACTCAGACACACCTCGCCACGGCCAGCGACGTCGTCCCAGTGGAGAATCTCGGCCTCGTGGGGTCCGTCGGGCGCCAGGAAACGAAGCCGCTTCTCCCCTCCCCTCACGCCCAAAAGATGGGCAAAGACCGCAATGCAGCGCCCCCCGTTGCCACACATAGTGGCCGTATGGCCGTCGGAGTTATAGTAGCGCATCTCAAAATCGTAGTCGGCAGGGCCTTCATGCAGGGTCATCAGTCCGTCGGCACCCACACCAAAGCGGCGGTGGCAGATGTGCTCAATCTCACGGGCCGAAAGGAGCGGGTCTTGCTGTCGGGCGTCCACGAGCACAAAGTCGTTGCCAGCACCATCAAATTTATAGAAACACAATTCCATGGGTTATACTTTTTTGTCAGCCTCGGGCAAATCGTGCCTAATCAGCCGTTTGCTGGTCAGCAGCACCAATATGGAGCAAAAGATGATAGAGCAAAAGATGACGGCATAGGTAATCTGCTTGACCAGAGAGGCGTGGGGTATTATGGTTGTACCCGCAGCCAGGTTGACCTGCTCGGGTATCGATGCCAACACGGCGGCTATCAGCCCTTTGGGAATCAGTATCGACACCGAGAGCCTCTCCTCGGGAGTGTTCTCCCGACCCACAATGACAATGAGCAGGAAACGCACCAAGTAGAGCACCGCGGCAATAATGGCACCATAGATAAAGGCCCACGCATTGGTGAACGGAATACTGATGCCGATATATACAAAGAAATAGGTCTTGAGAATGAATACAAACTCCTTGAAAAAACTTTTCTCATTGTCCATAAGCGGGGACATGCCGCCTAGTTTCAGTTTGCGCACAAACGAGAGCTGGAAATATTCCGGGTTGCCCAGTACCAGACCGAAGGTGAGCGACGCAATGGCCCCGCTGAACCCTATCAGGTCGGTGACACCATACATCACAAACACAAAGGCCGGCGTGAGGAACATGGAGTTCTCCAGTTTGCGGATGCGCTCCATCATCGATGACCAGAAGATGCCGCCCGCCAGACCGATAATCAGCGACACTATGACTGACGCCAACACACGGCCCACCATCGAGGGGACACTCACGTTGCCCATCTTGAAACCTTCTATGAAGGCCAGGGTGATAACGATGGCCATCATGCCGGAGATGGCCGACTCCAGCGTAAGGGTGATGCGGGCTTTCTCCGTCACTCGCATTTGGTTGACCAGCGGGATGACGATGGCGGCCCCGGTGCCTGCCACCATGGTGCCCAACATAAGGGAGGACTGCAGCCCAAGGCCCACCACAAAGTAGCACACCAGCGCGGCAGCGGCCAGCGAAACCACGAAGGAAAGCAGTGTCACCTGCACCACACCTGTCCAATAGTGCCTCACCAAGTCCAGCCGCATGTCAATGCCACTGTCGAAAAGGATGAACAGCAGCGTCAGTGACGAGAGCACCGGTCCCACATTGGAGAGTTGCTCGGGCGTAATCAACCCCGCCACCGGCCCCACCAGTATGCCTATGCCCATCAGCAACAGCACATCCGGAATACGGCGGCGGCTAAACCACGCATTGAAAAGATGCGCACAGAAAATCAGCAGTCCAAGGAATATATATGTCATAATGATAATTCTGTGTTCTGGGTTATTAATTCTCAGTGGTTGTCACCCCACTACTCTCTGTGCTCAATACAAATTACAAGTAACTATTTCAGTAGTCCACCTCAGGGAAAAGCACGCGAAAGGTGTCCAACGCCGGATTGCTCTTCTGCATCACATCATACTTGTCGCGCGGCGTGTACACCACAGCCTCTTTCTCCTCATAAACCACCACGATTTTACAGTTAAGGTTGGGTCGTCCACTGCGGTTGCGCATATAGGTAAGCATGCGGATGAGGTGGGGCTTGATTTCCGACTCTAGGTAACTGTTGTTCACCTCGATGGTGAAAAAGTCCTCCTGCTCTATGTTCAACTTTTTGTCCTTCAGCTGCTCCGACAGTTTGGGCAGTTCTTCCTTCATGGCATTCAGCATGGCATCCCAGCATTGCTGCAGCCCCTTTTCGTCAAGCGGCTGGTTCTGTGGCCCGTGAGATTGAGGGGCGGCCACGGGGGCACTGGCCTGGGCCACTTTAATGCTAACGCTGCCCACACGATGCAACCGGCCTGTGGTGGCCGACGGGGCACTCTGCACCGATGGGGCCGAAGGCTGTGCGGCTGAAGCTGGCGGCGTTTTTGGGGTGGCCTCTGGTTTGACCGCATCAGGTTTGGCCTGTGGGGCGACCGCCTGGGTTGGTGCAACAGTAGCGGGCTGCACCTCGCGAGGTGCAGAAGTCTCTTCGCCGTGCTCCGCCCGAGGCGATCTTGCAATCTATGGATTGGTGACCAAGGCAGCCATCTTCATCAGGGCCACCTCAATAAAGAGGCGTTTGTTGCCTGCCTCTTTATATCTATATTCATAATCGTTTGAGATGTCCAGCAGGCGCAACAGGAGAGCCAGGCCGCAGGCCGCAGCCTGTTCGCCAAAACGTTCGCGGAAGGTCTCGCCCACCTCCATCAGTTTGTGTGTGGCAGGGTCAAGAGCCACCATCAGATTGCGTAGGTGCTCGCTGAGACCGGTGATGAAATGCTGTCCGTCAAAACCCTTCTCAATAACCTCCTGATAGAGCAAAAGCGAATGGGCAATGTCGCCCTGACGGAAATAGTCCACCAGGCGGAAATAATATTCAGAGTCCAGCAGGTTCAGGTTCTCGTTGCACAGTTGGCGGGTCAGGTTGCCTTGGGTGAAGTTGACCAGTTGGTCGAAGGTGGAGAGCGCGTCGCGCAGGCCGCCCTCGGCCTTGTGGGCGATGATGTGCAGGGCCTCTTCCTCATAGTGGATGCCCTCCTTCTCGGCTATGTACTTCAGGTGGTTGAAGATGTCCTCACTTTGGATGCGCTTAAAGTCGAACACCTGGCAGCGCGAGAGTATCGTGGGAATTATCTTGTGCTTCTCCGTCGTGGCCAAGATAAACTTGGCGTAGGCCGGCGGTTCCTCCAAGGTTTTGAGGAAGGCGTTGAAAGCCTGATTGGAGAGCATATGGACCTCGTCTATGATGTACACCTTGTAACGGCCGGTCTGCGGCGGTATGTTCACCTGCCGCACCAAGTCGCGTATATCCTCCACCGAGTTGTTCGAAGCGGCATCCAACTCAAAGATATTCATGGAAGAGCCGTCGTCGAAACTACGGCAGCTTTCGCACTCGTTGCAGGGTTCCGTGTCGGCGGTGGGGTTGGTGCAGTTGATGGTCTTGGCCAAGATGCGAGCGCAGGTGGTCTTGCCCACACCGCGCGGTCCGCAGAAGAGGAAGGCCTGGGCCAACTGGCCGGTGCGGATGGCATTCTTGAGCGTGGTGGTGATATGCTGCTGGCCGACCACACTTTCAAATGTCGTGGGGCGGTACTTACGCGCTGATACAATGTAATTTTCCATTCTGAAAGGCACAATATTTCGGTGCAAAGATACAACTTTTTTTCGTTTCAAAAGAAAAAATATGCCTAAATCACCTTCACAAACAAGCCTCGCCTTTCCGACACTTCCGACCCGCTTCCACTTCGTTCCCGACTCGTATCCGACCTGCTATATTAGCGGGCCGGAAGCGATTATGTCATTAATTTATAATGTTTTACATAAGAATAAAATAGGAACGACTATATAAGTTTATGTTTTTCTGAAACTAGAGAAATATACTTAAGGGGACTTCTATAAATCACCCAGAAGGGGTGAGACTATTAATAACACGGTACAAGCCGAAGGCGCAGTGCCGTGATACTCAGACGTCAGTAAACTGCGTCCCGACGGGACGCGACAATGGAAACAAATAAATAGAACCCACCTATAATTCATGGCCGATTAGATG
>DFDY01000184.1:0-11743 GCA_002368955.1 Bacteroidales bacterium UBA3816
CTAAAATTTGTCCATTAGCCCGAAGTTTCCTTTAGATAGTGATAACCTTACCTCGGTGAAGGAGCGTATATATTCAACATTGAAAACCACAAAAGTTGCCTAATTCGTGGAGACGAATCCACAAATTGATGGCATTGTTCTTGCTGGCGTGGATGGTTAATACGGATTTTTTTGCACTTTCGAGAATGCAATATTGTATATATTATTGCGAAGGATGAAAAGAAGCTCTTTTGCAATTAACAATACAAAGTATAGCAGACACACAATATGGCAAGAGAAAAGGCAGAATTAGACGACTTGAAACTCAGGTTTACCCAACTGGTGGAGCGCCAGCGGGAGGGGCTGGAAGCGGTGTGCCGACAGTTCTTCCCATGGGACGAGTACCACCAGCAGGAACTGATTCAATACATCTTGCTACGCCTGTGGGACTATATGCAGGAACATGCCGACGAGGATGAACGACAATGGGAGCGATGGTGTCCCAACGCTGCACGGCAGGTTGGCTGCAATTATTTAAAGTCTCACGAGTATAAAAACGGCCTCAGGATGGTGCCGTTCGACGATAGCTTGAAAGATACCTTGCCAAATCCAGATGACGAAACAGCAGAAGAGCTTGAGCGCATAGCAGAGGTACTGAGCAAACTGGATGCCGATGACTACCGAATAGTGGAACTCTACACAGCAGACATTCCTCATGCGCAAATGGCGCAAAGACTTGGCATAAGCCTAAGAAAACTGCAATACCGTATTAGAGAAGTCAAACTGCGAATTAAGAAAATATCAAAGGAACTATATTAATGCCCAGGTTATGAGAAGAAGATGTAAAACAATAACGCTGCCTAGAATAAGGCAACTATGGAAGCAAACAGGCCGGCGACCTGTTGAAATTAAATTGATAACTAAAGAGTTAGTGGATAATGTAATTTCCCAGCCTCGACAAACCAACCCGACTTATCTTCAGATGCAGGTATCGTCTAGTCAAGACCCCTCTACATTGGGGCATGGTCACAGACTGAGATGGATGGCAGCTGCCTGTATGGTCCTGCTGATGGCCGCAGGAATAGTCGCACTAATACGAACTGCCGAAGTTCCTAAGACAGAACTAACGACTGCCCAAGCTGAACCTCTTCCCTGTCAGGAAAACGAGAATACGCAGCCGGCATCGGCGGGACAGCACGGGTTAGAATTGGAGAGGGAAACCATGCAGAACTGCGATCATCAGTATGCACTGGTTGAGATGAAACATGAATGGCAAACAGTACAGAAACCGACTTTGGATCAGGCGGAACACAAAAATGGAGGCATGGTATGCTATAGTGGGGGTAGCATTTCAGACCGTTGCGACGAGGAGACGGTAACGAGTATGCTTCTGGCTTTCTTATAAATAAAAAAAATTCTATAATGACATGAAATCTGTACGCACAATCCTATTCATACTCCTGGTTATGTCCTCATTTGTGTCCAGAGGACAAGAGGAGGCTTTGGCCGAACGTCTGGGCACTCACAAAAACTGGAATGTGGCTTTTGTGAGAGACTTGCAAGTCGACTCCAGCCTCACCATCAATGCGATTCTCGTCCAAGCATATAGTAATACGGAATGGGACTCGCTGCTGTCTACAATGGGAAAAACCTCGGAACAACTATGTGGCAGCAATTATTCTGGAAATGTATTGTTCTGGTTTGCCGATAGAAATACGCTTATCGAGACAACATCGGAAGAAATGGGAGATGGCGATTGCCTTGTATTCTGTCGATGCAGCGAACGTACCATTGCTATCTTTTTCCCTTTCAGCCAGGCGGATCAGTCCAAAATACTTTCGTCATATCTGACAGAGGAGCAAGTCAAACTGCACCGATTTATGCTTAGAAGTAGAAAAAATAAACAAAAATAAATATGCCTAAGTAATCTATTCAGTCCTGCCATTGGAAACGAGTTATGTACTCTCGGTGCAATATGGTGAGGCAATGACCAAATCAAAAAGTGCCCTCTGCTCGGTCCCCATAATAAACCGCAGAAGGCACAGCACACAACCAGCAAAATGCATAGTCGCAATTCCCGGTAGTGCATTTGCAAAAGTACGAAAAAAATAGGAATTGTTTAAAACACACACAAAAAAAAACGAACAATGAAAAAGTTTTTGTTTGGCATCGCCATTGTATTAGGAATGGCATTCATCGCCTCTTGTTCTAAGACCGAACAGGCTCCCGACACTAACGGTATGGAGGATTTGCATCAATTTGTGCTCAGATGTAGAAACCGTCCAGAAACAATGATTGCCCCGATTTGCAAAACCGACAGTGTAATGTACTATCTTGACGTCTACTCACATCTGTACGAAGGTCATATCTTCATGATGAACATGAGCGACCAGGAAGGATATGTGAATATCAGCATGGTAACTGACCCGAATGTTATCGAGACTTTTTACTCAAGACTATCGGCTTACGAGAATGGAGCCAAAGAAGTGGATATCATTAAGACTACAGACTCTGTTGAATTCAACAATTGGTATCTTAAACATCTAAAGAATGGTGATGATATTTACGTCCATTTTGACCCAAAAACAGGCATTTATTACGGAGAAGCCTGTCCTCATGAAGGCAACAAAAGTGCTGGTATAAAGAGGAGCAAATAACCGTCCATTTGACATCCTATGAGCAGGGAGCCTCCATTGGGGGCTCCCCGCTTGTTTCTACCCAATAGAAACAGCCTTTGTTCCGAGAGGGATATTTTTGCGGCGGAGGCAATAGAATGGGGTTTTCTGCGTTATAAGATTGATGGATGCACAGAAGCCACTTATAATAGCAGGACCGTGTAGCGTGGAGTCGCGAGAGCAGCTCCGCACCGTGGTGTCGGCACTGGTGCCGATGCCGCAGGTGTCGATGGTGCGCTGCGGTGTGTGGAAACCCCGCACCCGCCCGGGTGGCTTTGAGGGGCTGGGCGAGAAGGCCCTCGGCTGGATTGCCGACCTCTCACAAGAACTGAAGAACGAGGGTTGCCGCTCGTTGCCCTTCGCCTGTGAGGTGGCCACCCCCCAGCATGTGGAGCAGGTGATGCGCTATGGCCTCAAGGCCGTTTGGATTGGTGCCCGCACCACGGCTAATCCTTTCATGGTACAGGAATTGACCGAATCCCTCCGAGGGACGGACCTGACGGTGCTGGTGAAGAACGCCCCCAGCCCCGATGTGCGCCTATGGATGGGTGCCATCGAGCGTTGCTGGCAGGTGGGGCTGACAGATGTCATGGCTGTGCACCGTGGTTTCGACGTGCTGAAGAACGGCGGCTACCGCAACCACCCCCTCTGGGAGGTGCCCATCGAGCTGCGCCGCACCATGCCCGAGGTGCCCATCGTGACCGATCCTAGCCATATAGCCGGCCGTCGCGAACTGTTGCAGGAGGTGTCGCAGTGGGCGTTGGACTTGGGGTTCGACGGGCTGATGGTAGAGGTGCACCCCTGCCCTGAGGAGGCTTTGACCGACTGCCGCCAGCAGATCACGCCCAGCGGTTTGCAAGAGTTGCTAGACCGTCTGGTTTTGCGTCAGACCGATAGTAATGTGGCCGACAGGGAGTTGCGCCTGCTTCGCAGCCAGATAGACCGCATCGACGACCAACTGCTGCGCCTACTGGCCTCGCGGTTGGAGGTGTCGGGCGAGATAGCCCGCGTGAAGGCTCAAAGCAATTTGGCTGTTTTCCAGCCCAAGCGGTGGGACTCGCTGCTGCAGCAGCGGCTGTCTACAGCAGAAGAGTTGCATTTGGAGCCAGAATTTGTGAAGGGGATTTTTGAAAAAATCCATGCTGAGAGTGTAAGGGTGCAGCAGGAACGGCTGAGTGGGGGCGAGGTGTCGGCTGATTCTCTTGACAGAACAGATAAGATAACATGATAACACTATAAGAAGATGAAAATCCGTTTTTTAAAGATGAAAGACTGGCTGCTGATGACGGCCATGGGTATGTTGGGACTGACCTCGTGCCATTGCGGCAAAGAGGTGGCTCAGGAGCCGCAGCAGCCCACCAAGCCCACCAAGGACCCCGTAGAGACCATTGACCCAGGCAATATGGCCGTCATGTACGGCGTGCCGCAGATGGACTTTCAGGTGAAGGGCCGCGTAACCGACACCCAGGGCAAACCCATCAAAGGTATGCAGGTAATTCTGGTGAACCAGTCGGTCGACATCTCGCCCGAGTATCTTCAGGAGGACAACCCCTATGTGCAGGACTATATCCGCACCGCCTCGGACACCACCGATGCCGAGGGGCGTTTTGAGGCCCACACGCGCGACGTGCCGGTCGAGACACAGCGTGTGCTGGTCCGCGACATCGACGGTGACCAAAATGGCCGCTATGAGGACCAGGTGATAGAGGTTAGATTTACCCCCGAGGACCAGACCGAGCCGGGCCAGAAATGGTATCAGGGCCAAAGGACCAAGGAGATGAATATCACCGTGGAGAAGAAATAGCATCGAGGCCATGGACCTGAAACAAGAACTCTGGCGGCAGTATAGGCACAACCAAGCCCAGCTGCACCCTTTGCGGACACTCTTCTGGGAGTGTACGCTGCGGTGCAACATGCGTTGCCGACACTGCGGCAGCGACTGCAAGGTGAGCACCACCACGCCCGATATGCCGGCGGCCGACTTCTTCAAGGCGGTGGACGACATCACGCCCCATGTGGATCCGCACAAGGTGTTTGTGGTTTTCACTGGCGGCGAGGCCCTGCTCCGGCCCGACATCGAAGCTTGCGGCTTGGAACTCTACCGTCGTGGCTTCCCGTGGGGTATGGTGACAAATGGTTTTTTGCTGGACGAGAGGCGGCTGGACGGCCTGTTACGCAGCGGTTTGCACTCCATCACCGTCAGTCTGGATGGCTTGCAGGAGGAGCACGACTGGATGCGGCAGACGCCTCACGGTTTTGAGCGGGCATCGAACGCCATCCGGCTGCTTGGGCAGACGGATGATTTGCTGTGGGACGTGGTTACTTGTGTCAATCCGCGCAACTTCCACCAGCTGGAGGCCATCAAGGAACACCTGATAGGGCTGAACTGCAAGCGCTGGCGCATCTTTGCCATCTTTCCCATGGGCCGCGCTGCCCACGACCCCGAGTTGCAGCTGAGCGACGAACTGTTCACCGGCGTGTTGGAGTTTGTCAAGCAGACCCGTGCCGAGGGGCGCATCATATGCAACTATGCCTGCGAGGGCTATCTGGGACCCTACGAGCGCGAAGTTCGGGACTATTATTTCAACTGTCGTGCTGGGGTGGAGGTGGCTTCGGTGCTGTGCGACGGCAGCATTTCGGGCTGCACCAGCATCAGGAGCAATTTCCATCAGGGCAACATCTATCGGGACAACCTGTGGGAGGTGTGGGAGAACCGATTTCAACCTTTTCGCGACCGTAGTTGGGCCAAGAAAGACCAGTGCGCTCATTGCAAGTCGTGGCGCTACTGCGAAGGCAACGGGCTGCACCTCTACGACGATGAGGGAAAACTTCTCTCGTGCAGCCTGAAGCGAATTTGTGGCTAGTCCTTGACAATATTTTTTTGTTGTGCCGCCATACAGCATATATATTTACATATATATGCTGTAGAGACTATGCCGGTGGCTAGGGGTCATCTATGCCATCCTAACTTATTGATTTCTTCGTCACTTAGGCTGTTTTCTTCGTCAACGCAAAGTAGAAACGCCTGAAATTCAATGTTTTTTCGTCGCGTTGAGCGAATCAACGGCGAACCTTCAGCGAATTCTCAGAAACCTTCGTCAAAGGCCCTGGTGCAGTTGCTGGAGCAGTGCGTTTAGGTCGGGTTGGTCGGCGGGGAGGTGTATCTGGGCTTGACGATAGAAAGGGAGCCGCTGAACCAGCTGGTTTTGTATGAATGTGTGGAGCTCTTCGGGGCTTTTGTTGGCCAGGACGGGACGCTGTTTTTTGGAGGCACGGGCCCGCTGGATGATTTTGTCGACGGACACGTCCAGGAAGACGGAGGTGCCGTGGGCATTAATCCATTCCATGTTGTTGAAGTAGCAGGGCGTGCCGCCGCCGGTGCTGATGACGGCGTTGTCCATGGTTTCGGTGCTGTGGAGCATGAGCTGTTCCAACTTGCGGAAGGCTTCTTCACCGTAACGGATGAAAAAGAGGGGTATGGAGGTGTGATAACGCTCCTCGAAGAGTTGGTCGAGGTCTGCAAAACGATAGTCCAGTTGCTGCGCCAGGCTGCACCCCACGGTGGTTTTGCCACTGTACATGTAGCCGAGAAGGTATATCTTCATGGCTTTCGGCTATTTGTGTGGGTGGGTGACCTTGTGGCGACGTTCCCGCAGCCGGTCGAACACATGGGAGGGTATTTTTGAGCGGTAGCGGTCGATGAGGGTGGGGTCGTTGATTAGGTGTATGCCGCTGGGGGTGCCGACCACCTGGCCGTCGGCGATGGTGAGGAGGGGGAAGGTGCGCTTGGCATTGCCGGCAAAGATGCCCAGGGCGCCGTTGACGTTGCTGTAGACCTCGGGCGGCTCGGTAATCATAGACATCATGCTGCTGATGGCATCAATGTTCTGCAGGTAGCGGTAGCGGTCGGGGGTGACGCACTCAACGGAGAGGCCATACTGGTGGATGTAGGGCTGTATCTCGTTGGTGTCGCGCAGCAGTATGACCAGGATGGAGGCATTGTGGGCGGTGCCATCGATGTTGGCATCGGTGGTGAGCAATTGGGTGTAGAGATAGCCGCCCAAAGCCTCGGTGGCGGCGGCGTTGTGGTCGGTGAGGGGTTTGTCGAGGCAGAAGAAGATGCTGTTGTAGGTGGTGTCGATGGTATCGGAGTAGTCGAAATAGGGGATGTAGATGGAGCCGCTGTCGCGTTCGGTGATGAGGAAGCGGTAGTAGTTGGGGTAGTCGGCGGGGTCGGTGAGGGTGAAGTTGACCACCATGAGGTTGAAGGTAGAGTCTCTGTCGATGTAGGCCACGGGGTCGCTGATCTGCGGCATACGCGGCACGTAGGTGCTGGAGCTGACCAGCCGGTCGCCTGCCTGCACCCTGATGGAGAGGCTGTCGTCGGCCTGGGCCACATAGTCAAAGTAGTAGCGGCAGCGGTCGACATGGGTGGGGCGGTATTGGGTGCCGTTGACATCGAGCAGCATATTTACGTTGTCGACGGGGTGGTTGTTGGAGGTGTCGAGGAAGAAATGGCTGTTGGCAAAATAGACAAAGCATTGCTTCTCGGCCGAGGGGACACCGTTGAGGACCAGCTGCGAGGGGGCATCCAGCGGGTCGACCTGTATGACTTTCTCGCAGGCGGTGAGGGCCATGGACAGTAGGGCGGCGAGGAATATGTGACGGGATTTCATACTGTTCTTTGTTGTGTGATTGATCGTTTAGAAATAAAGGGTATAGGCGACAGAGGGGAGGATGGGGAAGATGGAGAGCTGGACCAGTGCGCGGCTGTAGCCACGATAGGTGAACTGGCTGCTGGTGTAGGTGAGGTAGGGGTTGGCGTGGTTATAGAGATTGTAGACGCTGATATTGATGGTGCGGCGAATTTTGCGAGGTTCGCCGTTGGCCAGGGTCAGGCGGGTTTTGAAGGTGCGGTGGAAGTTGACGCTGATGTCGGCGCGATGGTAGTTGGGCATGCGGTAGTTGTTGCGGCTGCTGACGTGTGAGAGGCCGCCGCGACCGACGTTGTAGTCGTCTGGCTCGTCGGAGGCCCGGGGATAGCGCTGCATGGCCAAGGTGGCGGTATTGCCGGTGCAGAAAACCCAGGTGGCGGAGATGTCGAAACTCTTGCTAAACTTGTAGTTGAGGACGATGGAGAAGTCGTGGCGGCGGTCATACTTGGCGGGGAAGGGGTTGCCGTGGTTGAGCTCCTGACCAGGGCGGTCGAAGAGGTGGTTGGTGCGGCTCCAAGTGTAGGCAATCCAGCCGGTGAGGTTGCCAAAGTTGCGCTGGGCAAGGAATTCCACTCCGTAAGTCCAACCCTCGCCCATGCAGACGAGGTCTTCCCACCCCTGCGAGGTGCCAAAGGCGGTGGTTCCGTCCTTGTACTCAATGAGGTTGGACATATGCTTATAGTACCCTTCAATGGAGATTTCGGCCACCAAGGGAATATCGTAGCAGAGGCTGGCGGCCACCTGATGTGCATTCATGGGACGGATGCGGTCGGTGGAGGGCACCCAGAGGTCGGTGGGCATGGAGACACTGGTGGTGGAGAGCAGGTGCATGTATTGCGACATGTAGGCATAGCCTGCCTTGAAGGAGAGATTCTCGCCCAGCAGCAGTCGGGCCGAGAGGCGGGGCTGGAGGGAGGGGTAGAAAGAATTCTCGACCTGGAAGCCGCTGAAATGGAGGCCGTAGTTGACTTTGAGGAGGTCGTTGATGTTCCAGTCGTCCTCGGCAAAGACTACCCAGTCGTTGGCCACGACCAGGGCATCCTGAATGTTGGTGTCCATCTGCCAGGCTTCGTTCATCTGGATTTGGTCGTAGTAGTTGATACTGGCGCTGGCCACGCTGGGGCGCACCCAGTGGTGGGTGAGGTAGGTGCCAAACTGGATGTCGTGGTTGGTGTTGGGGGTGAAGGCGAAATCGATGCGGCCCGTGAGGTCGCGGATGGAGGAGAGGTAGTTGCCGTCGATGGTGGAGACCTGCTCGGTGCTGTCGGCCAGAGTGGCGATGGTTTCTAGACCAAAGTCCATGGCGTTGGTGTACTGGGTGTAGGAGCCGGTGAGGTTCATGAATAGGCGAGGCCCGAGCACATAATTCCAACGAAGGCCGCCCACCATGTTGCCCCAGTTGTTGACAAAGGAGAGGTATTGGTCTTCCTGTAGGCTGCTTTCGGTTCGCACACGTATGTTGGCATCGTCGTCGCCTATGTACAAGGTGGCATAGAGTCGGCTCTTGTCTGAGAAGGAGTGCACAGCCTTGGCGTTGATATCGTAGAAATGGTAGCCGGCCTTGAGTTTGGTCTTTCCGTCGACATCCAATGCCAATTTGGCCACCAGGGGTTTTAATATAAGGTCGGCATAAGTGCGGCGGGCCGAGAGGGAGAAGGTGGTCTTGCCGGGCACGATTGGGCCTTCCACTGCCAGCTTGGCGGAGATGAGACCGAGGGAGGCGTTGCCGTGTATTTCTTTGTCATTGCCGTTGTTGGTGGTCACGTCTAGCACGCTGGAAAGACGGCCACCGAAACGGGCGGGGAAACTGCCTTTGTAAAGGGTGACGTTTTTGACTGCGTCGGCATTGAAGGCGGAGAAGAAACCGCCCAGGTGGTTGACATTGTAGAGCGGTATGCCGTCGAGGAGGAAAAGGTTCTCGTCGGGACCGCCGCCGCGCACATACATGCCGCCGGTGCCCTCGTTGCCAGACTGCACGCCGGGCATCAACTGGATGGCTTTGAGAATGTCGGCCTCGCCAAAGAGGACGGGTACGGCCTTGAGCTGTTCTACAGGCATCTCCAAGGCACTCATCTGTGACGACTCGCGCGAATTGATGCGCTGTGCGGTGATGGTGACCTCCTGAAGCTGTACGCTGGGTTTGAGAATGTAGTTGCGCGTATGGTTGACGTTAAGCCTTAGCGTGTCATAGATGGGTTCGTAGCCTACGAAGGTGATGCGTAGGGTGGCGCTGTCGCTCTTGAGGGTGAGGCTGAAGCGGCCGTTGACGTTGGTGGTGGTGCCCTTGCCGCTGCGGGTGTCTAGGATTGTGGCACCGATAAGGGTCTCGCCGTTGGAGTTGTCGGTCACGGTGCCGCTAATGGTGTGCTGGGCAATGGAGGCCAGCGGCATCAGCAGTAGGGCAAGCAAGAAGAGGTGTCGGGACATTCGGATAAAAGTTGCAAAAGTTTTTTGTTAAATACAGGGTGAATATAATTGGGCGCAAAGTCGCACAATGGGGTGAGGACAAAGCGTCGGAGATGCATACGGGGGTGGGGGAGAACGAGGCTGGGTGAGTGGATGATGAGGGAGTCGTAGAAAATAAGGTCAATGTCGATGGGGCGGGAGGAGTAAAGGGTGGGGGCTTGATTTTTCCGCTTGCGCCCCAATTCATTCTCAATGGTCAAAGCCTCTGTCAGGCACTCAGATGGAGAAAGATTGGTGAGAACCTTGAGGGCTTGATTGAGGAAATCTTGCGGATGATCGTCCGTGCTAAAATCGCCCCAAGGGGCGGTTTGATAGATTTTAGATAAATCAGCAACAGACCCAATACGTTGCTGTATTAGGTCTGTTGCTTGGCGAAGCAGTGTTTCGCGGTCGCCCTGGTTTCCACCAATGAGTAGAAATAGGGTCGGCATTACTTATCTTCGTTGAACACCATGTCGAAGGAGAAGTTGAGGCCAGTCTCGTCGTCGGAAATGCTGAAAGTAAAGGCGATGGTGTTGTCTTTCTTGTTGTAGGTGAAAGGCATGGCCTCGGTTTCGCCATCTTCGGTGATGGTCATGACACCTTTTTCGCCATCGAAGGTGTAGGTGAAGTCGGAGGTCATAGTCTCTTCGTCAAGATTCTCGCTCATGCCCATGGCTTCCATTGTGCCGTTGGCGGTGAGGGTTATGGTACCTTTGGTGGCATCGGTGAACATCATGGTGCCATCGATGGTCATGTTGACGGTTGCCATCGCAATGGTCTGTGAGGTGGTGGTGTGGGTCTTCCAGTTAGTGCCGGCCAGATCTTTTTCTTTGTTGCAGGAGGCAAACATCAGGGTGAAACAGGCTAATAAAGCCACAAACAATGTTTTTTTCATTTTTGCTTGAATTTAAAATGGTTAATAAATAAATGATTTAATTTTTTAAAGTGTTTGCTAAGAAATCAGCCGCAATGCATGTAGGTTTCCACCAGGGACAGAATCTTCTCAGAGTCGTTGCCAATGTCGGCGCGGAGGGTGCGGTCGTTGTAAGAACTCAACTCCTTGATGATGCCGTCGATGAGGCCGGGGGCGAAGATGCCGCGTTCCTCATAGATGGCGCGGTCGCGCTCCAGCTGGTCAGCGCTGGCGGCACAGCTGTCGGGCAGCACGTCGAGGCGTTTCAGCACCTCTTCGTGCTCAAAGATGTTGACACTCACATAGCGGTCGCGGGCATACTGCACAGCATTCTCCATCTCGAAACCGTGACGGGCGGCCACGGCCATGCCTGCCAGCAGCAGGTAGACGTTGGCGCTGCCGTCGGGGGTGCGGAGCTCGATGGTCTGCTTGTGGCTGAAGTCTACGGGGTCGTTCTTCTCCAAGGGGTTGCAGTCGGCCATCATGTTGCCCGACCCTTTGGTCCAACCCAGCGGCACGCGCACCATGGCGCTGCGGTTGCGGTCGCCCCAGCAGATGTTGGTGGGAGCCTCCTGGTGGGGCACCAGACGGAAATAGCTGGTGGGGTTGGTGTCGCCGAAGGCGGTGAGCGAACCGGCGCAATGCAGTATGCCGGCGATGGCTTTCATGGCCACCTCGGAGAGGCCGTTTTCGCCTACGTACATGTTCTCGCCGTTCTTGCTGATGCGGGTGTGGATGTGCATGCCGCTGCCGGCCTTGCCCACGGTAATCTTGGGAGCAAAGGTGACGGTGATGCCGTATTGGTTGCCCAATGTGCGCATGATCCATTTGGCTATCACCAGTTGGTCGGCAGAGTCCTCTAGGGTGGTGGGCAGGAACTCGATCTCGTTCTGTTCGTACATGTTGTCGCCCAGATAGAAGTTGCCTACCTCGCTGTGACCATATTTGATGAGGCCACCGCATTCGGCAATGAGTTTCATGGCCTCGGTGCGGAAGTTTTCAAACTTGCAGAA
>DFDY01000184.1:11858-13043 GCA_002368955.1 Bacteroidales bacterium UBA3816
GGGGCGATGACGTAGTATTCCAGTTCGCCCATGGTCTCAAACTCCATGCCGCCGGTCACCTCGCGGAAGGCGTTGCCGGCCTTGTGCAGGGTGTATTCCGGAGCCATCTCAAAGGGTTTGCCGTCCTTGGTGTAGAAGTTGCACAGGATGTCGAGGGTGGGAATCTCGGCAAAGGGGTCGAGGAAAGCTGTGCGGAAGCGGGGAATGACATACAGGTCGCTGTTGCCGGCCTCGATATAGGGGAAGAGGCTGCTGCCGTCGACGCGTTCGCCCGAGGTGAGAATCTCGTCGGCATGCTCCAGGCTGTTGATGACAAAGTTCAGAGTCTTCAGCTTTCCGTCGTTGGCCATGTAACGGAAGTTGATCATCTCGATTTGGAACTCCTCGATGACCTTGAGGATATCTGCTTTGGTGAACTCCTTCATGGGTTTTTGAAGGAACTGCACCAAGCGGTTGGGGTTTAGTTTAAGTTCTTCTTGCTTCATAGAATAAAACTATCTTTTTAAATTTGGGCTGCAAAGATACGAATAATTTTCTATCTATTACATTTTTTTTTAGTATCTTTGCAAATTCAAAAAAATATATACTAACAGCTATGTTCAAAAAAGAGACCTATATTGCAAGACGTGAGCAACTGCGCAAAGACGTAGGCCACGGTCTTATCATCATTCAGGGCAACCACGAAGCCTCCTGCAACTACCCCGACAACACCTATTGGTTCCGTCAGGACAGCACTTTCCTCTATTTCTTCGGCCTGCAGCGCGAAGACCTGGTTGGTGTGCTCGACTGCGACAGCGGCAAGGACTATGTCTTTGCCAACGACTACGACATCGACGATGTCATCTGGAGCGGCCCCCTGCCCAGTGTCAAGGAACTGGCAGCCAGCGTGGGTGTGGCCAACAGCGGCGACCTCTGCGCCCTCCAGACCCTCTGCACCAAGACCATCGGCGAAGCCCGCAAGATACACTATCTGCCTCCCTACCGTGCCGACAACACCCGCCAGATGAGCCAGCTGCTGGGCATCAAATTCGATGCCGTCAGCCGCTATGCCAGCATGGAGCTCATCATGGCCTGCATCAAGCAGCGCAGCATCAAGAGCGACGAAGAGATTGCCGAAATCGAGAAGGCCATTGCCACCGCCTACAACATGCACACCTGTGCCATGAAGATGGCCATGCCCGGCCG
>DFDY01000009.1 GCA_002368955.1 Bacteroidales bacterium UBA3816
TTTTTATCGGACACCAATAATTTCATATATATGACAGAATTGTTTTGGTAACTACTTGTTTGTGCGATAAATGGCGTAACTCATTGATTTCTTCGTCGGTTAGGTCTTTTTCTCCGACGAGTCAAAATAGAAACGCTTGAGCGTCAGTGTTTTTTCGTCTGGCTGTGCGAACTATCGGCGAACCTTCAGCGGACCCTCAATGGTCCCTCAAAAAGCTCCGTCGCAAGTGGCTGCCTGGCGAAAATGGGCTTTTGGAAAAGTGTCTGGGGGCGGTGATGGAAGGAAAAGGGCGGTCAATAAACAAAGGAGGATTGGATGGGAGAGGATGACAACGGAGGAAGAGAAAAATAATTTGGGCGGGGAGGGTGTGGATTCGGTTTTTTTGTGTAAATTTGTCTGGTTGAAAGTAATATGTTTAAATAGTTTAAATACATGATTATGAAGAAATTGTTTTTGTTTGTAGCCTCGGTTTTCCTCTCCTTTATTGGGTTTGCGCAGCAGCCTTGCTCCCATTCATGCCAGAATAAGTGCGGCGGACAGGGGTGCCACAAGGAACAGCAGGCTGGTTTTACCACCCTGTCGGTGGACCAGTTTGCCAAGACTTTGTATCAGACCAATGTGGTGCTGGTGGATGTGCGGAGCGACCGTGAGTTTGCCAGCGGACACCTGAAAGGGGCCAAGAACGTGACATGGGGCAAGACCTTCGAGGAGAACGTGAACGAGGCCGGTCTGCCTAAGGACAAGACCATTGCCGTCTACTGCCAGCGGGGCCGCCGCAGCCAGGCTGCCTCCCAGGCTCTGGTCAAGATGGGCTACAAGGTGGTCAACCTCGATGGCGGCATCGAGGCTTGGCAAAAGGCTGGCAAACAGGTGGTGAAATAGCCGAGGGCCGATGGCACGTCTGACGTTGGTGCAGAAGCGCGGCAAGTTTGCGCTGTCCCTGCCGCATAAGATTCTGATTGACGGACACCTGCTTGGGGTGATGAAGGACCGCGAGGTGTCGGTGGAGATGCCCGCCGGAGCCTATGACATCACGGTGCAGAGCATGGTGCCGATGATTTCGGCCACACAGCATGTGGAGCTGCCGCTGCGCGGCGAGGTGAGGCTGGAGTTTTCCGACCGCGAGCAGGTGTGGGATGCGCTGTTTGTGGTGGACGTGGTGCTCTGGGTGGTCAAGCGGTTCCTGCATTTGGCCAGCCCATGGACGTGGCTCTACGAGGTGTTCACCAATGGCTATTTCGTGCTGTGGCTCATCTATGAATGGCGCATCCGCAACCATTATTTCAAGTTTGAATTACATTAAAGTTATTATTTTATGAGAAAAATATTTATTGCTTTTGCATTGTTGCTGTGCAGCCTTACGGCTATGGCACAGCCACTGAGCCGATACAAACAGAAGGAACATCGCCTAAATGCCATCGAGCAGATGGCGGCCAAGAATTCGTATCGATATCAGCTGAATGAAATTTACTCGGACGACAGGTTCAGTTCCTGTTCTTTCTTCTATAATGAGCGCAACCAGCTTGTGTCAGTGTCGGAGGTGGAGCAAGGCGGCTTTTCGGTCATTGACTCGCTTTTCTACAACGAGCAGGGCCAGATGGTCCGTCTGGCGGGCTGGCAGCTGCTGGACGGCAGCTGGAAGAATGTCTACTATATCGACTACACCTACGACGCGGCTGGCAACATTGCTTCACGTACCAACTATAACGACTTCGACGGTGTTTGGCAGTTGGGCGGCGTGTATGCGTACAGCTATAATGCCGACAACCAGATTGTGCTGACCACGCTGACCATGAGCGGCGTCCAGTACCAAAAGGTGGAGTATAGCTATGAGGGGGGACGGCTGTTTGAGGAGCTATGGTTCTCCTATAACGGCAGCGGCCTGAGCCCCGACGAGAAGCTCACATACCGCTACGATGCCGAGGGGAGAACCCAGGAGGTGGCGGACAGCCTGTATGAAGGCTCGGGCAGCTGGCAGTTCAACGGCAGGCAGACCTATGTCTACGACCCGCAGGGCAACTGTACCGAGTTCCACCGCTATGACGTTTCCGGCCAGGAGTCGGAACGCAGCGAGTATCTCTTTGACGAGCAGATGACCTTGGACGAAACGCTGATGCCGTGGTCGCCCGAGATGTCGCGTCCGAAGACTTACTCCAATACACGGGTTTACACCACCGAACGTTGGTACGGACTGGATACCGAACATCGGTTGCAGCATTTCTGTGACTATATCTACTCTTATGGCAACCGGACGCTGGCCATAAGCGAGGTGGCCCAGTATGGCAATTTGACTTTTTGCCCCAATCCGGCCGAGAGCCGAGTTTCTGTTGACGGGCTCACGTCCGAGATGGCCCGTCTGCAGGTGATTGACTTGATGGGACGGGTGGTGCTGACCGGCACGGTTAGCAGTGCTTCCAACAGCTTCAGCGTGGCCTCACTCGCCTCGGGCTGCTATCGGGTCTGCGTGGTACAGCAAGGTCAGTTGCGTACGGGCAGTCTGATTGTCAAATAATAATATATAATAAGGTTATGGATAGGCAAGACGGCAAGAGTCAGCTATACACCTCCATTGTGGACCTCCGCGACGAGGCCCAGGCAGTGAACCTTGCTCGCTTTTTCAGGACCGGCCCCGGCCAGTATGGCGAAGGAGATGTCTTTCTTGGACTGAAGGTGCCTGTCACACGTCAGGTGGTGAAACGGCTTTGGCGTACCTGCACCTTTGCCGATTTGGAGGAGTGCGTAGGCTCGCAGTTTCACGAAGTGCGGCTGGCAGCCCTGCTGGTATTGGTGCAGATGTTCCAACACGCCAAAAATAACCCTTTGGAACAGCAGCGGTGTGTCGATTTCTATTTATCTCATACATTATATATTAATAATTGGGATTTGGTTGACCTCTCCTGCTATGAGATTGTGGGGGCATGGCTGTTGGATAAGGCAGACCGTCATCTGCTCTATGAGCTAGCCTCCGAAGGGCACAGCCTGTGGGAGCAGCGTATTGCCATGGTGAGCTGTATGGCCTTTGTGCGCCAAGGGCAGTTTGACGACTGCTTGGCCATTGCCGATCGGCTAATGGGGCATCCACACGACCTTATTCATAAAGCGGTGGGTTGGTTGCTCCGCGAGGTGGGCAAGCGCGACCGGCAGCTGTTGGTCGACTATCTTGCCCCTCGCTACCGAACAATGCCCCGCACCACCCTGCGCTATGCCATCGAGCATTTCCCTCCAGAAATAAGAAAAGATTATCTGAAAGGTTCCATCTAGGTCAGGATGGAACCTTTTTTTTCCATTTTTTGTCTCAAAAAGGTTACTTTTCCCTGTTTATATCGATTCTGAAAACATACTTTTGGTTTGATTAGAAATATAGTATTTTACTGTAAATCAATTGAATAAGTTGTGTTTTATATGGTATGAAAAATCAAGTAACATTCAGATATATAGCAATTTACATCGTTATCAACATGTGAATATATCGACTTAGGCGAAAAAATGATAAGATTTTGCATTTTTGGGGCTATTTTGCAGCCGATTTTCTCCAATAGACGAAAAAAAATTGAAAAATTTTAGTGCTGAAATCTAGTTGATTAAACATTGGTGAAAGAAAAAAATGAAAAAAAAATTTGCAGGTTTCAAAAAAGGTCGTATCTTTGCACTCGCTTTTCGGGACAACAACAACGGTTGATAAAAAAGCAAGAGAACATTGAAATTTTTTGGAACATGAGATAGCGTGTGTCACGATGCCTTCAACAGGGTTGGAGGCGGATGGCACAGACGAGTCAAAGGTTAAAAGCAAGCAATTCTTACAATGAAGAGTTTGATCCTGGCTCAGGATGAACGCTAGCGGCAGGCTTAACACATGCAAGTCGAGGGGCAGCGCGGGGTAGCAATACCCTGGCGGCGACCGGCGCACGGGTGCGTAACGCGTATGCAACC
>DFDY01000066.1:0-14435 GCA_002368955.1 Bacteroidales bacterium UBA3816
GGTCCGCCAATCCAGTAGGAGAAGAGGAGGATGAAGAGGGCGATGGCGAGTATGAGGAACCATCCGGCAAACCACCAGCGGTTGACCTTCCAGCTGATGCCCAGTCCCTGTAGGAGTGGTTTCTTTTCCACTTTTTGGCAGACCAGGGTGGCTATGAGGGGAAAGGTCATACAGGCTAGGCCTAGGACTGTGCCGGCCGGAGAAGCGTAGTTGAAATCGGATAAATAGAAAGCCAGGCCTGCGGCCACAATCAGGCCGTAGGCTATAGCGATGAAAAGGAGGATGTTTTTCTTCATGAGTGACTCTATAAAAGTAAAAGGTAAAAACTAAAAACTAAAAAGGATTGGACAAATGCTATGCCAATATACTTTTTAGTTTTTGTTTTTACTTTATAGTTTACAAAATACATTCAAAAGGAGGTCTGCAGGTTAGCGCGAGAACATGATTTTTTCGCTGTTGAACATGCGGGTGAGTCCATAGACGGCGATACCGGTGTAGGCGATGTCGGAGACGAGGGTGACCAACACGGTGCTCCAGCGCATGGAGTGGGCGAAGATATCGGCCATGACCTCAATGGCGTTGTAGAAGGGGATGAGGTATATGCCCAAGTTTTGGGCGGTGCCGGTCTGGAACATGGGCAGCAGGCCCGCCAGCATCACCACCAGCATGAAGGGGGTGACCATGGTGCCGGCGTTTTTCACGTCCTTGGCCAGGGCGGAGAGGAGGCTGACGGCCGAGGCCATGACCAGCACTGAGGCCAAGATGACCAGCAGCAGGGCGATGTAGTCGTTGGTGGTGTAGTTGAATGGGATGTCGATGCTGCCGTCCTCGGCCGAGATCATTTTGGGCAGCGAGAGGGCAATGCCTATGAAGCTGGAGATGCCGCTAAGGAGGGCGATGGAGCTGAGTGAGACTATCTTGCCCAAGGCCAGTTCGGAGCGTTTCATGGGGGTGACGAGGAGGGTGGCAATGGTGCCGCGCTCTTTCTCGCCCGCGATGGAGCTGGGGGCGATGGCCATGGTGCCGCTGAAGAGCATCATGATGATGAGCATGGGCAGGAGTTTGCTGAGGATGTCGCCTACCACCTGGTCGTCGCTGGCCTGGTTGAAGGTCTGCTCCTCAGAATCGGCGCGGTTGATGTCGAAGAGGTTGGCCTGTGCGTTTTCGAAGGCGGTGAGGGCGGCTTCGAGGGTCATGTATACGCGGTTGGAGGCGTTGTTGGCGGAGTTGTAGTAGATTTCGACATTGGGGGCGGGCAGCCCGGTGGAGGGCTGGTAGGAGGCCACAAGGGAGTCGAACTGGGCGGGGAAGCGCATGAGCACTACGTTGATGTCTTTGTCCTGCAGGGCGTCGATGTCGGCTTGGCCGAAAGACTCATGCAGCAGTGCGATGCTGCTGTCGGCGGACTCTAAGAGGGGCTGCATGCTGGGAGGCATATTCTCCACTTTCAGCATCACTAGGTCCTGTTCGCCCTGGCTTTCCATGTTGCGGATGCCTACACCCATGAGGCTGTAGATAAGGTAGATGAGCAGGCCCGGCATGATGACGGTGGTGAAAAGCAGTTGGCGGTCGCCGAAGAAGCGGGCAAACTCTTTGCGGATGATGGTCCAGGTGTTGTTGCGGTTCATTGTTCGTCTCCTTTCTGTTGTTTGTAAAGTTCGAAAAAGCGGTCCTCGATGTTCATGCCGTCGCACACTTCTTGGAGCGAGCCACAGGCGGTCAGGTGTCCGTCGATGATGATGCCCACGCGGTCGCACAGGCGCTCGACCAGGCTGAAGATGTGGGTGGAGAGGATGATGGTCTTGCCTGAGGAGCGCAGTTCTTGCAGGTAGTCGGTGACGGTGCGGGCGGTGATGACGTCGAGGCCGTTGGTGGGCTCGTCGAAGATGATGATGTCTGGGTCGTGCACCAGGGAGATGACGAGGCTGAGTTTTTGCTTCATGCCGGTGGAGAGGTTGGCCACCTTGACCTCGGCAAACCGGTCGATGCCGAAGCGGGCAAAGAGGCTCTGCTTGCGTGCGGCTGCGGTGCTGGGGGCCACCCCGTGCAGCTCGCTGAAGAAGTCGTAGAGATAGTTGGGGGTGAAGAAGTCTTCCAACTTCAGTTCGCTGGTGAGGAAGGCTATCTTGCCGCGTACTTCCTCGGGCTGTGTGACGATGCTGCAGCCGTCGACCCAGGCATTGCCGCGGTCGGGCTTGATGAGGGTGGCGAGCATGCGTAGGGTAGTGGTCTTGCCGGCCCCGTTGGGACCCAGGAGGCCGAATATCTCACCCCGGTTGGCGGTGAGGGAGAGGTCGTCTACGGCCGTTTTGTGCCGCTGCTGGGTATGCTCCAGCCGCTGCTGCTTGCGCGAGAGGGTGAAGGTTTTGCTGAGACCTTCGATACGGAGAATTTCGTCCATTTTTGTCGTTTTTTTTAGTTTATATGATTATCCGCAATTGGCACATAGGCGAGGTCGCGTCTCTCCGAGACGCACCCGAGGTGTTGACTATCAGTCACCGCACTGCGCTGCGCTTGTATGGGGTTATTGAGATTAAGCCTCTCCGAGGCTTCTTTACGGCAAATGCGGATAATCATTTTTAGTTTTTAGTTTTTAGTTTAAATGATGGGGTTAGTCTTGGTTGGGAGTGCCGCGGCGCACGGCTGCCAAGCGGGCCTTGACTTCGGCCCAGATGGTGACAGCCATGCAGCCGAAGACAAGCACAATGACCGCCGCCTCGGTGTGGACACGGGTCAGGAAGCCTGCACCAAGAAGCTTGAAGGCGTCGAAGGCGAAGGCCAGGGTGATGAACAGGGTCATGGCCCCGAAGGAGACGTAGCGATAGCCGTCGGGATCGATGTTCATGTAGGGCTTGCGCTTGATGTGGGGTTGGCGGAGGTTGATGTAAATCTTGTTGGTGACCGTGGTAGGGTGGGTGAAGATGAAGGCGATGGCGGCCACGACGACTACCTCGGGCAGGGCATGGGTGAGCAGGGTCTCCACCTTCTCCGCCCCGGCGGGCATCTTGACGATGAACCAGACATTGGACACCAGGCAGACGATGGCCGCCAAGGCAAAAAGGAGGTATCCGATAATTTTACGTGTTTCCATGGTGTGGGTGCGGTTATTCTTCCGATTTGGGTTCTTGAGAATTCTTGCGAGGGGTGCGTTTGGCACGTTTGAGGGCCTCGGACAGTATCCACTCTATCTGTCCGTTGGTGCTGCGGAACTCGTCGGCAGCCCATTTTTCGATGGCCTCATAGACCTCGGCATCTACCCTCAGTGCAAAACTCTTTTTCATGGCGATTAATTGTAAAGGGTGCCTGTGTTGATGACAGGGCTGGCACTCTCGTCGGCGCAGAGCACCACCAGCAGATTGCTGACCATGGCGGCCTTGCGCTCCTCGTCCAACGCCACGATGTTGTCCTGAGAGAGCTTCTTCAGGGCCAGGTCCACCATGCTGACGGCTCCTTCCACAATCTTCTCGCGGGCGGAGATGATGGCATCGGCCTGCTGGCGGCGCAGCATGACGCTGGCAATTTCGGCAGCGTAGGCCAGGTAGTTGATGCGAGCCTCGACTACTTCGATGCCGGCGATGGAAAGGCGGCTGCGCAGCTCTTCTTCCAGGCGGTCGTTGATTTCCTCGCCACCGCTGCGGAGGGTGATTTCCTCGGTGTGGTTGTTGTCGATATTGTCATAGGCATAGAGGCCTGCCACTTTGCGCAGGGCGGCATCGCTCTGTACGTTGACGAAGTTGTCGTAGCCGTTGCCGTGGGTGGTCTTGTTGCCGTCCTTATCCACGGTGGTGATGGTTTCTACCTCGATGTCGAAACAGGCTTTGTAGGTGTCCTTGATTTTCCATACCAGCACGAGGCCGATCATGATGGGGTTGCCGTTCTTGTCGTTGACTTTGATGGGGTCGACATCCATGTTGCGGGCGCGGAGCGAGAGACGACGTTTGCCATAGAAGGGATTGACCCAAAAAAAGCCGTTGTCGGTCACGGTGCCGCGGTACTTGCCGAAGAAGGTCAGCACGCGGGCCAAGTTGGGCTGGATAATCATAAAGCCGATGCAGTGCAGCAGATAGACCACGCTGCCCAAGCAGCAGAGGAGGATGGCCAAGTCGTCGTGGGGGCCGACCAGAGCAATGGTGCCTGTGATGATGCCCACCAGCATGGCCAAATTGATAATAAGATGCAGGAACCCGTTGTTGAAGGCGGTCATTCTTTTACTAAACTCTTTTGTTTCCATAACCATTAAACTTTTAAATTGTTTGTTGTTTTCTTTTGTGTTTGATTTAATATCATTTTAATATCACTTTGCAAAAGTATGAACTTTTTTTTATTCCACCAAAATTTTTTTTTGTATCTTTGCATTCAGAATGCTGTCTGAACAGCTGCTATTTATTGACATAGAATATCATAGACTTATGAAAAAAATATTGTATTTTTTGTTGCCGCTCTGTTTGTCAATGGTCCAAAACAGAGCATTCGGACAGTCGGCTGAGGCCGATTCGGTGGATGTGTTGCATTACGACCTCACCCTTGATATGGGCAATACCACACCCAAACAGCTGAGAGCCACCGCCGAAATCACTTTTCGGATGACCCGGCAGTGTTCGTCCCTCACCTTGGATTTGATTTGTGATTCGCTTTTTCCCGTGAGTCTAGACGGCACGATTATAAGGGGATTCAACTACGAACGTGACAATGCTCTGCTGCGTATATACTTGAGTAATGTCGTGGTGGGTGACACTCACGTGATAACTGTGCCATACGTCACCAACGGGTATGTGGAAAATTATGGCTTTGGCGGCATGCATTTGGATAACAATATATACTATAACCTCGGATGCGCTTTCATGCAGTTTCCGCATGTTTTTGGACGCAGCTGGTATCCCTGTCGTGACAACTTTTACGATAAGGCCACTTATCGCTACAATGTAACCACCAAACCAGGCTGGCGTGCCCTATGTAGTGGTATGAAGCAAAGTGAGACTTGGGCCGATGATGGCAGCAGTACAAGTGTGTGGACATTGGACTATCCCATTCCTACCTACCTGTCGGGTGTGGCCACTGCTGACTTCCATATTATAGAAAGGGAGTATCAGGGCCTTTATGGCACTTATCCCGCCACCATAGGTTTCACCACCCACGATAGTACTTCGGTGGTCGCCACATACGATATATTGGAAGAGGTCATACCTATGTACGAGCGCTGCTTTGGACCCTATCGTTGGGAGCGAGTGGGGTATGTATCCACGCCGATGGGTTCTATGGAGCATGCCAACAACATTGCGTTGGTGTCCGACTGCATGGCTTCCTCCGACAATCGGTGTCATTCGACTATCTGTCATGAGTTGGGTCACGCCTGGTTTGGTAACCTGGTTACTTGTGCTACGGAAGGTGACATGTGGATTAACGAGGGAGGCGCCACCTTCTGTGAAGAAATTGCCACAGAAGCTCTGTATGGTAAGTCTGCCGCCACCGACTTTTATCAAAATAAGCTATCCACCGTGCTCCGCACTGCCCATAAAGACGACGCCGGTTGGAGATCGCTCTCGGGCATGTCGCGCTACTATACCTATGGCACCACTACCTACCAGCAAGGGGCCATGGTGTGGCACTCGCTGCGAGGGTATATCGGCGACTCTCTTTTCTATGTCTGCATGAACCGTCTGTTTTGCAACTGTGCCTTTGGCAACCTCGACGCTGCTTCCCTCCGCGACAGCCTCTCGCTATACAGCGGCATGGACCTGACTGATTTCTTTGACTTCCACGTCTTCAGGCCGGGCTTTGTCGATTACTCCATTGAGAATTTCACCTCCGATGCCAGCAGCGCCACCCTCACCCTCCGCCAACTGCTACGCGGCACCGATCAGATGGCCCGTGGCAATCGTGTGCCCATCACTTTCTTTAGTCGTGACCTACAGACGTGCGACCGCCTGATGATTTTCGATGACAGTGTCTTCACCCAGACCTTCTCACTTCCCTTTCAAGCAGCCTTTGCCGTAGTTGACTACCACCATCAGTTTTCCGATGCCTGCACCGACGACACCGCCAATCTCTCCTCTCAAGGACTTCAGGAAATGCCCCATAGCTACTGCCGAATCATGGTAGGCAAGGCCACCGACCGCACCAACGCGTGGGTCCATGTGGGACACCACTTTGCACAACCCCAAGGCCCGCTGCCCGAAGGCATTGTGCGTCTCAGTAATCGATATTGGCAAGTGGTCGGCAACATACCATGGGAAGGCAATATCACTGGCCGCTTCCTTTACAACAGGGGTCCCAATGGCTCTGCCGGTGCCGCCTTCATAGATGAGGATTTTTACGAAAAAGTCGCCACCCTCGACTCCCTCTGCTTGGTTTATCGTTCTGATCCACGTCAGCCCTGGCAGCTGGTCTCACGCACCCGTACTTCCGCTAGCTCCTTTTCCAATGGTTATTTCACTGCCCGCCTTCTTCCTGGCCAGTATGCCTTGGCCGTGGTGGACACCGCACTCGTCTCCATCACCCCGCTCCAACCCCAAGAATCTAGTGTCGTCCTCTCCCTTTATCCCAACCCTGCCAGCCATGGGCAATTTACTGTCGACATGGGCAGTTACGACAAAAAATTTAACCTCCTCATGCTGGATTCTTTAGGAAGAAAAGTATTGGAAAAGAATGATTTGCATAGCGGTGACGCCGTTTGCCACAACCTTCCCGCCGGAAGTTATGTCGTGCTAATCAAAAATAATTTCTTATCTTTGCAGGCGCAAATAATTGTACAATGAAGAATATAAAAATTGGATTACTGATAGTTATGCTTTTTGCCGCCACCACGGCATCGGCTCAGTTCAAACAGGAAAAACCCAATGTTGAGTATATGCTCAAGATTGAAGCTGGTTACCTTCACAATGTCGGCAACTATGGACAGCAGCGTGTCCTAAGTGACGGCAGCACCAATCCGACCACCCCTAACGGCTATTACCTTCGTGACCATGAGGAAGCCTTTGGCCTCAACATCGTCAACGGCATCAACATCAGTCAGGATTTCTTCCTTGGCGGTGGCGTGGGCTACAGTTACTGCCTCCCCCTCTATCAGGGCAACAGAGGTGTTGAACCCAGCCATATGGCACAAGTGTTTGTTGACATGGACTACCGTCCCATCAACGCCACCTGGGCTCCCATGGTGGGTGCACGTTTGGGCGGAAGCTATCTCATCAACAATAACAACTATGGCAACACCATGAGCCCCTACATCGAGCTTTATGGCGGCCTCAACTGGTTCTACGACCATGCCTATCAGGAGATGGACCGCAACTACCATAGTTTCTTTATTGAAGCCGGTGTTGTCCTCCAGCAGCAAACTGTGTTTATCCCTGTCCGCGTCGGCTGGCGTCTCTAAAATAGGAGTGTCTCGCTTTGGAAAGTACCCGTCAGCAAAAAATCTCCCGCCTCATCCAGCAGGACCTTGGCGACATCTTCCTGCGTGAGATGAAGCCCCTCCTGGGCAATTCGCTCATCACCGTCACCGGCGTGCGCATCTCGCCCGACCTCTCCATTGCCCGTGTCCATGTTAGCATCATGCCCATTGGCGACATCCCGGCCCAAAATGGCCAACCCGCCGTCCCTGCCACCAAGCAGGGCATCATCGATGCCATCCTCACCCATGCCTCCGACATCCGTCGCCGCCTGGGCAACCGCGAGGCCAAGCAACTGCGCATCATTCCCCAGCTGGACTACTATCTCGACGACACCCTCGACTATGTGGAGAAGATTGACCGCCTGCTGAAGCAGTAAGAATCTCTTTGCGCCTGGTCGCTGCCATGAATCTCAACCTGCTCATCGCCCGCCGATATTTCTTCTCCCGCAAGCAGAAGACCGTCATCAACATCATCTCCTGGATCTCTCTTATCGGCATTGCCGTCAGCACAGCAGCCCTCATTGTGGTGCTCAGCGTCTACAATGGTATCGGCCTTCTCACCCAGACCCTCTTCAACTCGTTCGACCCACCCCTGCTTGTGCAACCCGCCCAGGGCAAAACATTCCATACCAGCGACATTCCGCTAGCAGAGCTTGGGCGGCTCGAAGGCATAGAAGACATCTCCTGCATTGTGGAGGAAAATGCCTGGATAACCTACCGCCACAACCAGGCCATCGTGTTGCTGCGCGGAGTCGACGCTGCCTATCCCAAAGTGACCGGACTTGACACCCTTCTCTATGAAGGCACCTATGCCCTCAAGGCCGCAGCTCAGCCCCAGGGGGCAGCCTCCGAGGATGTTGACGAAAACATTTATTTCCTCCTCTTCGGTGCCGAGGTATACTACAACCTAGGCATCCGCGAGGCCTCCAACGTGCCAGTGGCGGTGCATATACCCAAACGCGGTGTGGCTTTAGGCCTTACCATGGAGCAGGCCCTCAACACGGCCTATGCCTATCCAGGTGGCAACTTCTATATTCAGCAAGATATAGACAACCGCTATGTAGTGGCAGACATCTCCTTGGTGCGGCAGTTGATGGATTATGCCCCAGACGAGTGCACTTCCTTGGCCCTGACCCTAAGCCCAGGGGCCAAAGACAAGCAGGTCAAAGAACAGGTACGCCAGCTTCTTGGTGACCATTTCACCGTCAAGGACCGTTTTGAACAGCAACCCATTTACTACAAAGTCTTCCGCAGCGAACGCCTTGGCATCTTCCTCATCTTGGCCCTCATCGTGCTCATTTCCACGCTTAACCTTGTGGCCTCCCTCTCGTTGCTGATACTGGACAAGAAACGCGACATTGCCACCCTTCGCAGCATGGGGATGCTGCGTTCCGACATCCGTCGCACCTTCCGCATCGAAGGGGTGATGATTTCCATTGTGGGTGTGGTGGTAGGCCTTGTGGTGGGCTTTCTCGTATGCTTTCTTCAGCAGCATTTCGGCATCGTCAAGATGGGCTCAGGCTTCATCGTCTCCGCCTTCCCCGTGGCTATGCGCGCTATTGATTTCCTCCTCACCTTCTTGCTGGTTACGGCCATCAGCACCCTCTCCGTCTTCCTCTCAGTCCGCAAAACCAGATATGACCATCTAACGGTTTCCTAGGACAAGGTCTTATTGGGGAAGACCTCCTCCAACTGCAAGAAAGGCAGTATCTATTATAAAAGTCCTCTCCCATAGCAACTCTGACATTGCCCCGTTCCTCGACATCTTGTGCAGTCTTCAGCATAGCCATTAACATATGTTTTCCATCCTCTTCCTGCGCAAACATCGCACCTCCCACTGCCATGACAAATTGGACATTTAGGGGGATTATAACCATTTTGATTCCATCCAGAGGTGCTTGTGCCTCTTGGAGTGGACATCTGTTGAATCTTTCTGCCTGCTTCCATATAGGCATAAGCTTCCTCCTCGGTCATTTGCCCAGACCCATTGCAAAGATTGCATTTTACATACGCCATCGCATCCCCTGGCATGAGATTCCACATACCGGTGCCATTACAGAGAGGACAATTAACCATACGAGATCGGCCAGTCATCGTTTTATTGTAGGTAGCAGGTTCATCGTAGCCGCCATTATTATCATAATCAGGCGTATTGCAACCGTAGAAGGCAAGTAATATACATGCCAATAACAAAATAGCAGTTCTTTTCATAATCTATAATGTTTTTAATTATTGTTGATTTTTACCGTATTAGGGCATCGCGCTCTCATACGAAGATGCCGAAATCGAACATCCATGAGCAGAAGCCTCCCTCCTTATTTTTTTTAGTTTGCTTTGGGAAGATACCAAATTCCTTCGGAATTGGGCTTGGCTTGTAGATGATCCATACTTTTTAGAATCTGAATACGTGTTATAGTTACGTATGACTTCCGATAGTTGACTATCGTATTCTGACACATATTGATTACAGGACTTTTCTCCCGACTGATTACTGTTTTTTGTCTTTGATTCGGAGGATGTCGTTGGCTTAGCCCCCCCCCCTTGGTTCAAATCAGGCAGGCTGATTCCTGTATATGCAGCCAAGATAGCATATCCAATAATCACACCGGAAGCCGCAGTAATGCCAGCTATAGGCCAACTAAGTCCTGCAGTCCATCCGATACCATTCGACGAATAGCAAAGAGACCCGCTGATACTCCACAGTCCATAAGCCTTATCCCTGCCAAAACCAAAACGTATACCAGTCTCACCTTCAATAACCCCACTATTCATACCCAACCCCTGAAACAAATGGATGTCAACCCCTGTCGAATTACCGTTAGTAAGTCGAACGACTGGGCCTATATTTGCATAGTAGTTGCCATCAAATCCATGCATGAAGGACCCATAAATCCCTATTCTCCCAGGAATATAGGAGTAGTTGCCCCCAGCAAACAATTCTCTATTTTGGTAACTACCCAAAAATTCTGAATAATGGTGAGGAAAACGAATCTCATAGTTGTCCCGTTGGGCATGGCATATTATGCTGCATAACATAAATGTAGCATAAATAATAGCGTTTTTTGATAAATTTCTTATTTTCATATTATTGTCGTATAAAAGTATTGTTTTTCTTATATTGTTTTTTGTGATTTGAAAGAAGGCTGACCTATTCATCTACCTATTCTTTACTTTCCGATATGCTTTTAATCAAAGGATTTGACAATCTGATTGCTTTTGTTTATTACGACCCACTTTCCATCCTTTTTTGTATAGGAGTGTCCATTGTCTGCTGAGAATGCGCGTTTATTGAAAAAGAGAGCACTGATGTTATCTCCGGCACAGAATATGCCATCATATATAAATGGTATGATTGCCTGATTCCGTTTGTTGACAATTCCCCATTTCCCCTGCTTCTTCAGTTGAGCAAATCCCTCGGAATCGAAATAGGATATGGCAGGAAAACTGCCATACGTGTTAACTTCTGTATATAAGAAAGGAATTATGATTCGATTTGCAGTATCAATGATGCCAATCTTTCCATTCTTGCTGGCTACAGCATAACCATCTTTGTCAATTTGCCATATAGTATCATATTCAAATGGAATTATGGTTTTAGTTCCATCCTTGACTACGCCCCACTTTCCATTTTTCTTCTGTCTTTGAAATGTATTTTGGATAAATCCATTGATTTTTAGTATTACGCGTTTATTAGTGGCGTTGGATGAAACTGTGATTGTTCTGGCAAATTTACCAATAATACCAGTGCAGTATCTAACTGTTATTTTGCCACGCTCCCCAGGATTGATTGTTTCAGATGATAATTCAGCGACAGCACTCACATTAGAAGTCCGCACACTCGATATCCGTAAAACCTCGTCACCCGTATTCCGGAAAACAAATTCACACATGGCAGGACTGAATCTTCTAATTTCTCCGAATTCATGTTCCTTGGTTTCAAATTCGATTCGGGGACCGCTGCTGACTTCTTGTGAAAAAGCCATACACATGCTAAAGAAAGGTAGAACCAATAAAAACAATTTCTTAACCATATTTTAATTGTTAAAGCCGCTCTCCAGCACCACAAGAGTATTTAATAGAAGAAGCGTGGTACTGTATACCTTTCGCTGATGATGGCCGTAGGAATTGCCAATAAGAAAGAAATGGATAAAACAGCCCACGCTATGAGCGCGAACCGCTATACCGACTTTCTTATTTGCTGTTGAAAGTTTCCTACGTTCTCATCAGCAGTCAAGCATAACGCTTCTCAGTTTTCTTCTAAAACTGAGTGCAAATATACAAATATTTTTTAATTTCAAAATATTTTTTTTCTGACAGCAATTCTATCTTGTTTAATCTTACTTTGTTATTGGTTCCATAATTCCGGATAAAACCTTCGCTGATAGGGTTCTTTTTTTTATTGAACAAACCAAATATAGTTTTGGTAAGATGATCTTTTTGGTATATTTGTTCTTTATTATGACCAGTGAGTGGCGGTGTCGGTTGTTAGGAAAGCGGGTTGGTGGCGGCAGAGTGGTCTTGCAGTTTTCCCTTCATTTAGTTTTTGCTTACTCTTTCAATATATGACTGGCTTTTCGATAACTATGAAGAGGTTGAGCCCCAATGACCTCATACTACGCCTGATGGCATAATTGTGGTACGAAGTAAAGGTATGGATAGGCGAGCCGGAGATGTCTGACTGTCAGGTATACATCCATGTAGCGTGTCTCCGGTACGCCTTGACAGTGATGGTGACATACTTCACACTATGTCGAAGGCGCAGTGTGAGGTTAATAGGATTGCGTGCCTACGGCTCGCCAAAGTAGAATTGGTTGAATTGATAAATAAAATTGTAAACTAATTGTATTTTAATCAAAAATGGTGAGCTGGGGCACTGTGGGGAATGATGGTGGAGGGAAGAAACTGCTACTGGGGGCTCACGAATGTAATTGCATGGCGCAGATTGCGCACCACGTAGTGGCCGCTGTGCAGCATCTCGCCGTCTATCACCAGCCAGAAAGGCTTGTCGCTGGCTATGTCCACCGTCGTGGCTTGGCGGTAAAGCATCAGCTTCTTCGCGTCCGGTCGGTTGATGTGGGTGCCGTGGCTGTAGGCATCGATCAGACTGGCAAACTTCGTCAGCGACATGCATCTGAACAGATTCACTTCTAAAAGCCCATCGTCGTTCAACGAGAGGGGAGCGCACATGTAGTTGCCGCCATTATAGCGGCCATTGCCCAAAGTGCACAGCAGCATCTTGCCGTCGAAAAAAGGTTGGCCGTCCACAGTCATGCGCACATAGTTGCTACGTGAGGTGAAGATGCTCTTGATGATGCCGGTGGTGTAGGAGTGCTTGCCTCCGATGATGGGTTTGCGCCTGACGTCGTTGCCCACCTTGCACACCATGGCATCGAAACCGAAATTGCACACATTGATGCTGTAGCGCGTTCCTAACTCAGGGCTGTCGGGGCAGTCGATGCTCATCACGTCCACCGCGTGTGGCACCCCCTCCACCAGCCGTCCTATGTCGTTGAAATCGTCTAGAGAGCCGTAATACTTGATATAGTCGTTGCCGCTGCCGTTGGCATGGACGGTCACCTGTGCCTTTTCGAAACCTATGCAGCCGCTCACCACCTCGTTCAGGGTGCCGTCGCCCCCACAGGCATAAAAGCGCACCTCTTCCTCGGGGTGTTCCTGACACCATTGGCGCACCCATCGGGTACCGTCACAGGGGGCTTTGGTGTGATAGATAAGGTAGTCAAAACTGGTGTGTGCGCACGCATACCCTTCCACCCGCCCGGCAATCAGCGCGGTGGCATCCTGCTTCCCTGCACAGGGGTTAACTATAAAGATGTGTTTCATATTTGGGATGCAAAATTACTAATTATAATTAATATGACAGAAAAAAACTCTCCTATTTAACAAAAAAGTTGTATTTTTGCATTTTTATTTTGGCCTCGGTGCACCCGCCGCGCCGCCCAACCCCTATAATAAGAAATAGAATGAACAGTATACGCAATTTCTGCATCATCGCCCACATCGACCACGGCAAGAGCACTCTCGCCGACCGCCTTCTGGAATACACCAACACTGTCTCGCAACGCCAGATGCAAGACCAGCTGCTTGACGACATGGATCTTGAAAAAGAACGTGGCATCACCATTAAGAGCCATGCCATCCAGATGGACTATCGCTACGATGGCGACGGTCCCCTCCACGGCCAGCCCTTTGTCCTAAACCTCATTGACACCCCGGGCCATGTCGATTTCAGCTACGAGGTCTCCCGGGCCATAGCTGCCTGCGAAGGGGCCCTTCTGGTTGTCGACGCCACCCAGGGCATCCAGGCGCAGACCATCTCTAACCTATACTTAGCCTTGGAAAACGACCTTGAGATAATCCCTGTCATGAATAAGATAGACCTTGACAGTGCCATGCCCGATGAGGTGGCCGATGAGATTGTGGACCTGCTTGGCTGTCCTCGCGAAGACATCCTTTCCTGCAGTGCCAAGACGGGTGTCGGCGTGCCCAAAATCTTACAGGCCATCGTGGACCGTGTGCCAGCCCCCAAGGGCGACCCCGAGGCACCCCTTCAGGCCCTTGTTTTCGACTCTGTCTTCAACCCCTTCCGCGGCATCATCAGCTATTTCCGCATCGTCAACGGCAGCATCAAGACTGGCGACTGGGTCAAATTCGTCAGCACCGAGAAGGACTACCATGCCGATGAGATAGGCATCCTCAAACTCAACATGGAACCTCGCAAACAACTCAGTGCAGGCAACGTGGGCTATATCATCAGTGGCATCAAGACCTCCTCTGAGGTGCGGGTGGGCGACACCATTACCCATGTCCAGCAGCCTTGCGAGAAGGCCATCGACGGCTTCGAGTCGGTCAAGCCCATGGTTTTTGCCGGTGTCTATCCCGTGGACACTGACGACTACGAAGAGTTGCGCTCTTCCATCGAGAAGTTGCAGCTGAACGATGCCTCCCTCACCTTTGAGCCGGAGAGTTCGCTGGCCTTGGGGTTTGGCTTCCGCTGCGGTTTCTTGGGCCTGCTGCACATGGAGATTGT
>DFDY01000066.1:14509-16196 GCA_002368955.1 Bacteroidales bacterium UBA3816
AGTTCAACATGGATGTTATCACCACGGTGCCCAACGTGCAGTATAAGGTGAAACTCACCAATGGCGATGAGATAGACGTGTACAACCCCTCCGGCATGCCCGAACCCAACAATATTGCCGAGGTGTACGAGCCTTATATCCACGCCCAGATTATTACCAAGGCCGACTACATAGGCCCCGTCATTAAGCTCTGTATGGACAAGCGGGGCATTCTCAAAAATCAAAACTATCTCACCACCGACCGTATAGAAATCACCTTCGACCTCCCCCTAGGCGAAGTGGTCTTCGACTTCTACGACAAGCTCAAGAGCATCTCCAAAGGCTACGCCTCTTTTGACTACTACCTTAATGGCTACCGCCCATCCAAGCTCGTCAAACTTGAAATCCTTCTTAACGGCGACCCCGTTGATGCCCTCTCGACCCTCACCTATGTGGACAATGCCTACCCCATCGGCCGCCGCATGTGCGAGAAACTCAAAGAACTCATCCCCCGCCAGCAGTTCGACGTGGCCATCCAGGCGGCCATAGGCAGCAAAATCATCGCCCGCGAGACCGTGCGCCAGGTGCGCAAAGACGTCACCGCCAAATGCTACGGAGGCGACATCACCCGCAAGCGCAAGCTCCTCGAAAAGCAGAAAGAGGGCAAGAAGCGTATGCGCCAGGTGGGTAACGTCGAAGTGCCGCAAAGCGCCTTCCTCGCCGTGCTGAAACTAGACTAATAGACCATATATTTATGAGAAAACTAACGATAAAACATCTTGGACTTTTGGGTACACACTGGGCAATACAACGTCACTCCTAACTCCAAACAATTAAAAAAACTCACCGATCAAGGTGTCCGTCTCGTGAAAAGATTATACATGAAATAACAAATCACACATGAATACAATTCTTTTATCGTTTCTTTGTGCCTTGGTGGCAGTCCTCGCCACTTTGGCATTGGCGGGATATATTTTTTACCGCATCACCCAACGCTATTTCGACAACCAGCAGAAACTGCAGATGCTGCAGATGCGACTTGACGAACACCGCGAGACCACCCGCGTGGTCACCCCCATCAGACTTCAGGCCTATGAGCGCCTGACCCTCTATCTGGAGCGCATCAGCCCCGACAGCATAGTGCTGCGCTGCTACCGCCCCGGCATGGACACCAAGACACTCCAGAACTCCATCACCAAGGCCATTCGCGACGAATGGGAACACAACCTCAGCCAGCAAGTCTATGTCTCCAGCGAAGCATGGAAACTGGTGCGCAAGGCCAAGGACGAGATGACGGCCGTGATTAACTCGGCCGCCATCACCATCCCCCACGATGCCGACCCCGCGCGGCTGGCCACCGCCATCTTCACCTCCGTGGCTTCGGGCGGCGGCCCTACTGCCGAAGCCTTGGAATTCCTGAAGAAAGAGATGCGCGAGTTGTGATCTCTCTCTCACCCCCCCCGCTTTTAGGTAAAAGGTAAAAACTAAAAGGGTGGGCGGGGATGAGAGTTGAGAGTTGAGAATTGAAAATGGAGAATTTTTTAAAAGTAAAAGGTAAAAACTAAAAACTAAAAAGGATTGGACAAATGCTATGCCAATAAACTTTTTAGTTTTTAGTTTTTACTTTATAGTTTAAAATGACTATCCGCATTTGCCATAAAGAAGCCTCGGAGAGGCTTAATCTTAATAACACCGTACAAGCGAAGCG
>DFDY01000134.1 GCA_002368955.1 Bacteroidales bacterium UBA3816
CGCTAAATTCTCCGCTTCGCTATCGAAAGTCCACTGGACTTTCTTCACAGTGTTATTAATATTAAGCCTCTCCGAGGCATCTTTATGACAAATGCGGATAATCATTATCCCTTAAATACGTGTCGGACGCAACTGCTTGTACTATATTTGTGTGCCCCTGAGTTATGCACATAAAAATAGCGTGGCACTTCTATGTCTTCATCGGTTATTCTGAGGTCTTGGACTACCTATTCATCCCAACTACAACGTATAAGCCCACGCCATGTGGCGGGAGCGCCGCTGCTTCACTCTGGGATGAATTTGCTGAATAGTGTCCAAGTTTTCAGAATAACCAGATAAGCGACTTCGCTATTTCCTATTCTATGATGTGCATATTATTCTATGAAGTTTGCTTCATTGGCAACTGTTTTCGTTAATATTCAGTTCTATTTAATCGTCTTATAAAGAAGACAGTATCTTTTCAATTTGTTTCTTCAACTGTGGCAGATTATCTTGTGCTGTCTGCCAGGCTGTGCGGGCATCGATATTGTAATAGTCATGCACCAACACATGGCGCATACTTATCACGTCCTTCCACTGCACCTCAGGATGTTGGGATTGCAACTCTTTTGTTACATTGTTGGCGGCTTCACCTACAATCTCAATATTCTTCACTACAGCATAAAAGGGAATCTTGTCATTGTAAAGGTCACTCAACGTCTTGCCATCCAGAAAACTTTATACGTTATCAATGGCTGTTAACATATGTTCTAACCGACCGGAATCTCTAACAACTTCTCTCATAAATCAATTTCTTATCTCGATTAGCTGTTTCGGCAGCAAAAGGGAGCAAAGTACCGTCCTCCACCAAATCAACACGTCTGCCGATTAAGTCAGAAAGCTCATTCATGATATGGCAATACTGCATGAGCCCCACACTAGCTTTATCATGGTCGAACGCAACCAATATGTCCACATCGCTCTCTGGGGTTTCCTCTCCACGAGCATATGAGCCGAAGAGCCAAGCCCTCAGCACCGGCTGAGTTGCAAGATAGCCTCGAATAGTATCAATCATTTTTTCGCTCATAACCATAATTGATAACGAAGAAAGTAACTCTCTAGTATCTTTTCACCGAAAAAAAAGCGAACCGACATAATCTCTACTGCCGCGTGTTCACCGAGGAGCTGCCTGAGGTGGAGCAATTGACCGTTGGGGTGCAGCCTGTGGGGACGCCATAGACGATGTGACTGGAGCCTGAGAGTGCTACGCGAAGGCTCTCGCACACATTAAAATCGGCATCGCTGCTACCGCTTAGCTCACCAGTCACCTTGCGGCAATCCATCTGGGGCGAGAGGAATTCGCTAGAGCCCGAAAGGTCCAAATCCAAAAGATCCAGACAGCTGCCCTCAGCCTTGACAGTCGAAGACCCTATGGCCTCCAGTTCAATGGTGGTGGCATCAATCCGGCCCGTCATCTCCGATGACCCCGAAAGGTCCATGGCAACTTTCTCGCTATTGATGGAACCCGTAAAAGACGAAGCACCCGACAAATCCATCTCCACCTGGGTGGCACGTACCGTTCCCTCGAAGTCCGAAGAACCTGAAATGTCCAGTTCGACATTCTCGCCCATCAGGTCGCCCACAAAGGTAGAAGCACCCGACAGGTCTACCTCACAAAGCTGCTCATTGCGAGGCAGCAGCACCTTGGCACCTCTACGGGAGATGACCAGATTGGGCCGGAGCTTAATCGTCAACACGCCGTCCTCCACCTTGACCACCACATATTGCTGCATCCGGGCCGAAGTGGTCACCACCGCACTAGAGACCGTATCACACACCACCACATCGAAAGCACTGCTGACCTCCAAGCGGGTATAATCGCCCGCGATGGGGTATTCCATGGTGAAATACTGAGTGTCCTTATCGCAAGCCGCAAACAGCAGGCACAGCATAATTGCCACAAAACCAATTTTTTTCATATCCAATAATTCTTTGTATTGCCCTGCAAATATACACATTATTTTCATTTTTCTCATATAAAATACCCTCTCTGGAACCACACCATTCAAAAAAATGCTTATCTTCGTACGTTGGAACACTCGAATTATTAACCCTTATTACATCAATATGAACAAAATACACATTCTATCCATCGACTTAAAGAGCCTTATCTGCCTGTTTGAGAATTGAGAATTGAGATTTGAGAATTGAGAATTGAGTTGAGAATTGAAATTTGAGAATTGGAATTTGAGAATTGGAATTTGAGAATTGAGATTTGAGAATTGAGATTTGAGAATTGAGATTTGAGAATTGAGATTTGAGAATTGGAATTTGAGAATTGAAAATTGAGATTTGAGAATTGAGAATTGAGAATTGGCTTCCGCATCTGGATAATTCTCCATTTTCCTTTCTCCATTCTCAATTTCACATGAACTGAACAGTCGGCACCACAAAAAAGCGCATATATGGAAAAAAGTTCGTACCTTTGCACTCCTTTATTATGGCAAAGAAACAGAAATACTACGTTGTGTGGCAGGGAAATACGCCAGGCATATACGACAGTTGGGAAGACTGCCAACGGCAGGTGATCGGCGTGGCGGGTGCGCAATACAAGTCCTTCGACACTCAGCAGGCCGCCCAGCAGGCATTTCTGCGCCCCTACGATGAGATGAAGGGGCAGAAAACCATCCGCGAGCACAAGGAGAGCATCGTGGGCGTGGACGAGAACGGCATGACCTTTGTGCGCGAGGGGGCTATGGACGGGCCGGTGCTGGACAGCCTGGCCGTGGATGCCGCCTGCAGCGGCAATCCGGGCGTGATGGAATACCAAGGGGTATACGTTGCCAACCGCCAGCAGATATTCCACTACAAGGCCCCGGTGGGCACCAACAACGTGGGCGAGTTCCTAGCCATCGTGCACGGACTCTCCTACTTGAAGAAACACCACTTGAACCAAATCATCTACAGCGACTCCAAAATAGCCATCAACTGGGTGAAGCACAAAGAATGCCGCAGCAAACTGCCCCTGACGGCTCAGACTGCCGAACTGTGGAACCTGGTACGCCGGGCCGAGGCATGGCTGCAGACCAACACCTATACCACCGAAATACGCAAGTGGGACACCGACCGCTGGGGTGAGATTCCCGCCGACTTTGGCAGAAAATAAACACACCTAATAAATGAATATCGAAGCAATACTCACCATCCTTATCACCATTGCACAGATAGCCACCGTCTACCTCGCCGCCCGCGGCAACCGCTGGACGTGGATTTTCAGCATCATCACCGGCCTTATCCTGTGCTATAATTTCTTTACCGACAAGCACTTCATGAGCTTTGCCTTTCAGGTCTACAGCCTGCTGGCCTCCATCGGGGGCGTGTTCATCTGGAAGAAGAAAGAAGAGGACAACCGCCGCACCATTTGCTGGGGCAACCCGTTGTGGCCGCTGTTGGCCGTGGTGGGCATAGCGACTGCCACCCTGTTCATCGACACGCGGCTGCTGCACTCCAACCTGCCTGTGCTCGACTGCGCCATCTTTGCCCTGCAGGCCGTCGCCACCTTCCTGATGGTGCGCAAGGACATCAACGCCTGGATATGCTACCTCATCTGCGATGCCATCTATATTCCTTTAGGCATCATGGGAGGCAGCTACAAATGGCTGGTCATCAGTGCCTGCTTCCTCATCACGGCCACCTATGGCTTCATCACCTTTGTAAAAGCCTGGAAGGCATCCAAGAAAGCCTCTGCCGATGCCTAACACCACCCACATGCGCATACCCTCCAACCGAGTGCGGGATATAGAGCGATATATCCGCACCGAATTGGACGGAAAGTATCCGGAAGGAGAGCTGCGCATGTTCACTCTAATGCTTTTCGAAGCCTATCTGGGTTGGGACACGGCTCAGCTACTGCTGCACCGCGACGACACCATCAACCAGTCAGACCTGCTGAAATTCCATTGGGCCGTGGAAGAGCTCAAGCAATGCCGCCCCATACAGCACATCATCGGTCACACCCACTTCTGCAACTGCCAGATAGCCGTTTCGCCCGACGTGCTGATACCACGTCCAGAGACAGAGGAGATCGTGACCGCAACCGCCAACCTGCTGCGCAAAAAAGAGCCCACGGCACAAACCGGAAATTACCTAGACCTCTGCACTGGCAGCGGCTGCATAGCCATTGCCTTGGCCAAAGAATTCCCCGAGGCGAGAGTCTATGCCGTAGACCTATCCGCCGAGGCCCTTGCCCTTGCCCGAAAGAATGCCGAAAGGAACCATGTGGAGGTCACCTTTTCACAAGCAGACCTACTGGAAAGGGAACCTCTACTCCCCTGCACCGCCTTCGACCTCATCATCAGCAACCCTCCCTATATCCGCGACTGCGAGCGCAGCGGCATGGAGCGCAACGTGCTGGACTACGAACCCGCCCTGGCACTCTTCGTGCCCGACAACGACCCATTGAAATTCTACAGAGCCATAGGACACTACGCCCAACGGCACCTCACCGGCAACGGACTCCTCATACTAGAAATTAACGAACACCTCGGTCCTGAGACATGCCAGCTACTACAAGCACTCGGGTTTGAAACCCACCTGCAGCAAGACTTCCGTGGCAAGGACCGAAGCATAATAGCCACTTTACAACCATGATTACTCCCATCCACATCATCGGCATCCTACTCACAGTGGGACTATTGCTGTTTGTAAGCATCCATTCGGGCCGCAAGGTCAAAGATGCCAAAGCGTTCACCACCGGCGGCCGTGCAGGCAGCTGGATGGTTTGCGGGGCCATACTGGGCACCCTGGTGGGCGGCCAGTCCACCATCGGCACCGCTCAGCTGGCCTTTAGTTACGGCATATCGGCCTGGTGGTTTACCATCGGGGCCGCTCTCGGAGCATTGGTGCTCTCGCTGGTTTATGCCGGACCCATCCGTCGCAGCGGCTGCACCACCCTCTTGGAAATCGTGGCCAAAGAATATGGCCGCAAGGCCGAAACCATCGGCTCCACCCTTTTCCTCATCGGCATCTTCATCAGCATCATGGCGCAGGTGCTCTCCTCCTCTGCCATGGTCACCAGCCTGTTCCATATCCCCCTCACCTGGGCGGACGTCATCAGCGGCGTGCTCATCATGCTCTTCGTCCTCTTCGGGGGCATACAAAGTGCCGGGGCAGGCGGCATCGTCAAGTTGGTGCTGCTCTACATCAGTTGCATCACTGCCGGCATAGTGGTGTGGCACCTGGGCAAGGGCCTCACCGGCATCAACCATGACATCGAGAGCCTATACGCCAGCAGCCCACTCCGCCAGCTGAACGGCCTCACCGACATCGAGAGCATCCACCACCGCTACGGCAGCATGGTGGCCCGCGGGCCGCTGAAGGACATTGGCGGATGCCTGTCGCTGATGCTCGGCGTGGTCACCACACAGACCTATGCCCAAGGCATCTGGTCCGGAGCCACCACCGCCAAAGCCCGCCGCGGCGGACTCTACTGCGCCTTCCTCATCCCCCTCATCGGCGCGGCATGCACCCTGGTGGGCATGTACATGCGGGGACACTATGTCACCGCTGCCGAACTCACTGCCATGCAGGCCGCCGGAGAATCGCTCCCCGAGGGCATAGGGGTCATACAAAGTTCGTTGGAAGCCTTCCCCGCCTTTGTGCTGGGGCATCTGCCCGCCTGGCTGGGAGGAATTGCCTTGGGCGCCATGCTGGTCAACATCATGGGTTGTGGCAGCGGCCTGGTGCTGGGGGCCTCCACCATATTGGTACGCGACGTATATGGAAATCTGGCCGCAAAACTGGGCTGGGCCGAGCCCACCCACTCGCAGCTGACACAAACCCGCCTGACCATTGCAGGACTGCTGGCCTTGGCGGTAGTCATCGCCCTCTCGGTCAAAGGAACTTTCATCAACGACCTGGGATTCCTCTCACTGGGCCTGCGTGCCGTGGCCCTGCTGTTCCCACTCAGCTTTGCACTCTTCCTGCCTGGGCGTTTCAGTGCCCGAGCCGTGGGTCCTGCCATGATCACCGGCACCGCCGTCATGCTCTTGGCCAAATCACTCAGCCTGCCTGCCGACCCCGTATACTACGGCCTCGGAGCCAGCCTGCTGCTTATGCTTGTCCTTCGGAACCCTTCGCAGCGGGTGGTAAGAAAATAAACTCGTTCACGCCTCGTGGCGGAAGAGGTCGTGCAACTCGGTGTTGGACAGGTTGCCTATCCAGTTTTCGCCCACCGCAACAGTGAGGTCTGCCAGCTGTTTCTTCTCCTGAATCATGCGGTTAATCTGCTCCTCGAAGGTGCCCTGTGTGATAAAGCGGTGCACGATGACGTTTTGATGCTGCCCAATACGATAGGCGCGGTCGGTGGCCTGCGCCTCCACGGCCGGATTCCACCAAAGGTCGTAATGGATGACATGGTTGGCCGCGGTGAGGTTGAGGCCTGTGCCAGCCGCTTTGATAGAAAGGATGAAGATACGGCACTCGGGGCGAGACTGGAAGTCATCCACCATGCGGGCACGCTCCTTTACGCTTAACCCCCCGTGCAAAAAGAGAGGTTTCTCGCCCAGACTTTGGCTTACAAACTGCACCAGCAGGTCGCCCATTTCTTTAAACTGGGTGAAAACTAGCACTTTCTGTCGGTTGCGGACAATGCTGTCGAGCAACGTCAGCAACGTCTCGGCCTTGCCGGATACCGTGGGGTCGGCATTGCCATCCTTTAGGAACAGAGCCGGATAGTTGCAAATCTGCTTGAGGGAGAGAATCATCTGCAGCACCAATCCCTGCCGTTTGAAAAGAGCCTGAGGCGTATCAGTTGGGGCCTCGTCAATCACCGCCATGGCCGAACGGAGTGTTTCGTGATAGAGAGCGGCCTGCTGGTCGGTGAGGGAGGTGAAGGTGTCCTCTTCTATCTTGTCGGGCAAGTCGGCGATGATGGAGCGGTCGGTCTTCAGTCGTCGCAGCAGGAATGGTGCCGTCACGCGGCGGAAACGTTCGGCCACCGCCTGGTCACCTTCGCGCTGGATAGGGTTGGCATACTGCTTGCGGAAGGTGGCAGCAGAGCCCAGCATCTGGGGATTGGCAAAATCCATGATGCTCCAAAACTCCGACATGCGGTTTTCGATCGGGGTGCCGCTCATGGCTATGCGGTTGGCGGCTGACAAGGCATGCACCGCCTTGCTTTGGGCGGTGGCGGCGTTCTTGATGTTCTGAGCCTCGTCGATAACGACGGTGTGCCACTTGCGGCGTTTGAGTGCTGCCAAGTCGCTGCGCACCACCCCATAGGTGGTCAGCAGCACGTCGGCATCGAAACCTTTCAGCGTGCGACCGGGGCCGTGGTAGAGCTGACAGCTGATGTTGGGGGCAAAGCGAGACAGCTCGGCCTGCCAGTTGGTGAGCAACGTGGTGGGCACCACCACCAGAGCATGTTGTTTGGCAAAAGCCCCTTCGTCCTTAAATTTCTGTAGGAGAGTTATTACCTGCAGGGTCTTGCCCAGACCCATGTCGTCGGCTATGATGCTGCCGAAGCCCAACTTGGCATTGCGGTACATCCACTCGTACCCACGCTGCTGATACGGCCGGAGGGTGGCCTTTATGCCCTTGGGGACAGCCATCCTGCGCTGTTTCCGCAGTTGTTCCATCATCTTGCGCACCTGAGCAGTCATCTCCACAGGCACACCGCCAAAACTCTCGCTCAGCGCGGCCTGGAGGCGTTCGCCGGGGGCAAGTGTGCGCGACTCACCAAAGTAGTCATTCAGGTGTTCTATGTCGCTTTCATCCACATAGAAAAATTGCCCCTTGAAGCGGATAAGACCGCGGGCATGGGCTACCAGTTTCCGGAACTGCTCGATGGGTATCAACTCGTCGCCCACAGCCACCTGCCAGTCGAAGTCGAGCAATTCGGCCAAACTCACATGCGCCACGCTGTCGTCTTCCGACTTCCTAATCGTAACGGACGGACGCGGACGGCACAAGTTCTGCAGCTCTTTAGGCAAGGCCACCCCCACACCCAACAGGCGCAGTGCGGGGAACACTTCCAACAGCATTCTAGAGAACTCTTGCGTCCTGTATATCATTGGGAAACGGGCCCCGTTGTGGAGGTACGACTCCACCAAAGGCAAAAAAGGCGAAAGCATAGAGGCATCTCGCAGCACCTCAAGACGGATAGGGGCATAGGCCTCGGCGGAAATAATTTTTTTCATAGGGACGAGCAGACCATCAACCAGCACCGATATGTCGATCTGGAAGCAGTCGTCGCCGTCTACGCCCACCAACAATTGGGAACAGAATTGGTGGCTGCCCACATCCAGATGGGACAGCCAGGCGGCAACGCTCTCGGGAATGCTCTGCTCCCCTACCCCACCAAAACGGCATCTGTGCCCTCCAAAGAAGAGAGACTCAATCCTGTCGTCGGGGTCCACCTTGTTCCTCATGCGAGGCATCAGATAGTTGAATATCAATGCCAACAGCACCACCGCACGGTTTTGCAGCCGCGAAGGCTTCTTCACGTGGGCTTGCTGCCATCGCAGCATGTCTGGGGGCATCATCGCGCCCAGTTCCTCCACCACCTCACGCACAGGCGAGTGCGCCATGGCCGGCAGCCATACAACGGCATAAAGCTTTCCGTTCTCGCTCACCAGTTTCGGAATCACCGCGCCACAAGCCATCAGGTGCAAAGCCACATTAAGCGCATGACGCACCACGACATAGTCAGCATCATAGTCGGCCAAGTCGTCCTCTTCGATGGCTGCCACATCGGCCAACAGTTGGTCGAAATGGAGGTTTATTACATTCAACTCATCGTCTAGCAACAGCTGTACCGACCCCTGTCGTCTGGGGGCTGTGGCATCGGCTACCGGCAGCAGTGCTAGGCCTTCTAAGATGGACTTTGCCCTACGGGCCACAGCCCCCACCCCTCTGCCGTACGTTGCGCGGAAATCGCCTTTGGCATAGAACGTAGGCTGGCTGGGAAGCATTCTTGTCAGTAGTTTTTGTATATCTGTTAGATGCGTAAGGTCTACAGGGTGCGGTTTCTGAATCGTCGCCTCGGTTCCCTTCGCCTCAACCTCATATAGCGTGTCGGTCGCAGGTACAGCATTGGTCTCTTCCGTCCTAATGGTCAACCCACGCCCCGCCAATTCGCCCACTAAGTCTATGCCCCGCATACGGAACACCAGAAAGGGGTCGTTGTCAATCTCGCGGCTGAGCATATACACCACGGCAGCCAGGTGCTTGCACGGCACCGCCCAGTCGGGACAGGAGCATTCCATCTCCAGGTCGCGCCAGCTTTGGGGGAAAAGCCTTATGCCCACCCTGAGGGCAAGGTTCATCAGCTGCGGGTCCAATTCGTGATTCAACAGCTTCGACACCAACAGGGGCTGCTTCACCACTTCGTCAACGAGCCGCGACACCTGTTCAGGGTCGGCGGACGGTACCAGTATCTGCACCCTGTAGGGCGAACGTTGGGTACCCTGCACCTTGGCAGCAATCGTCCCGCCAGAAATCTTTATCTCCTTCACCGCCCCTTTGCGGGCATAGGCTGCACCACGAGGAATGCGGTTCTCATAGTCTATGTGGGTGAGGGCATTGAGCCACTCCTGTCCCCACCAAGTCTTGCCAAATGATTTTGTTGCCATGTTCTCCTCTTATTGCGCCAGTTGCCAGTCCTCAATGGTCCAAGTCTGGATGTCGAAGTTCACGCCCACCTTCACCGTCGGGCGGCTGTCGGTGGCAAACTGGGCGGCATAGTCCTTTTGCTCTATCTGCGCAAGAGCCTGGACGGCACTGCCCTTTACCTTGAACTCGAAGATATAGATGGCTTGTGGGCAATGGACTATCATATCCACCCTGCCGGTGCTGCACTTGACCTGTGTCCGCACGTAGACATTCAGCATCGAGAGGATGAGGTAGAAGGTGTACTCATAAAAGCCCTCCTTGGTGGCGGCATCCTGCAGCTTCTTTTTGAAGCCCTCGACGTATGGCACCCCGGCAAGAAAAGCCTTCAGCTCACGTAGGGCCTGGTCGATGTTGCCATCACGCAGGGCCAGCCACATTTTCTTGGCACCTCCCTGACGCACGTCGTTCTCCTCCAACCCTGTGTAGTAGGGCAGCAGCCCTTCGGTCAGTCCTATACGCACTTCGCGGTTGGGGATGCCAAGGGTGTAGTCCTCCATCTCACGGTTATAGGACTTAATAGTCAAATAACCTGACTGATAAAGCAGCGGAAGCACATCTGTCAGCATCTCGGTAGGGCGATAGAATGCCGCCTCAGAGGCTGTAACATCATCTAACTGGGTGATGTCGGTATCAAAACGTTTCATCTGGTTGAAGAGGAAAGTAGGTGTGCCACTCTCGAACCAGAAGTTCTTTATCTTCTTTTGGGCGAAGCAGTTCATCAGGCTATAGGGGTTGTACACCTCCTCCGAATCCTCGGAGAAGTGGTAGCCGTCATACTGTAGTTTCAGCTTCTGGTGCATCTCCTCTGCTGAACATTCATATTCTTCAGCCAGCATGGCAATGTCTTCCTTCAGCACCGTGGTCAGTTCCTGCTCGGTAATACCACAGATGGTGGCGAACTGGGGCATCATGGAGACGTTAGAAATGTTGTTGAGTGTGGAGAAGATGCTCAGCTGGCTGAACTTGGTGATGCCCGTGAGGAAGCAGAAGCGTATCATGGCCTCGCATGCCTTTAACGGCTGATAGAACTCCTGCATCACCTTGCGCATAGCCCCTAGGTTCTCCTGCTCGTGCATCACCTCCAACAGAGGCGCGTCGTACTCGTCGATGATGACTACTGCCTGGGTGCCATATTTGCGCGAAGCCCTACGGATAATGCCGGCAAGCACCCCACCTGGGGTCTTCT
>DFDY01000045.1 GCA_002368955.1 Bacteroidales bacterium UBA3816
CGGGGTTGGGCGTGAGGGTGAAGAGGGACACCGCCTCGGGCCCTACGATGCCCTCAAAGGCACTGCTGTCCACCCCGAAGAGCGCGGTGAACGAAGTGTCCTGCGTCACCACGAGGGTGCGCGGGTTCTCGCGGCTGCCGTCGTCCCAACGGGCAAAGCGCGACCAGCTCTGCGTGGCCGTGGCCGTGAGGGTGGCGCTGTCGCCCTCAAAGTAGGTGCTGTCGCCCGTCACGTACCCCAGCGACCCGTCGTTGACGGCCAGGCTCACGCGGTGCAGCGGCATGTCCTCAAAGTAGGCGGTGAACACCGTGTCCTGCGTCACCAGGATGGTCCGCGGGTTGGCGGTATCCCCGTCGTTCCAGTGGGCGAAGCGGTAGCCGTGCCTGGCCACGGCTCGGATGGTCTGGTAGGACGAGTCGGGATAGTAGGCCGTGTATTGCGCCACGCCCTGCGCGGTGTCGGCCGAGGTGGCCTGCACTAGGCGCTGCTGGTCCACGATGCAGCCGAAGGGCCCGCACCCGCGAGCTGTCCAGGTAGGGTCGTTCCTCCAGTACCAGGGGCCGTCGGGGTCCGTGCCGTATGCAAAATGCAGGTACTGGTCCAGCCAGCCGTATTGGTCCGTATTGCCCCATGTGAGGTACAATGAGGGAAAATATTCGTAGACATTGCTAACTGGGTGACGGAGATTGCTGTGGCACGAGCCGCCAATCCAGAACTCGCCGTGGATGGTGACGACCGTGTCTTTCTCGAACATGGCCCGGTAGAGATGGCAGTATTCGAACTCCTCGCTGCCGAAGCGCCCGTCGGCTGTCTTGGTCAGGCACAGCATCTGGGGGTGCGCCGTGTCCCACCGCACGGTGGCCCTCCGGATGAGGTGGCGCGTGGCGGCGTATTCTCCTGTCACCACCACGGTGGTGTCGCGCTCATACAGGTAGAGGTATTCCGGCAGCCGGTATGGGCGAAGGGTGGGTGATGGGTGCACATTATGCCAGTCTGGAAATCCATTAATATGTGAGACCATGGCCCACAGCCCCCTGACACGGATGGTGTCGGCCGTGTAGTACTGCATTACCGGCCCCTCTGGCGTTATCGTGCTGTCGTTACTTACGCCTGAAAAGAGGATGAAATGACAACCTTCTGGAGTTTGGTTGCCCGACAGTGGGTCGTCCGGATTGAGATACCAGTGGGCCGTGTCGTACCACCGGGGATAGAATAAATCGTGCTGTCGCACGCCGCAGGTCAGCGTGTCGCTGGAGATTACCTGCGCACGCACTCCGCCCATCAGCAGCAGGGCGGTGACGAAGATTTGAATTCCTTTTTTCATAATAGCCATTTATTAAATTAATAATTAATCTTTCACTTATAAGACAATTTTAAATTCATTTTGTGGCAGAATGCAAGGTGAATACAATTGCTAGTTTAAAATTAATTTTGCTTGTCATAATTATTAAATGTTAGAATTGATTTTTTTGTCGAATACTGCGTTGAATTCTTGAATGTTTTGGGTGTGGAAGACACATATTTCTTGATTTCCTATATCAATTGCCACCTGCTCCAAGAGAGGCTGTCCAAGATTGACATTACTGGCGGAATTGAAGGGCTCTTCAGGGTGGTCTTTCAGCGATTGCTGGAGAAAAAGGTAGGGTTCCTCAAGCATTTCAGACGGTATGTGAAAAGCCTCTATCAGATACTGCCATCCTGCGGAGTCCGTGGCATGGAGGAGGGTGACATCGACGGAAAGGGTGTCGTTGACAGGGAAGTCCTTGACGAAGGAGGCATCGATGCCGGACACGGTAGCGTATCTTTTGTATACTTCGCTGCTTTGCTCAAAAGTGACTACCTCGGGCTGACGAATAGCCAACCAGCCCAACAACACTAAGAGTAAGGAGAGGATGACGATTATGGACCAGGTGTGTTTCATTGGGATGTCAACAAGGTGGTGATAGTGGTGATAGTGGTGATGGAGGCCTGGCGATCGGTAGGGGAGATCTGGGTCATGGCGTAACCGTCGCCTTGGGGAGCACAGGAGGCAACGACTAGTGCCAGAAGCAACATGACCGAGAGCACGGCTGCTTGTGGGATGGTGGGCAGCACAGAGAGAAGCCCTCTAGTAGTGGAGCCTTGGGCATCTGGGGGTTGGAGGCCAGCCGCACGGGGAGGGTGATGATACAAGGGTTCAGCATGGCGACCCTGAAGTGGCAAGCGGGGTGCAGGGACCCATGCGGGGTGGCGGAGGAAGTGCAGCCACCGGAGTAGCGGACAGACGGAAAGGTAGACCCCAATGCCCCCCATAAGGTAGGCTAGGAGATGGTAAAAGAGGGTCGGCTCGGCTAGGAAGCGTACCAGGCCCAGGCTGCCGCACACCAGGCCCAGAAGAAGAATCAGCAGATTCTGCCCCATGAGCCGCCATCGGCGGCTGAGGGGGTAACCGCGGCCTAGGCCGCGGGTGAGACCTTCGGGATGTTCGTCCAGAAGCTGGTCCAGCCGTTGGCTTTGGCGGTCCCAAAGTAGTTGCATCTCTTCCAGCAGGTCGGCCTGCGGAGGGGGCGAGGCGGGAGAGTCTTCCGACCTAAGTGGCGGGAATGCCTGGCCATGGGGGGTAGGGTTGTCATTCTTCATCTTGTTGTTGTTTTATGTTTTTGAGCTGTTTTCGTATGCGATACATCTTTTGTTTGACGGCTTCCTGTGAGATGCCGTAGATGAGGGCGATGTCGTTGTAGGTGTAGTGGTCGAGGTAGAGGTAGAGAAATTTGCGGTCTTCGTCGTCGGGGAGGGAGTCTATGAGTTGGTAGAGCCGATCGTAGCAGGGGTCGCTGGCCTCTTCAATCAAGGTGTCGGCCAGGTCGGGGTCGATTTTGACAAACTCGGGCTGATACTTACGACGCCGTTTTTCCTGTAATGCTACACTAAGGGCAATGCGGGTGACCCAGGTGTTGGAGGCTGCCTCGCCTCGGAATTGGGACCAGGTCTCCCATAGTTTTGCGGCTATCTCTTGATAGAGGTCATTGAAGTCATCGCGGTTGTGACGGGTATAAAGGAAACAAATTTTTACCAAGGTTCTCTGGCTTTGGTGGAGCACCTCGAGAAATTCTTTTTCTTGTTGGTTGTCTTCGTACATCTTTGTTTCCATTTGTCTGTAGGGTGGGCGGGGCATGCCGTGGGGTGAACGGCGGCCAGAGCGAACCCTTTTGTTATAATTAGATGCAAAAAAGGCTAAAAAGTAACAAACATTAACTTTTTTTAGGAAAAAAGATTCAACAGAGGTGGCGTCATGAATTATGTGTGTGGGTGCAGAACTGCCAAGGTGCTGAGCCACGAGAGTTCTAGATGGGGCCGGGTTGAAGGGGCTCACTATACGCTACACTTTGTTTGCTATAACTGGCATACTGTCAGTTTTTTTATTTATCTTTGCAGGGTGGTTATGGGCGGTGGGGCTACCATGTAATGGTTTGATTTTCAAATTATATATGCAATATACAGAGCAATTTCGGACACTGGTCTGACTAAAAATAAAGATTTATGAATAGGTATACATACACGTTTTTGTCAGTGCTGCTGCTGTGGGCCGGTGCAGGGGCACAGAGCAGGCCTCCGGCTCCCTTTGGTCCCTGCCCGACAGAGGCACAGGTGCGCTGGCAACGGATGGAGATGAATATGTTCTGCCACTTTGGACCCAACACATTCTCGGGGAGAGAGTGGGGCACCGGCACTGAGTCGGAGGATATGTTCAATCCCTCACAGCTGGACTGCCGCCAGTGGGTGGCGGTGGCCAAGGCGGGGGGCTTCGGAGGCATTATCCTCACAGCCAAGCATCACGACGGCTTCTGCCTCTGGCCCAATCCCACCAGCCGACACACAGTGCGCGAAAGCAGCTGGCGCGGAGGCGAGGGCGACGTGCTGTTGGAGCTCTCGCAGGCCTGTCGGCAGGGAGGGGTGAAAATGGGGCTGTACATTTCCCCTTGGGACCGCAGCGCACCCACCTACGGCACCCCCCTCTACAACCAGACCTTTAACCGCACCCTGGAACACGCGCTGACCCGCTACGGCGAGATTTTCGAGCAGTGGTTTGACGGGGCCAACGGTGAGGGGCCGCACGGTAAAAAGCAAGAGTATGACTGGACGCTATTTAACCACACCGTGGGGCGGCTACAGCCGCAGGCGCTCATCTTTAGCGACGTGGGACCTGGATGCCACTGGATGGGCAACGAGGAGGGCATCAATGGCGAGACCTGCTGGTCGCGCCTGAACACCGATGGCTTTCAGCCCGGCCCCCTGGCCCCTCCACTAGAGGTTCTCAACCAAGGCCAACGGGACGGCAAGTATTATATACCCGCCGAGGTAGACGTGTCTATCCGCCACGGCTGGTTCCACCACAGCCACGAGCACCCCAAGACGGTGCAGCAGCTGCTGGGCATATACTATACCAGTGTGGGCCGAAACGCGGTGCTGCTGCTCAATGTGCCGCCCGACCGCCGAGGACTGATTGATGCCGAGGACTCGGCCAGGGTGGTGGAGTTTCGGGCCGCCCTGGACTCTATCTTCGGCCATGACCTGGCCCGGCAGGCCTATGTCTATGCCTCCAACGTGCGGGGCGAGAGGATGAAAGCCTACCGCGCCGCCAACGTGGCGGACACCCACTACCACAAGTACTGGGCGGTGGACGACTGGTGCCTACGGCCCACCCTTACGCTCTCCTTTGCCAAGGCGGTGACCTTCAACCGCGTGATGTTGCAGGAATATATACCCTTGGGGCAGCGGGTAGAGGGTTTCGAAGTGCAGGTGCTGGCAGGCGGCAAGTGGCAGACCGTTGCCTCGGCCAGCACTATTGGCTATAAGCGCATCCTGCTCACCGACACCTATACCACCAAGGGGGTGCGCATCCGCTTCACGGACTGCCGCGCCTGCCCGGTCATCAACCGCGTGGGACTCTTTATGGACAATATCTTTTCAGTTCAACGAAAAGTGAAAAGTGAATAGACAATCCATTTGTCGAATTACCAACGCTCTAGTACAAAGTATGACTGATTCTTGCTCGTATTTCTCAATGTGGCGTGTCTTCGACACGCTGAGTAGTAGGGGTTTCGCTATCCCCACACTGCGCTCCCGTTGGTCGCTTAGTATGGGGTTTCTGCGAGACGTTGCTAGGTCTCGGCAAAGCAAGCAAGCTTTCTTTGCGCTCAACCTTTCGCAACGTTATTGAGATTCAGCCTCTTCGAGACTGCTAAAAATCAGTCTTTTATCAAACTAGAGCCTTTTTGTTTTGCCTGTGATGTGGTTATTGCAGCAGCAGTCGGCGCGTGAGGGTGGCCGCCGGGGTGACGAGGGTGACGTAGTAGAGCCCGGCGGGGAGGTGACGGAGGGTCAACTGCATATGAGGGGTGTCGAAGGGGACCCGACGGACTTCACGCCCCAGCCGGTCTC
>DFDY01000089.1:0-2887 GCA_002368955.1 Bacteroidales bacterium UBA3816
TGCAGATCTCGCGGAGGGTCTTGTCGGCATAGCCTTCTTCGCGGGTCTTGATAAAGTAGGCGTTCTCAATGAAGCGGGCGCTGTCGATGTTGACGGGTACGCCGTATTTGTGGCAGAGTTCGCAGGTCTCGCGGATGTTCTTCATGCTGACGGGCTGGCCGCCGACGGTGTTGTTGGTGACGGTGAGGACCATGAAGGGAACCTTGCCCTTGTTCTCCTGGAGCACTTTCTCCAGTTTTTCAAGGCTGACGTTGCCTTTGAAGGGGACTTCGAGCTGGGTGTCGTAGGCCTCGGGGACGGTGACGTCGATGGCGAAGGCCTTGCGGCTCTCGATGTGGCCCTTGGTGGTGTCGAAGTGGGCGTTGCCGGGCACTACCATGCCAGGTTTTACGAGGTAGCTGAACAGCACGTTCTCGGCTGCGCGGCCCTGGTGGGTGGGGATGACATAGTCGAAGCCGGTGATTTCGGTGATGGTGTCCTTCATGTGGTAGAAGGAGCGGGCACCGCCGTAGCTCTCGTCGCCCATCATCATGGCGCTCCACTGACGGTCGCTCATGGCACCGGTGCCGGAGTCGGTCAGCAGGTCGATGTAGACGTAGTCGCTCTTGAGCATAAAGATGTTCTGGTGGGCTTCTTCGAGCCATTTTTCGCGTTGTTCGCGGGTGGATTTCTTAATGGGTTCGACCATTTTGATTTTCCACGCTTCAGCAAATGGTAATTCCATAATATTAGATTTTTAAATTGATGTTAAATGAATGAATTGATTTCCAAAATACAATGAATGCCTGCGGCGAGGCATGATTAACAACCATACGGCCCATGTGTGCCCTATGGCTTACAGATAGTCATAAACGTCTCTTTTCTTGATGTTTAAGAAAATGTTGCTCACGTTTATATGTCTATTGTTTATGTTCATATTTTGGTTTTGCAAAAATACGTATTTTTTTTTGATTATAGAAATTATTTTTTTTGCTGAAGGGGAACCTCTATGGCTGCAACCTTTATTGTGCATGGTGCTTTGGCTCCAGAAACCCCACCACTGGTATATTTTTGGCCCGTTATCGATTCGAATCATTTAGTGGTGGAGTTTCGTTTTTCAATTGTTTATGATCTGGAGCGGTAGGGGCGGGGCTCTGTCTTTTGGGTAGGGGGGGTGAGTTGCTTTTGCCGCAGAGCAGGCATCATAATGCACCCCGTGGGGTGGCACAGTTTTCTTCGATAATTGTGAGAGGGCACAGGTGATATATAAGAACAAAGCAAGAGCCCCAGCAGGGACCCTTGCTAGAATAACCTAGTATAGAAATGTTGAAATGTGGGTACCTTGTTTTATTTGTCGGCCTCGTAGATGAGCAGTTGGCCGTCGGCATAGAGGAAGAGGAGCGGGTCGCGGTCTCTCTTTTTCATTATCCAGCAGCCGCCATTCTGGGCATCAATTTCCATCTTTATGTATTTGTGGCTGACTTGTTGCTCGGCCAGAAGTTTGTCGTTTTTGTCATATATCTGTAGGTAGGTGTGGCCGTTGGGGTCGCTGACCAAGGCGTACATGTAGTCGCCGCTGATGGCATAGGTCACAAGTTCCATTTTGTAAGTCTCTTTGATGTAGCTGCGCACCATAGGTAGGTCGGTCACGTAGTAGTCATACCAGTAGCTGTCGCAATAGACCCAGAATCCTGGCCAGTAGAGGTGGCGTGGAGGACAGGGATCCCAATAAAGTTGGTGACAGTGCACCACGTGGTGGTGATGGGGGTGCATGAAGTAGGGCGAAGGGTGGGGGTGAGGATGGGGATGGGAGCCGCCGCCGCTGACTTCGGGGGGGGTGCCGCTGGGGCGGCCATTGCCGAGCTGTGCATTGGAGGTGCGGGCGGCATCGCCACGCCCGGTGGTTGTCATGCCTGTCTGGCTGCCGCGTCCTTGGGTGGGGACGCTGCCCGTGCGGGAGAGATGGGCGGGTGCGTCATTCCCAATGAGGCTACTTGATCTGCCACTGCCGCGTCCGCTACCAGAGTTGTACGACGAGGAACTTCTGAAATTGCTGGAACTAGAAGAACCAGAGATGTCAGAGAGGCGGGAAGAAGAATTCGAAGAAGAGCTGAATGAAGATCTGGAAGAAGAGCTAGAGCGGCTGGGCGATGAGCTAGAGCGGCTGAAAGAAGAGCTGGAACGGCTGGAGGAGCTGGAGAAACTGGAACTGGAGCCACGGCTGCTGGAGAAGCTGCCACCGCCACGGCTGCCACTACTATGGCTGCTGCTGCTGCCACCGCTACGACCGCCACCGCCACGCTGGGCATAGGCGGGAGTAAAAGCTACGAGAGCAACTCCTAATAGTATGGCGCTTATTAAACGTGATATTTTCATGATTCTATCCTTTCTTTTTATCTTTTTCCATGGGCCATTAATATGGGTTTGGCCCTTTTTTCAAGATGCAAAAATACTATCTTTTTTCATGGAAAAATCCCTTTATTTTCCCTATTTTTCCCTAGTGAATTTCAGGCCTCGCATACATGGTTGATTTATAGATGATTGATATTTTCTGTCAAGGATGGTATTTTTCTTCAGTATCGACCTGCTGGGTTGCTGTGTTTCTGCCAAAATGGGACAATTATGAGGGGCCTTTTAAAAAAAGGAGGTGGCACACATAAGGGTGCCCACCTCCACTGATATGGACGTTGCTAGATAGTTAGTAACCCAAACCTTTAAGCCATTTCTCAACCTTGGCACGTCCGGAGCGGACTTCGTGGCCGTAGATGGAGAAACCGGCGGCCACATTGGCCTTGGGGAAGGCCTTTTTTACGTCGCTGACACAGCTGGCCAGACCGCTGCCTTTATGGGTGGTGAAGGGGACCACGGTTTTGCCGTCGAGGTTGATGTCGCGGAAGAGGGTGAACAT
>DFDY01000089.1:2979-28430 GCA_002368955.1 Bacteroidales bacterium UBA3816
CGCCGATGAAGACGGTGTCGTACTGCGAGAGGTCGGGTGCCTTGCCCTCATAAGGAGGCAGTTCGCCTTTCTTGGCTTCCTCTTGGGCGAGGTTGATGAGTGGGGTGTAGGCCATGCCGTCGTATTTGTGTGTGACGATTTCGAACTGGTCGGCACCGGCTATGTCGCTGATATAGTCGGCCACGATTTTGGTGTTGCCTACTTCGATGTTGCCCACGCTGTAGTTGTCACCTGCGTGGGAGAAGAAGATGACGATAGATTTGCTCATATTGTTTTTGACTTTTTGTGTTTTTACTTCTTTTTTTGACTGGCCACTGCAACCCAGGGTTAGGCCTAGGGCACAGAACAGGGCCAGGAATGTCTTTATTTTCATGAGGTTGTATTATTTGTCGATGTTGACGATGTGGTATTTGCGGGTGCCGAGACCAATCTTTTCGGCATGTTCGATGGTGTGGACGCCATGGCGGTCGGTGATGCGCTCTTTGAGTGAGGTGGCATCGTTGCCGGCGGTGTCGGCGTGGTTAAAGACAAGGTCGAGGCAGGCTTGGTCGAGAGCCACGGGGTCGGTGGAGGCCAGAATGCCAATGTCGCTCATCTCGGGGTCGGCGGGATGGCTGTCGCAGTCGCAGTCCACAGAGAGGTTGTTCATCACGTTGATGTAGATAATCTTGTCGCCAAAGTGGTCGGCAACGGCAGCGGCGGCGGTGGCCATGCATTCGAGGAACTTATCTTGGTTCTCGGGTTGGATGTAGTTCCATAGCTGACGGTAGTCCTCGCTCTGGCCGTTGGTGTGGATATAGGTCTTGCCGTTGCGTGAGGCCACGCCGATGCTTTGGTTTTTGAGCACGCCGCCAAAGCCGCCCATGGCGTGCCCTTTGAAGTGGGCCAGATTAATCATGAAGTCATAGTTCTGCAGGTGGCTGCCCACGAGGTTGTACTTCATGTAGGTGGTGTCGCGGACGGGCAGTTTAATCTCCCCTTCGGCATCCATAATGTCCACGCCTCCAATGGCATTGAAACCATGGTCGGCAATGACGGCCTGGTGGTCGGCGGTGTTCATGCGCTTGCCGGCATAGGCGGTGTTGCACTCGACAATCTTGCCGCCCACCAGCTGAACGAGAGGCCCGATAAGCTCGGGTTTGAGGTAGTTGTGGCCGCCAGCCTCGCCAGTGCTTATCTTCACAGCCACACGGCCTTCGGCTTTCACACCCAAGGCTTCATAAATGCGGATGAGTGACTCGGGGGTGATTTCGGTGGTCATGTAAACTGTGGCCCCTTCGAGTTGGGGCTCCACAGGGGGGTCGACGGGTTTGTTGTTGCAGCCGCAAGTCAGAAGCAAGGCGGCCGTAAGCATCAAAAGATTCATTTTTTTCATAAAGTTTTTAGTTATCTGTTTTGTGTTGATATCTATATTAGTATGTCGAGGCCTCGCAGTGTGAGAACAGCCATCGGCCATCGCGGCGGATGAGATGGAAGTGCAGCTGCAGCCGCCAGGAGTGGCGTCCGCCGCCAAAGACGGCTGCCGACACCTGGCTCCGGGCCAGCAGGGTGGCGCTGTCGCCCTTCACGGTGGCCTCCAGGACATCGTGGCGGACGGTGAAATAGTTCAGTGTTCCGTCGGCAATGGCATCGATATACTGCTGCTTGCTCTGCCGCATGCCGGTCATGTGCACCAACATAAAGCTGTCGTCGTGGATGGACGAAAGGGTGGCGGTGTCCTTGTCGATCATGGCAATGCACATCGTCTTGTATAGTTCTTTAATCTTTTCTTCTTCGGTCATCGTGCTGGGGTGTAGAAAATTGATAGTCGTGGCGGCATTGGCGAGTAGCGGCAGCAGGAGCGTAAAGGCAATCGCAAGGGTGCGCAGCCTCCTCCGTCCGTTGGCTGTTTTAGCCATAAGTCTCTATAAGGTGTTTGACAAACTGTATGTCGGAAAAATTGATGTTGCCGCTGTCGTGCTGGTTGAGTGTGGCAATCTTGGCCATCTCATCATCGGTAAGGGTAAAGTCGAAAATGTTGAAGTTCTGCTCCATGCGGTCGCGGTGAGAACTTTTGGGAATGGCGACGATGTCGCGCTGTGTGAGCCAGCGGAGTGCCACCTGAGCGGCACTTTTGCCGTAGCGGCTGCCGATGTGGCCTAGGAGTTCGTTCTGCACGATGCCGTCCACGCCCTGTCCGCCCAGTGGCCCCCAGGCCATCAGGTGGCAGTCGTTCTCTTTCATCAGGGGTTCGATATCCTTTTGCTGGACGAAGGCATTGCATTGCAGTTGGTTGACCATAGGTTTGATGTCGACGTAATGGGCGAAGTCGAAGAAGCGGGCTTCCTGGAAATTGCTCACCCCGATGGCACGCACCTTGCCGTCGCGGTAGGCCTTCTCCATGGCGCGCCAGGAGCCGAAGACGTCGCCATAGGCTTGATGAATCAACAGGAGGTCGATATAGTCAGTCTGCAGTTTGCGTAGGCTCTCGTCGATGCTGGCAGCAGCGCGGGCCTCACCATTGTTGCTTATCCATACTTTGGTAACCAGGAAGATGTCCTCGCGGGCGATGCCGCTTTTGTGGACGGCTGCGCCCACGCCTTCCTCGTTGTAGTAGGCTTGGGCAGTGTCAATCATGCGGTAACCGACACTTAGAGCTTCGCTCACGCACCTTTCAGCCTCGGCAGGCGGTACCAAAAATACACCATAGCCCAGCAGGGGCATTTCCACGCCACCCCTCAATGTGATAGTGTTCTGACTAGTCATAATCATACTATTAAGTTGTTGCTAATATGTTGTTTATCGTTTTCTAACATGCTGTTTTTTCGAAATGCAAAAATACGGCAATTCTTTGGAATGGCCGTTGCATTTTTTGCGGTAATAATTATAGAGAATGCCGTTTCTTGCAGGCAGGGGTCAGGAGCGGAATTCGCTGGGCGAGGCACCGAGGTTCTTCTTTACGTAGCGCACAAAATGGCTGGGAGAGGAGAAACCTAGTTGGTCGCTGATTTGTTCCAAGGTGAGGTCACGCCGCCGAAGCAGCCGGCTGATTTCAAGTGAGGTGTAGAGCGTAATCCAGTAAATGGCCGACTGGCCGCTCACGCGGTGGCACACCTCGCTGAGGTATTTTGGCGAAACGCATACCTCCGATGCGTAGTAGGCCACCTGCCGATGCTGGCGGTAGTCGCCCCTTTCAAGGAGAGCCATAAATGCCTGCATAATGTTGGCCTGCTGATTGGTGACTGCCCGTTTGCCATGGAGCTCCACATGAAAGTCAAAGAAGTCGATAATCATGCACTGGATGGCGTTGAGCATGGCATCGCGGTGGAAATGATGGTGGGACAGTTCCAACCGTTGTCGGATATACTCAAAGTTGATGGAGCATACCTTCTGTTGCTCGGGATTGAGATGCATGACGGGATTCTCAAACAAAGCCAGGTGTCCGTGCATGCCGTAGTTGCTCTGAGGGGTGGCCATGGCTATGAATTCGACCGAAACATAGATCACCTCTATTTGCAGGTCGGGACTCTCGTGCAGATTGCGCAGGCGTAGGCTCTGCTGCGGTATGATGAGGCAGTCGCCCGCCGAGAGGCAGTGCTGGGCACTGCCGAGGACAAAGGAGCAGCTGCCCCTGCGGCATAAAGCGTGGGTGATATAGCCCTCCTCTTGGAAGTGGGCGGTGTCAGCCAGCGACTGGGCCGTGATGATGTCTTCTTGTGTTTCGGGCATAGTTTTCGCTCCGTCAGGTGGCAGGGCTTTAGCGAATAAAGTTGGTATAGTGGATTTCGGGTTCTTCTTTGGGTAGGCCGTTCAGGCTGCGTTCTGCGGCAATGGCGCGGAGCAGAAAGGCCATGTTACGGGCCAGGATGCGCATGTTCTGCAGCCCTTCAATGTCCTGCATGACCTCTTCGGCCGAATTGCCGTGCACCATGTTCCAGTAGCGGCCGCTGGCCACGGGCATCTCCGAGATGGTGAAGTACTTGTTCAGCTGGTCAAAGGTGGCTGTGGTCCCACCCCGGCGGGCCGAGCAGACAGCGGCTCCCACCTTCATGCGTTTGCTGAAAGGGGTGCTGAAGAAAAGGCGGTCCAACAAGTTGGTCAGCGTACCGTTGGCCGAAGCGTAGTAGACCGGAGAACCCACCACCAACCCGTCGGCGGCCTCCAGTTTGGGAGCCAGTTTGTTCACCAGGTCGTCAAATACGCAGCGCCCCAGTTCGGCACAGCGTCCGCAGCCAATGCAGCCACGTATGTCTTGATGGCCCACATGGACAATCTCGGTTGCCACGCCCTCTTTTTCCAGCGTGGTGGCCATCTCTTTCAAAGCAGTGAAAGTACATCCGGTGGCTTGTGGACTTCCGTTCAGTAGTAGTACGTTAAGCATAGGGTTGAGTTTTGCAATTATAGTTCATTAACGTATTTTTCGCAATAAAAATGTGTGGAATTCCGCTATTTTGTCTTTAGTGGTATCTTTTCGGCGGTGATAAGCATCTGGCAGTTGCGGCAGTCGAAATGCAGGCCGAACCAGTGTTTGTTGTTGTGGAGATACAGCTGGTCGTTGTTGTCAATGTGGAGTTTGTCAGGCTTGGCATTTTTGCCTTGCAGGCAGCAGCCAAGTTCGTAGCGGATGCAGTATTTGGTGGTCATAAGGGCCTTGCCGTGGTAGTCGAGGGTTCGCTCTAGGCCGTATTCCATTTGCTGCACTCCATGACGACGGTAGAACTGCTTGGCTTGCTGGTTGAGGATGTTGGCTCGATAGTCCACTGCTGTTTCAAAGTAGGGGGTGGTGTTGGCCTGCCTTTCGGCCAGTGGGGCACTGTGGCCCCGCCTTGCCAGGTGCCATGCCAGACGTGCTTCTTCCAGAGCGGCCACTGCCTTGCGGCGCAGGTCGCCTAGGAGTGCGGAGGGGAGGAAATAGGCCCCGCCGAGGCGGTAGTGGATTTCTGATGTCTGAAAAATGGTGTCGCCCATTTTACGCAGTTGTTTGTCTGTCTGCTCTTGGGCGAGTTGGGGGTTCTGTGCGGTCTCTTTGGTGCATTCGATGCTGGCCGCGGCCTGGCAGCCGTCGCTGTCCAGCAGTTGCAGTTGCAGCCCATTGGGGGTGTCGGCGAGGGTGGCAGTGACTGCCACCTTGCGGCTGCTGGTACGCCTCTGTAGCTGTTTCTCAAACGCTTGGTCGTGGTTGCGCCACAGCAGGGTGCCAACGGCCAGTCCGCCGGGCATACGGTTGGGCTGGAAGGTGTTGCCGCCGACACGGTTGACCAGAAAGCCTTCCAGTTCGCCTTTGGGGTTGAAGAAGCAGAGCCCGTCGCCAGCGGTGAGCGGTTCGGGGCTGCGGAGGGTGATATTGTTGCCGTCGATCTTGATGACAGGTCCCAGTTTCTTGCCTAGCGACTTCTGTGTGTTCAGGGTGGCCATGGGTTTGCGCTCCTGAAGAAAATAGTCGGTGAAGCCACGGTTGAAGGTTTTCTCCAAGTCGGGCACAAAGTACAGCTCGGTGTGCCCCGACGAGGCGGGACGGCAGTCGCTGCGGTGGGCCATGATGTCGTCCAGCAGCCGGCGGTAGTAGGCGGTCACGTTCTTCACATAGCCCATGTCTTTCAGCCTCCCTTCAATCTTGAATGAGGTAATGCCGGCGTCTATCATCTGCTGTAGGTGGCTGGCTGCGGAGAAGTCTTTGAGCGACAGCAGGTGCTGCCCCTTTTGCAGCAGTTCGCCACGCTGGTTGTAGAGGTCGTAGGCGGAGCGGCAAGGCTGGCTGCAACAGCCGCGGTTGCCGCTGCGGCCGTTGAGGTACTGGCTCATGTAGCACTGCCCGCTGTAGCTCACGCAGAGGGCCCCTTGCACAAAGGCCTCCAAGTCTACCGTAGTGTTGCGGCGTATCTCCCGCATCTGTTCCAGCGAGGTCTCTCGTGCCAGAATCACACGTTTGAACCCCACCCGTTCCATGAACTGAATGCGCTCCAGCGAGGCGTTGTGGGTCTGGGTGCTGGCGTGGAGTTCTATGGGTGGCAGGTCGCATTCCAGCAGCCCCAAGTCCTGCATTATGACGGCATCGACCCCTATATTGTACAGCTGGTGCATCAGCCACACGGCCTCCTCCACCTCGGTGTCGAACAGGAGCGTGTTGACTGTGGCAAAGACCTTGGCATGGTAGAGGTGGGCGTGGCGGGTCAACTGCTCAACTTCGGCTAGGCTGTTGGCAGCCCCCACGCGGGCCCCAAAGTTGGCGGCCCCTATGTAGACCGCGTCGGCCCCGTGGTTGATGGCTTCGCGGCCTTGCTCGTAGTTCTTGGCTGGGGAGAGAAGTTCCAGATACATCGTTGGAGGTTATTCTTTTTCTGTTTTGTCAATTCTTTTAAGCCCAAGGTCGTAGCGGTACTTCTTGCCCTCCTTGGTTTTGAAGAAGGCGCACTGGAAATCCTCTTCTTCTAGGGTTGACGGTGTGTAAAAGGTGAGGAAGGTGTTGTTGATTTCCTTTTTGTCGAGTGTGGCCGTGGCAATGGGGTACCGACCCATCACCTCGTATGTCTTGCCCGCCTCGTCAGAAAAGATGAAGTTGTTCACGCAGCTGGCAAAGTCGTAAAGGCCCACTCGCGCTTCTAGTTTCAAACGCACCGTGTTGCCGTTGCGCTCGATGACGGGTGTAGGCAGGGTGTTGCCTTCGCTTATTTCTTGAAGAAATTCAATGGTCTCCTGCACCTTCTCGTCTGTCATATCCTTCACTTCCAATATGCGGAATTCGGCTTTGGTCTGGGTCTCCTCAAAGGACACTGCCTCCTGTTTCTTATTGTCCCGCTCTCGTTTGATTAATAGTATGATGGAGAGGACGGCTATGACGGCAACTAGGATTAAAAAGTTAAAATTCATCATGATGTCTGGTTTATTTTATCTTTAGCAACGAGTCGCGGATTTCGTTTTCGTCCACGGCTATGTCTATCACCGGAGCCCCTATGTCCTGTAGCAGCACACAGCGAATCTCGCCTGCGGCATTCTTCTTGTCCTGGCGCATATAGGTCAGAATCTCTTCGGTGTCTTTCAGTGTGTATTGGGGCAACTGTGTCAGTTTTGCTGCCACCTGGCGGTAGCGGTCGAGATGTTCCGTGGCCAGTCTCAGTTTCTTCACCGAGAGGTAGAGGGCGCACACCAGTCCCACCCCCACGGCCATGCCGTGGCCGAGGGGCTGCTGCCCTTCGTGGTGGCTGAACGACTCGATGGCATGGCCGAAGGTGTGGCCCAGATTGAGTATGTGGCGGATGCCTTGGTCTTTTGGGTCGGCCTTCACCACGGCACTCTTGATTTCGGCACAGGTGGCAATCATGTCGGCCCGAACCTCAAGGGTGCCGCCCAAGAGCATGTCGCCGAGGGCCTGATATTGCTCGGGGTTGCCTATGAGGAAAGTTTTGAGCATTTCGAACACGCCGCCCAATAGTTCCTCGTCGGGCAGGGTGTCGAGGAAAAGCGGGTCAATGCAGGTGATGTAGGGCTGATGGAAGAAACCCACTTGGTTTTTGCTGCCGCCCAAGTTCACGGCTGTCTTGCCCCCAATGGCGGCGTCCACCATGCCTATGAGGGTGGTGGGGATGTTGATGTAGCCTATGCCGCGTTTGAAGCCCGCAGCCACAAATCCACCCAGGTCGCTCACGCAGCCTCCGCCCAGATTCACCAGCACCGTGTCCCGGTCGGCACCGCTTTCCAGCAGGGTTTCCCACAGCTGCTGGGCTATGGCCAGGTCTTTGCAGTCTTCGCCCACGGGCACTTCAAGGAATTCTGCCTCTTGCAGGTGGCTCACATGCGACACCAGCGGCACGAGGCAGTGGTTGTAGGTGTTCTCATCCACAAGGATGAAAAAGCGGCTGTCGGCATATTGCTTCCCGGCTAGCATTCGGTTCAGTCGGCTCAATGATGAGGTGTGTGACGGGAGAATGGTTTTCATAGAAATCAGTTATACTATTTTGGTGTGGTTAAAAGATCGGTGTGGCCTACGTTACCCGACGATTAGTTGGGTGGTAGTGCGCGAGCGCTGTTGCAGCAGCACGGGTCTTCCGGCCACAATCTTGTCTATGATTTCCTGTGTGTAGTAGCGGATGGTGATGAGTTTCAGCCCACGGTTGTAGCGCAGATGGAACTGCTCGCCCAGTTTTTCTTGCAGCCCCGCGAGCAGCATTTCGTTGTCGTCGATGCAGATGGAGAAACTCAGGGCCGAGTTTTGCATCAGGTTCACGCGTATGTTCAGTCCGGCCAGGGCAGCGAAGATGGTCTGCAGGTTCTCCTCGGCTATGAAGCTGAAGTCTTTGGGCAGGATGGAGAGGAGTGTCTGGTTTTGCTTGACGATGTAGAGCGGGGTGAGGGGGCGGATGGTGTCGAAGGGGCCAATCTTGGAGCCCTCTGCCTCGGGGGTGACAAAGGACTTGATGTCCAGCTCTATGTTCTTGTTCTGTATGGGTTTCACCGTCTTGGGGTGGATGACGCTGGCACCGTAGTAGGCCAGCTCTATGGCCTCGTTGTAGGGTATCTCCTCTATCTTGACCGTGTCGGGGAAGAACTTGGGGTCGGCGTTGAGGAAGCCTGGCACGTCTTTCCAGATGGTCATGCGATCGGCATTCAGGCAGTAGGAGAGGATCGAGGCACTGTAGTCGCTCCCCTCGCGCCCCAGGGTGGTGGTGTGGCCGTCGGCAGTGCCGGCGATGAAGCCTTGGGTGACAAAGGTGCGCGTGTTGGCATGTGAGGCCATGAATTGCCTGGTCGCTGCCTCCGTCTGCTCAAAGTCGACGATGCCCTCGCGGTAGTTCTGGTTGGTGCAGATGATTTGGCGCACGTCCACCCACAGGTTCTCCAGCCCGATGGAGTTGAGGTAGTGGCTGATGATGGTGGTGGACATCAGCTCGCCGAAGCACACCGTCTGGTCGTAGTCGAAGTTGTAGTTGGTGGGTTCTTTGTCGCACTGCTCGGCCAATTGCGCCATCAGGCTGTCGAAGTCGGCCACCACGGGGTGCTGTGGGTTGGCAAAGAGCCCGCCGATTATCTGCCGGTGGTAGTCCCTCAGCTGCTCCAGCAGGGCTGGGTGTTCGGCCCTGGGGCGCACCCCCGGCACCAGCTGCTCCAGCCTGTTGGTGGTCTTGCCCATGGCTGAAACCACAATCACCAACTGCTCGCCAGCATATCTCTTGACGATGGAGGCCATGTTTCTCACCGCCTCTGTGCTATTGACGGATGCCCCGCCGAACTTATATACCGCAGTCATTATATTCAGAATTTAGAATTCAGAACTTTCTGAAGGTCGCGTTTGGTGTCTTTCTCTTTGATGCTCTCGCGCTTGTCGTAGAACTTTTTGCCCTTAGCCAGGGAGATGAGCAGTTTGGCGTAGCCTTGGGGGTTGACGAAGAGTTTTACCGGGATGATGGTGTAGCCGCGCTCCTTGATTTTGTTTTGCAGTTTGCGCAGTTCGCGCTTGTTCAGCAGTAGTTTACGGTCGCGCTTGGCGGCGTGGTTCAGGTAGGAGCCAAAACGGTACTCCGAAATGTGCATTCCGCGCACAAACAGTTCGTTGCCGATGAATACACAGTAGCTGTCGGTCAGGTTGGCCTTGCCGTCGCGGATAGACTTGATTTCGGTGCCCGTCAGCACCAGTCCAGCCGTGTAGTCGTCCACCAGAAAGTACTCGTACTCTGCCCGTTTGTTCTTAATCTCTATTATGTTCTTTTCTTCCATATCTCTATTCATAACGCAAAACAGGCCCTATTATTATACACGCGCGAAAATATAGAGCGAGGCTTTATTGCCGTTGCGCCCTTCGTCAGTTCCGGAACCATTGACTAATCGCTATATAAACATTTTTTGGCCGTTTACATTGCGGTGAGATAGCGTGTGTATAACAAAATGATAGTGGTTTACATTTGGGCGAAAGGCTCAGGAAAGGTAAAAATAATACTGTTTGCTGAAAATGGGGGCTTGCTTTTTGCTCATTCCCTTTAAGCGAATCGGGAGGGGAATGGGATAGGGAAGAGGCTGCGTTTAGCGGGTCCTCAGCACCATTTCCTCGGCAAAGAGTTGGTCGCGGTAGGCGTTGAGGGTAGGGATGGGGTCGTGGAGGAAGTCGACAGGGAGCTGTGAGGGGCTGAGGCGGAAGGCGGGATTGGCTTTGAGGAACTGGAGGATGCGGAGGCCGTCGACCCGCTCGGCGCAGGAGTGGACAAAGAGGTCGCGCCGCTTGAAGTTGGCACGCAGGGGCTGCCAGAGGTCATGGGTGCCAAGCTGCTGTCGCAGAAAGGGGCTCATGGGCGTTTCTACGTCAGCATCGAAGAGGGCGGGGAAGGCATCGAAGGTGGCTTTGACGGCATCGAACCCCGCAGGGCTGTAGAAGGGGTAGCTCTCCTCCATGCCCTCCACTCCACGGGCAATGGCGGGACCGGTGCCGAAGGGGACTCTGGCAGAGGCGCGTCCTTGGGGGCGGACGGCCAGGTGGCGGCTGCTGTAGGGCTGGGCGAATTGGCTGACTAGGGTGCCCGTCTTGGCAAATTTCTGCATCAGGTAGAAGTCTTCGCCCCCTTGAAGCGGGGTGATGCCGCCCACCCGCTGGTAGGCCCAGAGGGGGAAGGCAATAGCACTGCCCAGGGCGGTGAAGGCGTAGGGACTGCCGATGCGGAGCAGTTGGAGCAAATAGTGGCGCATGTAGCACTCGTAGCGCAGCATAGGACGGTCGAGGACTTCTTGGCCGCAGAGGGGGTGATAGTAGGGGACGCTGAAGGCACTGCTGTGGGGATGGGCGTTGAGGGTGGCAAGGAGGGCCAGTAGATAGTCGGGGTCGAAGTCGGTGTCGGCATCAAGGCTGACGGCCACTTCATTGTTGTCGTGCTCGGCGAGGATTTGCTCGAACAGCACTTTGCGGGCCCAACCTACGCCTTTGCGCTTGCCGCTCCACCCCTTGCCGCGAGAACTGCGGTCGATGACCACCAAGGGTAGGTCGGACACTTGTGACAGGAGCTGTAGGCATTGCTGGTTCTCTTCGAAACCTGATCCTCCTTCGACATTGTTGACACAGCAGTAAAGGGTGAAATGGCGGAAGGACTGGCGGCGCAGCCGATTGAGCAGCAACGGCAGGTTGTCGAGTTCGGCCAAGAGGGGGACGGCCACGGAGATGTGGGTGTAGGGCCCCATTGGCTACAGTTTGACCACTTTTACGGGGCGGCCTTCCACGGTGAGGAAATAGATTCCGGCAGGACGGTTGGAGAGGTTGTAGTGGTAGACATTGGAGGGGGTGACCACCGTGACATGTCCGTGGGTGGGGTTGGGGTAGACACGGAAGGCGTTGTTGTTGGCGGGCTCCGTGATGTCCACAGGGGTGTCGTTGGGGATGGCGAGGATTTCTTTGATATAGTTGATGAGGGAGTGCGACATGCAGTGCCAGTAGTGGGGGAGGCGGTCGCTGGAGAGGGTCTTGGCGGAGGAGAGTTCCATGGTGATTTCGCGCATGTTGTGGTAGTAGTTGAAATAGTCCTGACGGCCGTTGCTGATGACGTACCAGTCGCCACCGTTGATATAGCCGCTGCTGGTCACGTCGCGGAATCGCTGACTGTCATAAATCCGGCAGGTGTCGACAAAGCGTTTGCCCACCTCTTTCCACCATGTGGCATGCTCGTTGAGTTGCTGGAAGGAGGTGAAACTGTCCCAGGGGTAGTTCATCACCTCGCTGCCGCCATGGAGGTTGGCACTGAGGCGGAAGTGGTGATTTTGGACATATTGAATCATGGCTTCGTTTTCGACTTGGAGGGGGTTCAGTGGGTCGGTGCCGAAAGGGTCGGGGTAGTTGCGGTTGAGGTCGACATAGTTGGCGTTGTAACGCATGGAGCCCGCCACGGTGTGGTTGCCTGAGCGATAGGTGCCGTCGGGGTTGGAGAGGGGGTTGATGTAGATGCGTACACGGTCGAGGAGGTTGGTGATTTCGGCGGAGGTGCCGTAGCTGCTCAGGAGGGTGTCGCAAAGACGAAGCATGAGGTAGAAACCGGTGACCTCGTCGCCGTGCATGGTGGAGCTATAGAGGAATTCGGGCCGGTAGTTGTCGGTGGGGTTGGAACCCGTGATGGCCAGCGAGAGGATGAGGCGGCCCTGGACGGAGGTGCCGATGGTGTCGAGGTGGCAAAGGCTGGGATAGTCGGCAGCAAAACGCTGCATCATGGCCACATAGACTTCATAGGTTGGATAGCGGTTCCACGAGGCCATCTCTTCAAGAGTGGAGGCCATGTTGACCACCTTGGGGGCCAGGGTGTCCGGCACGGGCGGAAAGGCATCGGGACGCGGTTTCTGCGCCTGGACGGAGAAAACTAGTAGGAACGAGAAAAGGAGGGTTGCTATTTGTTTCATAAGTGTGGTGATTCCGAGTCTTGTGTATACTTATCAAATGCTAAATACCCACTGGCTCAGGCAAACAGATTCGGGGTTCAGGACTCAGAAGCGAGCCTCGTTGGGGTCGTGGGGGATGCCAGTCTTGCGAACCTTGGCAGGAGCCTGAGGCTGCTTGGGACGGCTGATGCGGTGGGCAGGTTTCTTGGAGCGGGGCAGGTACTTGACGTCGCCGTCGCTGTTGACCTCCAGCCCATAGACTTTGCCTGTGGTGAGGTTGACTTTGATGTGCCAGTAGTGGCCGCAGCCGCCCTCGGTGAGGACGATGTCCTGGGTGAGGCGGTCGCCGATGTTGTCGTCCCACACGAAGTTGACCCAAACGATGTGGCAGCCGGTGATGTCGGTGAAGCCGACATACTGGCGCTCGTACTTGCGGATGTGCTCATCAATGACGGGACACATGCCTTCCTGATTGATATGGTAGCGGTTGACATAGGCGAGGCGTTTCTGTATCAGACGCTCGGCTTCGGCCACGTCTTCCTCGGTGGGTGTGTAGCGGCCGTCCTGATTCTCGATGATGAAATCGACATCCCAGCTTTCGCTGAAATTGTAGCCATGATAGTTGCTGCCGTTAATTTCCTCATAGTCCCAGGTTTCGACGGGGACCACATAGTCCTGTGCGTTGGCTAAGCCACAGAAAGCCATCACCACTGCCAGTATTATTACTGTTCTTTTCATGCTGTTTTTCTATTTTTGTTTGAGCAATAATAATAACTCAAAATTTGTTGCAAAAGTACACAGAATTTATAAAATAGACAAAATTTTTTTCGGTATCAGAAAAAATTCTTATATTTGCAATTTGTAATTGAGTGTGATACGCAAGTTGCTTTTTGTGTTGAAACGACTAATAAACAGACGTTAAGAGTATATCAAGAATGAAGATTAAATAAAAAAATATGTCATTATGAGTAAATTCATATCTGTAAAAGAAGCTGCCGACAAAATTCAGGACGGCATGACTGTAATGGTAGGCGGATTCCTCGGAGTAGGCAATCCCATTGCTTTAATAGACGCGCTGGTTGAAAAGGGCGTGAAGGACCTGACCATCATCTGCAACGACACCGCATATCCCGAAGTAGGCGTGGGCAAACTTATCACGAACCATCAGGTGAAGAACCTCATCGCTACCCATATCGGTACCAACAACAATACTATCGACCAGATGAATGCCGGCGAACTCCATGTCACCCTCCAGCCCCAGGGCACGCTGGCCGAGCAGATTCGCGCTGCGGGCGCAGGCCTTGGCGGCGTGCTGACCACCACCGGTCTGGGCACCGTGGTTGAGAACGGCAAGCAGAAAATCACCGTCGACGGTGTGGAATACCTGCTGGAGAAACCCGTGCGTGCCGATGTGGCCATTATTGGTGCCAACATCAGCGACGAGATGGGTAACTTGGTCTACAAGGGCACTTCGCAGAATTTCAGCCCCATGATGGCTACGGCTGCCGATGTGGTGATTGTTGAGCCCCAGGAAATCGTCAAGAACGGTGACATCGCTCCCGAGAATGTGAAGACCCCCGGTATTTTTGTTGATTTTATTATTAAGAAATAAGACAATTCATTATGGCAATTACCTCTATGCTCCGCGTTCGCATGAGCGCAAAGGACGCCCATTACGGCGGAAATTTGGTTGATGGCGCACACATGGTTCACCTGTTTGGCGACGTGGCCACCGAACTTCTGATTAAACAGGACGGCGACGAAGGTCTCTTCTGCGCATATGATATGGTTGAATTCAAGGCTCCGGTTTATGCCGGCGACTATATTGAGGCTTACGGTGAGATTACTCATGTGGGCAATACCTCCCGCAAGATGATATTTGAGGCCTATAAGGTCATCCGCACCCGTCCCGACATCAGTGCCAGTGCAGCTGAAGTGCTGGAAGAGCGCGTACTCGTCTGCCGGGCTACCGGCACCTGTGTCACCCCTAAAGAGTGCCAGCGCTACAACAAGTAAGTCAAGATAACAAAGTGAAGAGTGAGAAGTGAGAAGTGGTTTGCCGCTTTTGCTTCTCACTTTTTTATTACGTAACTTCTGTATGTTATGAAACTAAGTAAATTCGGCATTCTGCCCAAGATTCTTATCGCCATAGCGCTGGGTATTATCTGTTCGTTTTTCTTCCCAGGATGGCTGGTGCGCGTGTTTCTCACGTTCAACTCCATTTTCAGCAACTTCTTGGGGATGTTCATCCCGCTGCTGATAATTGGTCTGGTGGCACCAGGCATTGCCGATTTGGGCAAGGGTGCCGGCAAACTATTGCTCATCACCGTGCTGCTGGCTTACGGTTCCACCGTGCTTTCGGGTATTTTCTCTTATGCTTCGTGCAGTTTGGCCTACCCCCATATACTGGGTGACGGACTTTCGTCGCTGGGCAATATGGACATGAGCAACAAACTTGCCCCCTATTTCAGCATTGAGATGCCCGCTTTCATCTCGGTGACCACAGCCTTGGTGCTGGCCTTTATTCTAGGTCTCAGCACGGCCTATATCAGCGGCAACACAATGAGAGGCTTTCTGGTGGACTTCCGCGACATCATCACCTCGGTCATCACCAAAGTCATTATTCCGTGCCTGCCCATTTATATCTTTGGTATTTTCTTTCAAATGGGAGCCGAAGGGCATGTAGGGGCAGTGCTGGCCGCATTCCTTAAGATAGTGGGTTTCATTTTCCTGCTTCATGTTACCGAGCTGGTGTTCCTCTTTCTGGTGGCAGGACCCATTGCCAAGAAGAACCCCTTTAAGGCCTTGGTGACTATGCTGCCCGCCTATGTGACGGCACTGGGCACCTCTTCATCGGCCGCCACCATCCCCGTTACTTTACAGCAGGCTATCAAAAATGGGGTGCGCAGCGAGACGGCCAGTTTCACCGTTCCCCTCTGCGCCACCATACACATGCCATGCAGCATTCTGAAGATTACGGCTGTGGCATACGCCATCTCACTGAGTATGGGACTACCTTGTGATTTTGGCACCTATCTCGGATTCATCATGATGTTGGGCATTACTATGGTTGCCGCACCGGGAGTGCCCGGCGGAGCCATCATGGCGGCACTGGGACTGCTGGAGAGCATGCTGGGTTTCGGTGCCAATATGCAAGGCCTGATGATTGCCATTTATATTGCTATGGACAGCTTTGGCACGGCAGGCAATGTCACTGGCGACGGTGCCATTGCCCTCATCGTTGATCGCATAAGGGGTCATAAAGAAGAAGAGATGCCGCTGACAACAAGGGATTGAAGCCCTCATTTTTATAATTTAGTTAATTGTTTTTTCGTCATTTTAAAAAAAAGATGTAACTTTGCAACGCCATTTAGGGCTACAATGAAGACAGATTATTAATACAAAACGATAAAGACCAAGAAAGGATAACGATATGATCGATATTGAAAAACTGAACATCGACGCTTCGGCGAAAACAAACATTAAGTCCTGGTTAGAAGGTTCATATGACGAACAGACCAAGCAGGCCATTCGAGATATGATGGACAACCCCAACGAACTGAATGAAAGTTTCTATAAGAACTTAGAGTTCGGCACGGGTGGGTTGCGCGGTATTTTGGGCGTAGGCACCAACAGAATGAATAAGTACACCGTAGCCATGGCCACCCAAGGGTTGGCCAACTATGTGAAGAAAAGCTTCCCTAATGCCAACCCGCTGAAGGCCGCCATCTCGCACGATAGTCGCAATTTCAGCCGCGAGTTTGCCGAAATAACTGCCAATGTGCTTGCCGCCAATGGTTTCCACGTATATCTCTTCGACGGCATGCGCCCCACGCCCGAGCTCTCGTTTGCCATACGCCACTATGGCTGCCAGACGGGTGTAATGGTGACGGCCAGCCACAACCCCAAGGAGTACAATGGCTACAAGGCCTACTGGGACGATGGCTGCCAGTTGACTGCTCCCCACGACACCAACGTGATTGATGAGGTGTTGAAGATTAAGGATGTGAAGGATGTGAAGATGAGCGGTGGAGAGTCCAATATAGAAATTATCGGCAAGGAGCTGGATAAAATTTATATGGACCGTATTGAACAGAATTCCCTCCATCCCGAACTGATAAAGAAACACAACGACATCAAGATTGTCTATACCCCGTTGCATGGCACAGGCATCACCCTCATACCCCCCATGCTGGAAAAACTGGGCTTCACCAATGTAAACGTGGTGAAGGAGCAGGCTGTGCCCGACGGCAATTTCCCCACCACCCCCAGCCCCAATCCCGAGGAGCGCGCTGCCATGAAGATGGCCGTCGACCTGGCCATGAAGATCGATGCCGACATAGTCTTTGCCAGCGACCCCGATGCCGACCGTATTGGCGTAGCAGTGAAACGCCCAGATGGCGAGTGGATGCTGCTGAACGGCAACCAGACTCTTTCGGTGCTGATATACTATCTGCTGAAAGAGTGGAAGGAAACCAACCGCCTGACTGGCAAAGAATATATCATCAAGACCATTGTCACCAGCGAACTGCCCGCCGACATTGCCAAGAAGGTGGGAGTGAAGGTCTATGACGTGCTTACCGGTTTCAAGTTCATCGGAGCCAAGATTCTGGAACTGGAAGGGAAAGAAGTGTTCATCGGTGGCGGCGAGGAGAGTTATGGCTGCATGATTGGCGACTTTGTGCGCGACAAAGATGCCGTGGCCGGGTGCTCCATGATAGCCGAGATTGCCGCTTGGGCTGCCGAGCAGGGCAAGACTTTCTTCGATGTGCTGGTTGATATTTACAAAGAATATGGCTTCTATAAAGAAGGCTTGCTGAGCGTGGTTCGCAAGGGCAAGAGCGGTGCCGAAGAAATCCAGCAGATGATGAAGAACTACCGCGAGAATCCTCCAAAGGAAATCAACGGAAGCAAGGTTGTCTGCCTCAAAGACTATAAACTCCATGAAAGCACCGACCTCATCACCGGCAAGAAGGAGACCATCGACCTGCCGTCCAGCAATGTGTTGCAGTTCTTTACCGAAGACGGCAACAAGATTACCGTCCGCCCCAGCGGCACCGAGCCGAAGATTAAGTTCTACTTCAGCGTAAAGGGTACACTGAACGACAAGGCTGACTTCGACCGCGTGAACAAAGAACTGGATGCCAAGATTGAGGACATCAAGAAGTCGATGAACTTAGTATAATAATTCAGTTTCAAACAACAAATCAAGATATTATCCATTATGGAGCCACTCCATCATGGATAATTTTTTTTATTCTAGAATGAAATACTGTCTTTGTCTATTGCTACTGCTGTTCTCGGTTGTGTCTCTTAGGGCACAGGATAGCCCTCGTTGGAGCGTTGCTTTTTGGAATGTGGAGAACTTTTTCGACACAAAGGATGACACGCTCAAAGCAGACGAGGCCTTCACCCCGCAAGGCGACAACCACTGGACTTCCAAGCGCTATGCAGATAAGCGCGACAAGATATACAAGGTGGTGGCGGCCATGGGTTGGCCGGCTGTGATGGGAATGGCAGAAGTGGAAAACGACTGGGTGCTGAAGGATTTGTGTTACTTTACTCCTCTTAGGAAGTTCAAATATGAGTTTGTCCACTTCGACTCTCCAGACGAGAGAGGCATAGATTGTGCTCTTATTTATCGCAGCGACCTCTTCAAGGTGACAGAGGCAAGGCCTATTGGGGTTTCGGATAGTGCGGAGGCTTTCTTCACGCGCGACATTCTGATGGTAGGCGGTGTGTTGACGGACAAGCAGGGCACCGATACCTGTTTCTTCTTTGTCAACCATTGGCCTTCCAAACTGGGAGGAGCTGTGGCAGACCGTCATCGAATAGAAATAGGGCAACGGCTGATGGCCATAATGGATAGTGTGCAACAGGCACATACGGGTGCTTTGGTGTTGGCTATGGGCGATTTTAATGCCTCTCTGGAGGAAGAATCTGTCCGAAAGGGCTTGGGCTTCGATGGGGTCTCAACTAATGACCAGGGATTCTGCAATCTGATGTTTCAGATACCCAAAGGTTCAGGCAGCTATAAATACCATGACACCTGGTCATGCATAGACCAGATGATTGCAAACAGGGACCTAGAGGTGGAAATATTTGCTCGTGACTACCTGCTCACAGATGACCCTAAATATTTGGGCAAGAAATTGAACCGCACTTACGTCGGCTTGCATTACCAGGGCGGCTTTAGCGACCATCTCCCTTTGATTACCCATATACCATGAGGAAACGATTGATATGGCTGTTCCTTTCTCTCCTGCCCATGATAGGACAGGCACAAGAGGCATTGCCTACGGTTTGGCAGAACTATATTGAGCAGCTGACCGAAGAGGGCGAGGACGAACTGGTAGAAGACTTACTGGAGATATATGAATCTTGCCGAGAGGTACCTCTCAACGTGAACGACACCATGGGGGGACTCACCCGGCTGCCTTTCATCGACAACTTTCAACAGGATTGTCTGAAGGCCTATATAGCCCTATATGGGCAATTAGTGAGTTTGGAGGAACTGTATGCGGTGGCTGGATTCGACAGCACCATTGTTGAATTGCTGCGCCCTTTGGCCTATGTGGGTAAGGTTGCAACACCACAGAAGCTTACGCTAAAAGATATTCTAACTCACGGCAGAAGCAACCTAGTGATGGGAGTCAGCGGCACCATAGAGCAGGCTAGAGGATATAGAGACAGTATTTACGAAGGGAACAACTTGAGGTTGATGTGGAGGTACTATTTCAAGTACCAAGACCGTTTGCAGTTTCAAATATCGGGCGATAAAGACCCCGGCGAGGCTTTCTTTGCCGCAAGTCAGCCTCGGGGTTTCGACTTCTACGGTTACAGCCTTATGCTGAACGACATGGGGAGATATGTCACCCAGGGACTGATTGGAGAGAAGAGGATGTATGTGAAAAGGCTGGTGCTGGGTCAATATTATCTGCAGTTTGGGCAGGGGCTGACCCTGTGGACGGGATATGGTTCCAGAACAGCCTATGGGGGTAGGATATATAAGTATTCTCAGGGGTTAAGGCCCAGCGGTGCCTTTGCCGAGTATGGTTTTCTGCAAGGAGCAGCCACAACGCTGACTGTAAGGCAGCGCTGGAATCTGACCCTCTTCTATTCGTATGTAAACCGCGATGCCACTCTGCCGAGAGGGGCCGCTACCGATAGTAGCATTGACTGGGTGCAGAGCATATACAACTCAGGCTATCATCGCACACAGACCGAGGTGGGCAAGAAAAACCAGCTGGTTGAGCAGTTGTACGGTGGCCGTATAGAGTTGGAGGAGAGCGATTTTAAGATAGGTCTGACGGGTGCAGTCACAGAGTTCGACAAGAGGATTGTTCCAGCCACATATGTCTATAATGACAATGCTTTCCGAGGCGATAGGAATTGCAATGCAGGATTGGATTTCGCCTATCGCCGAGGGCGGTTTTTGCTTTTTGGAGAAGGGGCTGTCTGCCGGAATAATGCGTTGGACAGCGCACAGAGCAATATAAGTCCGGCAGCCATCGTCGGGGCTGAGTTTGTCATGAACAACAGCCATCGGCTGAGTTCCCAAGCCAGATACTATTCGCCCACCTATCATAGCCTCCATGCTAGCTCTTTGGGGCAGAATGGCTACCCGCAAAACGAGATTGGAGCGGCACTCTACTATCAAGGCCGTTTGCCGGGAGACATCGAGGTTACGGCTTCGGTAGACTACTTCTGGTTCCCACATATGAAATACTTGGTCTATGCATCCAGCAGGGGACATGAATACAGGCTAGACCTCTATCATCCTTTCCGGCATGTCAGAGGCTTAGCGGTAAATATGAAGTATAGGTTCAAAGAGAAGGGCAAGAACATTATTCCTTCGACCATGGTGGACGGCGCCTACCGATTGGAACAGACCTATAGGCATCAGATACAGGGCAATATTGAGTATGGTCGCGGCCCGTGGAGATGGGTGACACGTATTGCCTACGCAAATTATAGAGGCGATGAGACTGAGGCAAACGGCGGCTGGCTGCTGTATGAAGACATCCAGTTCAGGCCTCAACGGATTCCGCTGACCTTGACGGCCCGTCTGGCACTGTTCGATGTGGATGATTATGAGGCAAGGCTCTTTGCCGTCGAGAGCGACTTCGTCTACCAGTATAGCAGTGCTGTGTATCAGAATGAAGGTTGCCGCTTCTATCTGTTGTTGCGGTACGACATCAGCCAGTACTGGAATGTGGGATTCAAGTACGGCATCACCGCCTATAGCGACCAAGAGACCTTCGGCTCCGGTTACGACCTCATCAACGCCAACCACAGGCAGCAATGGCGTATTCAAGTTAGACTGAAATGGTGAGCAAATCTTCTCCCTGAGGGCAAATATCCATCTTGAATCCTATGTCGTGTCTGCATCTTTCCGCACACTTGCAATGAGTCCCGCACCTTTCCGTATAGTCTTACCCATGCTCGTCCACCAATCATACAACGAGTGGGAAACGAATGTGTAACGTCAGGGATGCGATTGGGTAACGAGCCTACTGTGAAGGAACGTTTAGTTATTAATCCTTCTGTGTGTTGAAATAATAGTTGAGGCCGAGACCTACGCGTGGTTCGGGATTGGTGATATTTCCTGTTTCTTGGCCAAATGTCATACTTGCATTGAGATTGAACTTTAGGTGTTCCCATCCAAATCTGAACACCAATGTGGGTTCAATGAACGGTGCAGAATAAGTAAATGGGGTTGTAACAAACGATGTCTGATCAGTCTCAGGATTGTTAACGTAACCTCCATGTTCACCGTCGCCAAACAGATAGCCGCATTTCACACCGAGCGCAATGTCGATGTGCGAATTGGCCAAACCACACCAGCCATAGTCGGCCTGGACAAAATATGATTGGAACAGAGCCTCGTATATGTCGAGGTCTGGAGTATCCCACTTTCCGTGACCGACTGATGCACCGGCATAAACTTCGACAATTTTGTTGTTACCCAGTGGCGTAAACCACCCTGCGGAAAGTTGTCCGCCATAGCGCGAGACAGGAAAACCCATTCCTTGCAAAGAGCCCTGCACTCCCCAATGGTCGCCCAATGCGTAAGCCCCACTGGCAGTAGCCCCAACCAAATTCAAATCAAAGTCGAGGCGCATATCGTATCTTTGTTGAAGCATTGGCATGTCATGGCTTACAGGTCCGTATATGCCAGCTTCGCTCACGCCTAATAGAAAAAGCAGAATATTAATAAAGATATTGTTCAGAGCGAAAGGATTTTAATAGTCTAATAACCATAGTTGTAAATCTCAAATCTCAATTACTCAAGGATGAGTTTCTGAGTGGTGGTGCCCTGAGTGGTGATAAGGACGACGAAGTAGGTGCCGGCGGAAAGGGCGGACAGGTCGAGACTAAGGCTTTTTGACTCAGGTGTGACAGGCTGGCTGAGCACTTCGTGACCTGAAGCATCGAGCACCCGCAGAACTGCGTCCTGCGGCGCGCCTACGGCCAGCGTCACAGCCACCGTGCCGTGGGCTGGGTTGGGATGGACTCTAATGCCAGTGACCTCTTCGCAGTTGCCTGAGGGCAGAAACGACATACTACTTTCTTCAACCAAAAACGATTCTTCGGAATAGTCCTGCATCCGTTGCTCGACATGTTCAGAAGCATTGTCCATTGGAGAGTTGTGCATACGCACTACGTATTCTCTGTTCCCACAATTGTCACACGGGGTTATTATGGCGGCAAACTCGGCCCCACTCTCCACGGTGAAGCCGTCCTTCAACGTAATTGACTCTTGTGCCCGGTAGGTGGATTCCTCACCTGTAGGGATTGTCCTCCACGATGAGGGAGAGTCAGATGAAGCGCTCGTCAGGTTGGTCACCGTCACTGGCAGCATTTCCCAAGGTTGATGAGCCCCACTTGCTATTTCATTTTGGTGCAGACCATAATAATCATCCAAGTACACATCTCTGTCACAGAGTGATATATCACTTTCTGGATGAACTTTTATTAATATTGTATGAGAATATGTGAAATAATGGGTATCTCTATTGAAATAGGGGTTTAGGCAGTCGATAAGATATGACCCATCACCTTCTCCCCGGGAACCCCAGTTAAAATTGAAAAAGTTGTCATTGCCATACCCGTCGCAAACAAAAGCATGACAACTACCCTCGCATGCGTTATAAAGTACAGGTCGTCCCGCATCTATTTCCTGCCGTAAAAGATCCATCCATTGATTGTCGTTCATACCTGATCTTACCTTATATTCGGCATCGCTGCTGTAGCCATATCGGTTCACCAGTGCACCCCTTACACTATCGAAATATGCTCCAGACCCAAAACACCCATAAATCATACTTACATTAACACCACAATCATACAATAGGTGGGAAATGGCATTCCTATTTTGAACAAAGGCTGGAGAGGCGCAGTCCAAAATGTCTGACATGTTGCACCAGTCAAACTTTAAATCCCATTTGGTGGACACTGGATACTTCCAATAGTTCATCACTTGCCCCATGGCTACCGCAACACAACCGGCCACACAGTGGTCGCAAGTATTACCTTGTGGCATGGAATACTCATATCCGACACACGAACCATTATTACACCCTTTTTGAGCCCACCTAGTACTCATTAGAGGTCCTATAGAGTTGCTGTTTCTCTGTACAAGGTTGATGCCATTTATTAGGCTATCCCACACACCTTGGTGGTACAGCCCAATCGTGTCGTTGCTGAAACAGAATGATATCTGCCAAATATAGTCGTCAAGGAAACTGCGCAGGTTGTCTGGAAGGTCGTCATAATGGTCCAACAAGGGTCTATTGGGAGTTTTGTATTTGGCCAGTATAGGGTAACAGGCCTTGCTGCCTGAGAGTAACAATGAGACACTGTCCGTCGTAATTTCATATAGGACGGTGTTTCCTGCATTGTCGTTCTTCTCTGTAAGTACAATACCCCGCAAGTTGCGATCTTTAATGACATTTGAACCTGTCAGTCTGGTGAGCGCAGCATTGACAGCCTCATCTCGTGTCACCTGCTGATTCTGCTGGGCTTGAAGACATATGCTGAAACCTATAGCCATTACTACGGCTAGTGCTGTTAACCTTTTCATAGTGTCAATTGTTAGGTATGGTATCCATATTGATTAAGTGATAGTAAAGACCTACTCTACTACAGATATCAAACGTCAGATATAACTGGTCTACGCATTCCACTTTTATGGTAACATACCATTTCTTCTGTAGATAGCTGTCGAAGTCTTGGACAAATTCAGGATGGTCTTGCAAAAATGATTTGTTCCAGTCTATTCTGATGTGTTGGCGGTACCCATGATGGTCTTCATTAGGAACTAGCATAATATAACCTGCTTCTGGAGTCCACACCTCCCGCAAAGGTGATGAACTGTAATCTGCCTCAAAGATGGGCTCTTCGGGGCCATGGTAGTATACCCAGCCCCATACCTTCAACGTGTCACCGTCATGGGACAGTCTGGTGGAGTCATAGTATCGAAAGTAGTTCGTCAATTCCGCAGGAGAGTTGTAGTCCGTTCTGGAAATACTATAGATTTCCGGTGCCCAAGGGCAACATATTGGTGTTATTTGGTCTTTCTTCTTGCAACCACTGAACGCCATCAGCGACAGGGTGGCAATGATCATTACTGTAAGGGTGAGTTTTCGTGTCTTCATTTTTGTGGTGGGTTCTATTTCTATAGTATGACAAGTTATTTTGTTAATATAAATGTGGCATAGCGGCTTGTGCAAATCACTTATTTGTTGTCGTTATTGGGCATTAGCATGAAAATTGGCAGCTATTGCCATTGTTATTATCAGTATGGTTATTCTCTTCATAGTTCTTGCTTTTTACTTGTTGGGTTGTATTGTGTCAACGCCAATCAATGTGAATTTCATCCCCCATTTGTGGCAACTTGGGCCAAAAGAATAGTCTGCTCTTACGCTATCCATAACTGCCATGACATACCATTTCTTTTGTAATAAACTGTCAAAATCTTGAACAAACTGCGGGTTTTCTTGCAAAAAGGCATCATCCCAGAACAACCATGTCGCCCCATATTCACCATGATGACCATGGTGGTCTTCGTTCCCCACGAGGAAGATACGCCCCACATCAACATTCCAGTCTTCTCGAAGAGGATTTAGGGCATATGGTTCATATATCGGTTCCTGCGGACCATGGAAGTATACCCAGCCCCAAAATTTCACCGTGTCGCCAGCGTGAGTGACTATGGTTGAGTCATAAGCAAGATAGTCTCTAACTTGGTTGAGTGAATTATACTCGGACCATGAAAAAGAGCATGTGTCAGGTGCCCAGTCTACCATGTTTTCACATCCACAGGGGGTGATATTATCATCTTTGCACCCCGAAAAAAAGAAAAGTGACAGGACTGCGACAATAAAAAAGAAATGGGTGTGGCACAGATGTGGCCCTAGTGTAAGAACTGACTTTTTCATGGCTACTCCCTCTCTTTCTTCAGTTCATCTATCTGCTTATGAAGTTCGATGACATAAAGCGTCAACTCCTCCACCTTTTGCAGCAAAACCTTGTTCATCTCGCCAACCGACATGCCATCGGCTTCCACTTCGGCAGCAGACGGCACGTTGGGGAGGTGTCCGTTGGCTTGAATGTATTGTTCAGTCTCAGACAGGGGCATCAGGTTGTACGATTTGTCGAACACATAGTCTGGCCAACCAGTCAGTGTCACCTTGGTTACTGGAGGCATTATTCCCTCGGAGGAGTGAACGTGGAGCGTGCCCACGGGTGTCGATGTACCCACACCCAATGTTGTATACCCCTGACCAAAAGCAATCATGCCCAAAGAAGAGCAAAATGCAAAAATGATATATTTAACTTTCATAATAATGTATTTTTTATAGTTTGAATAATCCTTTTTTGGTGTCTATATATTAAACCTTAATCATTATAGTAATTTCATCTAACAATAAATAAAATAGTGCGTTAAAATAAATCAATATATCCTTTTTTTTTGCAAATATACGAATTATTTTTTGAACTGCATTTTTTCTAAAAAAAGATTGTTTTGTTTGGTGAAAGTGTAATAATAAATTGAAACAATGATAACTATTGAAAGAACGTTTTCGTTAAGCCGAATGCAAAGGTCAAATCACGAAGTGTTTGCACTATGC
>DFDY01000067.1 GCA_002368955.1 Bacteroidales bacterium UBA3816
GCATAGTGCAAACACTTCGTGATTTGCCCTCTGCATTCGGCTTAACGAAAACGTTGAATTTCAGGTGCTTTTTCTGTGCCGCGACGAGGAAAATGACTTAATGGGAAAGGAAATCAGTCACTTAGGTCAGCCATTAACAGGGTGGGGCATGGGCAAACGTAGACGGAATATATATGGATATATATTCTGACCAATAGTAGTCTTGCCAGCAGATGAAAGAGTAGGAGAGAGAACTGGGGGGTGATGGTTGGCTTTCGGACAACCCACCAAAAAACATTTGGCAGCTGTATCATAAAATGATTTTTTTTGCGTTATTGCCATGGTGTGGCATCCTGTTTGATGCCGCTCTATGCTTATTGTGATATGAAGAGTATTGAACTTTTGCAAGGCGATTTTGCCTCACGGTTGAAACTGCAGTTGGCACCGGAGATACGTGCCGGATTTCCCAGTCCGGCCGAGGAGTATTTGCATGAGAGTCTGGACTTCAACCGCGATCTGGTGAAGCATCCCGAGGCCACTTTCTATGGCCGCGTGAAGGGCGACTCGATGATAGGGGCGGGCATCAATGACGGCGACATAGCCGTCATCGACCGCTCGCGCGAGCCACACGACGGCAGCATCATTGTGGCCTACATCAACAACGAGTTCACCATCAAGTATCTCGACCTCACCCACAAGGCGGAGGGCTACATAGAGCTGCGCCCCGCCAACGAGGCCTACAGCCCCATCCGCATCAACCCCGACGACGACTTTGAGGTGTGGGGCGTGGTGGTCTTCACTATACGTAATCTTGAACCCTAAAATGTATCACTTATGAACAACAAATTATCTAAAATCACATTTTTCTTAATCACACTCATCATGTTTACCACACTTTCCGCCCAACAACTGACCGACCGTCAAAAGGCCCTGGTCACCTGTGCCAGTCTGGAGGCCCAAGGCGACCTCACCCGTCTGGAGCCCGCCATTGTCGATGCCCTGGACCACGGCGTTACCGTCAACGAACTGAAAGAGGCTTTCTCGCAGCTCTATGCCTACACCGGTTTTCCCCGCTCGCTCAATGCCTTAGGGGTGCTGCAGAAGATCCTCGCCAGCCCCAAGCCCACGTGGCAGGAGGGCAAACCTTGGACTCGTCCGGCCCTTTGGAACGATGCCCGCGAGGCCCTGGCCTTTGGCACCGAAATGCAGACCCGCCTCAGCGGGAAGCCCTTCGACTACGATTTCTGTCCGCAGGACAATTATTACCTCAAATCGCATCTTTTTGGCGACATTTTTGCCGGCGACCAGCTTTCGCCCGCCGACCGCGAGTTGGTCACCGTGGCAGCCCTGGCCAGCCTCAAAGGGGTGGAGCCACAGCTGGCTGCCCATCAACAGGGGGCCGTCAACATGGGCAATAGCCGCGAGGCGGTGGACGAGCTGATGCAGTTCCTCCGCCAACAGGGACTTTCTCAGGTGGACTGTGCCGCCGACGCCATGGCAGGCAGTTGGCCACAAGGCAATCCCAACGACGGATATGCACAATACTTTATCGGCAACAGCTATCTGGCGCCGCTCACCCCCGCCAATTTGTCGGCTGGCGACGGCGGTGTGTTGCCTCTGGCCAACGTCACCTTTGAGCCCGGCTGCCGCAACAACTGGCACATCCACCACGATGCCCACCAGATACTCATCTGCGTGAGTGGCCGCGGCTGGTATCAGGAGTGGGGCAAAGAACCCATCGAACTGCTGCCCGGCATGGTCATTGACATTCCCGCCGAGGTGAAGCACTGGCACGGTGCCCAGAAAGACAGCTGGTTCCAGCACGTTACTGCCCACGTCACCACCGGCCCGAATGCCACCAACGAGTGGCTGGAGCCCGTCGTCGACGAGGTGTACTTGAAACTCAAGTAGGGTTCTGCCCCTGTCTTAGAAACCCAAGGTTATGTACGCCATCGTGGATTGCGACAACTGCTATGTCTCCTGTGAGCGGGTCTTCCGACCCGACCTCAACGGCAAGCCCGTGGTGGTGCTGAGCAACAACGACGGCTGCGTAGTGGCACGCTCCAACGAGGCCAAGCAAATGGGCATCAAGGCAGGCACCCCTTTCTTCCAGCTGAGTCAGCTTTTCCCCGACCAGAAGATTGCCGTTTTCTCCAGCAACTATGAGCTCTATGGCGACCTCACAGGGCGTGTCATGACCATCCTCTCGCAGGAGGCCCCGGCGTATTTCCGCTACTCGATAGACGAGGCTTTCCTCATGCTGCACGGCATGGATTCTGTGGACCTGAAGGCATGGGGCGAGCGGCTCCACCGGCGCATACGGCACGACGTGGGCATGCCCGTCAGCCTGGGCATTGCTCCCAACAAGACCTTGGCCAAAATGGCCTCGCATTTTGCCAAGCACTATAAGGGCTACAACCACTGCTGCCTGATAGACACCGAGGCCAAGCGTCGCAAAGCACTCTCACTCTACGACATAGGAGAGGTGTGGGGCATCGGCCGCCGCTATGCCGAGCGGCTGCGGCGCATGGGAGTCCACACTGCCGGCGCCTTTGCCGACATGAGTGCCGAGGCAGTCAACGCCGCCTTTGGCAATGTGGTGATTCTGCGCACGTGGCGCGAGCTGAACGGCCAGGACTGTGTGCCCAACGAGGAGATGGCCAAGAAGAAGAGCATCTGCGTGAGCCGCAGTTTCAATGGCATGATTTCCGACTTCGACCTGTTGCGCACCCATGTCTCCAATTATGCCGCCCGCTGCGCCGAAAAACTGCGGCGGCAGCGCACGGTGGCCTCTGTGGTGTCGGTGTTCATGTCCACCAATCCCTTCCGTGAGGACCTGCCCCAGTGCAGCAACTATGGCGAGCACCGTTTCCTCACGCCTACGGCCAACGCCATTGACATAGTGAAGGCCGCTGCCGAGTGTGCCAGACAGATTTACCGCCCGGGCTTTAGCTACAAGCGTGCGGGGGTCATCGTTATGAGCATAGATTCCTGTGTGGGCATCCAGACCAGTTTTATAGACTACGATGCCGAGCGGTTCCAAAAGATGCGCAAGCTGGACGAGGTGGTGGACCGCATCAACAAGGTGTCTGGCACCGAGACCATCATCCTGGGCTCGCAGCAATATCCGGGGAAGGGTGGGGGAGGCAAGTCGCCCAAGTTTGAGGAAGCCATGAAGCGCGATTTCCGCAGCCCCTACTATACTACCCGTTGGTCCGACATCATCACGCTCAAATAATAATGTTCCCTAATATGAAAGAACAGTTTTTCTCGCACCGTGGTTTTCTGCCCTTGCTGCTCTTAGCAACAGCGGTGCTGGTGTCAGCCACCTCTTGCCGACGGCCCGAGCCGCCCCTGGTCGTGGCCGAGCATCACGGCCGGCAGGGCCTTATGGATTTGCATGGCCGCAAGGCCACCCCTTTCCGCTATGACACCATTGCCCCCCTCAGCGACGGCATGTACCGCGTGCGGCGCAAAGGCCTTTGGGGCTATCTGGACAGCCTGGGGCGCAAGGCCGTGAAGCCGCAGTTTCCCGATGCCGAGGATTTCCACGACGGTGTGGCCGTGGCATACGACAGCCACAGCGGCCAGGCTCTCCTCATCGACCGCCGCGGGCAGCCGGTCGGCACCGAGACCTATGGCTGGATAGGCCGCCTCTATGCCTATGACGACCAAGACAATCCCCATTATCTTGCCGGGCGCTATGTGGTTCGCCGCGACGGCCGCTATGCCATGCTGGGGAGCGACGGTCAACGGCTGACACCGCTGGTGTATGACAATTTTCCTTGTGAGTTTTTTGAGGGGCTTTCGCCTGTGCGGCGCGATGGCAAGTGGGGTTTTGTGGACACCTTGGGGCATGAGGTGATTGGGACTCGCTATGATTCGGTAGGCCTCTTTGCTTGCGGATTGGCCCCCGTCAGCATCGGCGGCAGATGGGGTTTTGTCGATAAGCGCGACAGCTTGGTCGTGCCACTGCGCTATCAGGCGGCCGCGTACTTCTCGTGTCGCCGTGCGCCGGTCATGATTGAGGGGCACTGGGGATTTATCGACCCACGTGGAGTAGAGGTTATAAAGCCGCAGTTCGACGATACGGTTTCGGCATCGTTTCCGCCCTTCCCTGGTTTCCGCCACGATGGCACAGCCCGAGTCTTTCTCCGTGGCCAGTTGCTTGTAATAGACACTGTGGGACACGAAGTGGAGTAATGTACAGTGTACAATTGGGTGTACCCCAAATTGTACGCTATTTATTGGACACCCATACGTGTGGGAGGCAAAAGCGCATGGGCTTCAGCCCCACATGGAATTCCGAAATCATAACTAAGAGTTCACAAAAGTTTTGTGATTCAATTTTTTTTTCGTACTTTTGCAGCCGAATTATTTATTAGCAAAACAGGGCGAGACCATGAAAAGGATAGTGTTTTTCCTTCTGGCCATAGAGGCTTTCGCTTTTGTGGGTCGTGCGCAGGACTATGCCGACCACCGCAGCAAGCAGTGGGGCATGTACGGCAACGACTTCTGGTTGTGTGCCCCTACGACAAACATGTCGCTTTCGGCCACTACTGCTACCCTTACCGTGGTTGCACTGCACAACTGTTCGGTCACCGTGGAAATTGAGCAGCTGGGGTTCAGCCACACCTTCCCCGTCATATCCCACACCACCATTAATAACCGCATGGACACCATCAATCGCTACGAGATTCCCTATGAAATATTCAACTACATTGACTCGCTCTACGCTGCCCCCTCGCCGTCTGAGCTGCCGATACCCCTTGCTCAGAACAAAGGCATCCACGTCACCAGCACCGATACCATCCAGCTGTCGCTCATCATCTACGGCCTAGGCTCCACCGAGGTGGTCCCCATCCTGCCCACACCGCTACTGAGAGACGAATATGTGATACAGTCCTACCCCAATGCCGCAGGCTCTGGGAAGGGCTTTATCGACGTGGTGGCCACGGAAGACAGCACCATAGTCGATGTCGTTCTCAGCGATGAGGACCTTGTGGGACACCAAGCAGGCGACTCACTGAGCGTGCTTTTGCATCGAGGTCAGATGTTCCATCTGAGGGCACGCAGACTATATGAACCTCCAATTGATACGCAATGGTTTACAAATGAGTATGGACATAGTTTCACCGGCCATGGTGCTGTTTGTCGCGAACCCCATTGCGACATATCCGGGACACGAGTCAAAGCCCGTGACTGCAAGCGTATCGCAGTGCTTGAGGGCAATAACGCCATTTTGTGTCCAGACCCTTCGGCATCGGTAGGCACCGGCAATTCCGACATTGGACTGGAAATGGCCATACCTCTTAGTTTTGCGGGTACGACATACCTGGTGCCCAATCTTGACTTCTCTGACACTGACTACTTACGCTTCATTGCCTTAGAAGACAGCACGGTGATCACTATCACGGACAACTCTCGGTATTCGAACCGCGTCCGCACACGACGTCTCAGTGCCTACCAGCCCTACTGGTTCCAGATGGAGGAAGACGAAGGACCTTTCTACATCACTTCCAACCATCCCATACTGCTTTCGGAACACTCCATGGGCAACAACGAAGAAGAGTCCAGAATCTCCTATGGCGACCCCGCCATGGTCATCATCAAGCCTGTAGAATGGTGGAACAGCAATCCCATCCGCTACCACATGCCTTTCTATGTGGACAACAATGGCAACCGATACGCAGACTTTTTCTTTACCCACCTGTTTGCCCGCAGCGAGGATGTGCCCTACATGATGATAGACGACTACTCGGTGAGCGACTATTTCATTCCCATTGTCGGAACGCCCTTCAGCTATGCCCACTTCGACCGTCATTCCCAGTTCAACTCTCTGGGACACCACAACATCTATTGCACCCGACCGGGCTATTTCATGGCCATCGGCCAGCATGTGCTCACGGCCATGCACTCTCTATGGACCTACCCCCACATGCAGCCCCTGGGCTCCTTCTTCACCGTCAACGACATTCCCGCGCAGCGGCTGCGCGAGGACAGCATCTGGTGCATGTACGACACCATCACTTTCCACGGGTGGTCAGGTCTGCCCGCCGATAGCATCTTCTGGGATTTGGGCGACGGCACCCACTATGCGTTTGCCTACGACGAGGGGCAGGTGATACGGCACGTCTATGCCGACACTGGCCGCTACCGGGTGCGCCGCATTATCACCTGGAAGCCAGAGAGTGCCGACGGCTACAGTTGGGCCAACGACTGCTTTTCTATTCCTCCCGACACCATGTATGCGCCCATCTGGATTCACAACCACTACGACTCGACCATCTCGGTGCGGCTGTGCGAGGGCAGCTACTATTTCCGTGGTCTGGAGTTTTCCTACACCGACACCTTCTACCACACCACCTACTGGACTGCCTCGGGCTGCGACACCCTCTGGACCATAGATTTGGTCACCTGTCCCCACTGTACCTATCATAGCGACACCATTGCGCCCGACCAGCTTCCATGGATTTTCAATGGGATCAGCTTTGGCAGCATGGTGACCGATTTTCCCGTCGCACTTAATATTGGCGACACCTGCGACAGCGTTATCTACTATACCCTTGTGGTGCTCAAACACTGGGGAGAGCCACCGTTGGACAGCATTATCATTATGGCACCCAATGTCTTCACGCCCGACCGCGACGACAACAACCGCTTTTTTGTGGTCTCCAACAAGTTTATCAGCCAGATGCGGGTGTGGATATACAACCGGAGGGGTGTGCTGATCAAGGAATTCGACGGAGTGACAGAAGACTGGGACGGGACCAAGGACGGTCGCCCTCTGCCACAGGAAACTTATGTCTACTACATCCGCTACATGGACACCGAAGTCAACGGTTGGAAGACACTCAAGGGCACAGTCACCTTGCTGAGGTGAGATTGCCCCTAATCCCTAATTCCGCACACCTAAACTTTGAGGTTAATGGAATGATGATTCCACGCCGCGATAAACAGTGAACAATGACGTAGGGAGCCTTCACTTTACACTGTAGAGTCTTACGCTGTCGGCAGCCACGCTGACTAGAGAATTTAGAATTCAGATTTTACGCACGTTGATTATTTTTTGTATTTTTGCAGCCCCAAATTAGAATCATGGTCACCTATTTTGCTGATGTCATATTGCCCCTCCACATCCACGGCACCTATACCTATCGCGTGCCGCAGGAGTACAACGATGCCATTCGTGTTGGACAGCGCGTGGTGGTGCAGTTCGGGCCTAAAAGGCTCTACTCTGCCGTGGTGCGCCGCATCCATGAGCAGGCCCCGCACTATAGGGTGAAGTACATCATGGCCATTTTGGATGCCGAGCCCCTGGTCAGCGAGTCGCTCTTCCGCTTTTGGGAGTGGATTGCGGACTACTATATGTGCTATGTGGGTGACGTGATGGCCATTGCATTGCCTTCGGCTTTCCGGCTGGCCAGCGAGTCGTCGGTTTCCATTCACCCCGATTTCAGTGGTGAACTATCAAACCTGACAGACAACGAGATGCGTGTAGTGCGCCTGCTGACAGACCACCCTGTGATGACCGTAGACGACATCAGCCGTGCCATAGGGGTGCAGAAGATGATGCCCCTGCTGAACACCATGATCGAGCGCGAGATAATAGTGATGGACGAGGAGCTGCGCGAGCGTTTCACGCCCCGCAAGTCGGCCTATATCGCGCTAGCCGAAGATTATGCCGAACAAGCGAGATTGAAAGCGTTGTTCGACTCGCTGGAAAAGAAGAAGAACACCCAGAAGCAGGTAGACTTGCTGCTGAAATTCATGCAAATGAGCCAGATGGGCAAACAATCTGTCCCGCGGAGGCAGTTGCTGAACACGGCAGATGGACAGCCAGTGTCGGAGTCGGCCCTCAAGACACTGATACGCAACGGGGTGCTGCGACAAGAGGAGAAGACGGAGTCTCGGTTGGAGGAGGCCGATGCCGTCCTTTCGCCCGAGAGCATCCAGCTCAACGACGAGCAGCAGGCGGCTTTCGATTATCTCTGCAACTGCGAAAAGCCCGTGGCTCTGCTGCACGGAGTGACCTCGTCGGGCAAGACGGAGGTGTATATAAAACTTATCCACGAAGTGATAAAGCAGGGCAAGCAGGTGCTCTTCCTGCTGCCAGAAATAGCCCTAACTGCACAAATCATCAACCGTCTGCGCAAGTATTTCGGCAACCGTGTGGGAGTCTACCACTCGCGGTTCAGCTCATCGCAGCGGGCCGAGGTGTGGAGCGGCACCATGGAGGCCGACGAGGGCCGCCGCCTGCAGGTGCTGCTGGGGGCTCGCAGCGCCCTCTTTCTCCCTTTCCGCAACCTGGGGCTGGTGATTGTGGACGAGGAGCATGACGGCAGTTTCAAACAGCATGACCCAGCACCTCGCTACCACGGCCGCGATGCCGCCATCTATCTGGCACACCTTTGGGGCGCACAGACCGTCTTGGGTTCGGCAACACCCTCGTTGGAGAGCTATTTCAATGCACAACAGGGCAAATATGGCCTCTGCGAGATGAAGAAGCGCTATGGAGGACTGCGGCTGCCCGAAGTGATGTGTGCCGACATGAAGGAGGAGTCGAACAGAATCAGGCGCGAGGTGGGTGCACAGGCGGCAGGGGCGGTGCATTTCTCCAAATTTCTGCTGGACCACATACAGGAGGCACTCGACCGCCACGAACAGGTCATCCTGTTCCAGAACCGTAGGGGTTTCTCGCTTCGCATAGAGTGCGACGACTGCCACTGGACTCCCCACTGCCAACACTGCGACGTGTCGCTAGTATACCATAAGGCCACCAACAGTATGCGCTGCCACTACTGCGGCTACTCTATTCCCTTGCCGACCGAATGCCCCGCCTGTCACGGGCACCACCTAACGATGAAAGGTTTTGGCACCGAGCGCATTGAAGATGACCTCTCCATCCTGTTCCCCGATGCCAAAGTGGCCCGTATGGATCTGGACAGCACAGCTCAGAAGAACCGTTACATGGAGATCATCAACGACTTTCAGGACCGTCGCATCGACATCTTGGTGGGCACACAGATGGTTACCAAGGGGTTGGATTTCGACAATGTGAGTGTAGTGGGCATAGTTAGTGCGGACAACCTCATTTATTTCCCCGACTTTAGGGCCTTCGAAAGGGCTTTCCAGCAAATGACACAGGTGAGCGGTCGCGCGGGTAGGCACGGCCATCAAGGCAAGGTGATCATCCAGACCTATAATCCCTATCATCAGGCCATCCGCAACGTGATAGACAACGACTATCAAGAGATGTACCGCAGTCAAATCAACGAGCGCCGCGTGTTTCGCTATCCTCCTTTTTACCGCCTTATCGACATTACGTTAAAGCACCGTGAAAGCGAGACCCTCAATGATGCCGCAGCCCGCTATGCGGCCGGGCTGCGAGAGGTGTTCGGCACCCGTGTCATTGGCCCCGAATATCCCAGTGTCTCCCGCATCCGGGGGCTCTATATCAAGAAGATAATGCTTCGCTTTGAGCGTTCCGAAGCCATTGCCGAGGCCAAGAAAATCATTCTGGACTTGGCTGACCGACTCAAGACAGACAAGCGACTTTCCTCACTTCAAATCCATTTTGACGTGGACCCACAGTAGTTTCCGCATATTCTTGTAATTTCAGCATCATTGGTTCTGAATTCAAAATGGGATTGCAGCCACTCAAAAGTTTTTTTTGTTGGGATGATTTTTTTTTGTAATTTTGGGGGTGAATTATTGTCATCTGCTGATGGCATAATTTATTGTATATAAGTGCGAAATCATAGATATATAATATATATTATGTCGAAGAAACTGATTCTATTTTTAATGCTGACAGTCACTTTGGGTTCTGCCATTGCCGCCCCAGTGGGCATGGAGAGAGCCCGCAGGGTGGCCGCCAATTTTGCCCAAAAGGGAGGCATGAAGTTCATCTCCAAGGATGGGATGAAAGAAATCTCTAACCAGACTCTCTTTGAAGAGTTTTACATCTTCACTGGCCCCAACGGAAAGGGGTTTGTGCTGGTGAGCAAAGACGACCGCGTGGCACCTATCTTGGCCTATTCCGACGAAAACGAGTTTGACACCGACAATATGCCTGAGCATGTGGCCGCTTGGCTGAGTGACTACGACCGCCAGATTCAGTTCTACCGCGAGCACGACATCAAGCCCTCACCCGAAATCACGGAGAAATGGGACCAACTAGAAAATGATGGCATGAAAACTTCTGGAAACTTGGCCATCACTGTGGCCCCACTGCTGAATACTACATGGCACCAATGGTCTGGGCAACTTACCAGTGTGGGCGATTCTGCAATTTCATACAACTATTATTGTCCCAAGCATGGCACTAGCCGCACCCTTACCGGCTGTGTGGCCACGTCTATGGCCCAAATAATGAACTACTGGAAATGGCCCGCTCATGGCCGTGGTACTAAGACATATACCTACAATTCTGCGGCTGATTATAATGGAGGTTCTTCCGCGTATACACGTCAACTATCTCTCTCCTTCGACACTTGTTTCTTCAACTGGGACCTGATGCCGACCTCGGTGAGGGTAAACAATGCACCTCTCACACCTCGCGATCAGGTCTTTGCAGTGGCAAAGTTGATGTACAGCGCTGGCGTGGCTGTTGAGATGGTTTACGGAACAACTTTCAGTGGGGCATACCTTTTCCAGCCCGGCTCTTTGCAGACTACAGAACAATATCCTGCTGCCGATGTGGCTTTGAGGAACAATTTCTACTACAAACATACGACTAGCGGTGTATTATCGCGAAACTTCACCAACAGCGAATGGATAGCCTTATTGAAGATGGAGCTAAATGCGGGTAGGCCTCTCATTTATGGAGGAAACGACCCAGAAGGCGGCGGTCATGCTTTCATACTTGACGGATACAATACTAGCGATCAGTTCCATGTCAATTGGGGCTGGGGTGGCAACTATGATGGCTATTTTGCTATAGGGCAACTGAATCCAAATGAAAACACATCTTACAATAATAGTAATATGGCCATCATCGGCATCGAACCGGCAGCCACCATGGAGCCGGATGACGGAGTGACCACTGTGGTAGCCACGTCCAACAATCCTGCTTATGGAAGCGTGACTGGCAGCGGCACCTATAGCAACTACTCTGATATGGTCATTCTTGGAGCGACCGCCAATAGTGGTTACAAATTTATTGGGTGGAGCGATGGCAACCGCGACAACCCCCGCTGCCAGAGAGCCAACGGCGGCACCCAGACCTATACTGCTATTTTTGCAGAGGATTATGCGGGAGAACCTGGATATGTCTATTATTATGATAATAACAATGATAATTTCAATGCTATGAGAGGCTCCTCTATTACTGAGTGGGGAATAAGATTGCCATATTCAAAGTGGGCAGATGCTGATTATATGGATAGCGTGATTTTTATGGCACATGGCGGTAATAGTGGAGACTCATATTATGTAAAAGTATATAAAGGAACTTATTACCCCAATTTTTTAACTCAATTTACCCCCAGCCCTAATGGAATAGGTCCTATTTCTGTGCCTGCCAATCAGTATAAACTATGTTCGGTTCCTCTAACTAGCCATCTAGATTTGGATCAGTCTGACACGACAAGTATATGGATTATTCTTACTAGTACTACTAGTCGATGGAGAGTATATAAAAGTGGTTCCACTGATAAATCTGGACATTGGGATTATATTAATTCTGAGTGGGGTTGTAGTAATCAAAATCCTTATTATATCAAAGCTCATTTCGTTTATCCGGCTCCGTCCTCGATTACTCCTCCTTCGGGTGTGACTGTGAGCGATGTGACCCCCAACGGGGCTCTTGTCAGCTGGACGGCTCCTTCGGACGTGACTCCATCGAGTTATGCCGTTGCTTATGGTCAAGGACTGATACCCGATGCCCTAGAAATGGTGAGTTCTTCTACAACCAGTGTGTCTTTGAGCGGGTTAAGCAACAACACACACTATAATGTGTTTGTCAAGTCAAGGTATGCCAACGGCTCTGAAAGCGAGTGGACAGGTCCCGTCTCATTTTATACTCATGATGCCAATATAACCGACCCTGTGGTGGTGACGACAATGGTCAACCATGCAGACTGGGGTACGGTTGTAGGCGGAGGAGTCTATCAGAGCGGCAGCACCGTCACACTTGAGGCCGTAGCCATGCCCGGATTCCAATTCTCATACTGGGGTGATGATGTTGCCTCCAACACCAACACACTCTCCGTTTCCCCCACCGAGGATGTCACCTATCTGGCCAATTTTGAACCAGTTGGTTGTACCCTCACAGTCAGCAGCAACGATGATGCCTTAGGCAGTGTTTCAGTAGAGGGTGAAAGTCTGAGGGCCTCCGCCGGCGCTCTCTTCTTCCCCTATCTCTCCTCAGTCCGCCTCACCGCAACCCCCACTGCGACAGGTGTATTCAAACAATGGGATGACAGCATCACTACCAATCCCCGCTACTGCACCGTGACAGGCAATATCAGCCGCATGGCCATCTTCGAGCCTGCGGCCGGTGGTAGCAAGGTCTTTGTCAACAACGATCAGCGCAGTCTGTCGCTTTCGGTCATAGAGGCGGCACCGGTCAGCATCTTCGATATGTTGGGCCGCTGTGTCTACAGCACCCAGGCCAACCCTGGCTCACAATATCACGTGACACTGCCTTACGCCGGTGTTTATATTATAAGGATTGGCAACAACTATGCCGAGAAGATTGTGATTAGATAAATGACGATTATAACCTCGATAATACGATAGTAATGAAATCTAGTTATATTAAACCCAAGGTCACCGTGGTCTCCTTCAAGATTGAAGAGGGGTTCACGGTAAGTGTAAAACACATGGAGACTGACCGTATGCTTTTCAACTTCCTGTCCGACGAAGACAATGGAAGATTTGGCAACAGCCAGTTCAATATTATTGGAGACGATAACTCTAACTACAATTTCTTTGGAGAATAGGTTATGAAAAAGATAGTCAACAACAAAACTCATTTTGGCATTATTTCCCACCTTGGCCGTCGCTATGGTCTGGTGGCACTGGTGGGAGTTTTGGTCTGGTCGGCCTGCACCAAGGATGAAGAAATCGTCCTGCGGGTAAACACACAGAAGTATCAGGGGACCGACAAGACTTATGTGGACGAAGACCTATACACCTGCTGGTCGAACGAAGATAAGGTGCTGATAAATGGGGATTCAAAAACCATTGTCATAGAAACTGTCAACAATCAGACCAGATGCTATATTTCCGGTGTGCCTTCATCCTCCTCCTACTGGTCGGTCTATCCCGCTTCGATGGCTACTACATCCACTGCCTACAGCTCCGGCACTGTCACCGGTCTAACCCTTCCCGCCACCCAGCCTTACTCGGCTCCCGACGGCAAGCAGAGGGTACCCACCGTGATGGCTGCCTACCTGAATGGCACCACTGGCACCATGGATTATTACAATGCTTGCATAGCTTTGCAGATCACGCTGACCAACGACTATAGCCGTCCGTTGAACCTCAGCCAGCTGGTGGTGAAAGATAACCTTGCCCCCCTCAACGGTTCCTTTTCTATCACTGGTGTGAATACCCAGGCTCCTGCGCTTGCATACTCTGGCGGCACAATAGCTGATGCCAATAAGAGCATTACCATGTCATTTGCCTCGACAGCACTGTCGCTTGCCCCTGGCAGCTCTACCACCGTCTACGTCATTCTCCCTCCCACCAACAGTTATGTGGGTAACAAATTCACTATTGAGGTGACTGCCATGGATGGCGATGCTGACGGCGAGACGGTGTATGAGTTTTCTCAGACCCAATCCGCTGGTGTCAGCGGTTCCTTTGAGCGCAACCAGTTGGCCCCAATAGAGATACGATTGAACGATCCCCATACTATGGTTCTGGAAGGAAAAGGTACGCAAGAAAATCCCTATAAAATATCCAATGGGGACGACCTGAAGAGTATGCAGAACCTTGTGGCCAAGGGCTACAGCCCCATTGGAGGCGGAATGCCTTTTACCAGTGCTTACTATCAGCTGGTGAGTGATGTTGCCAACGTTACGTTGACCGGTCCCATTGGCACTGAGGAGAATAACTTCACGGGGCATTTCGACGGGCAGAACCACACCAACGGGCAGAACCACACCCTTTCCAACCTCACGCTGGCTCAGGGCCTCTTTGGCCATATCAGTCAAGGCGCAACAGTTTGCAACTTGACGGTCAATGGTGCAGCAGTGAGCCTGTCGGATGCCAAAGTGGCAGGCGTTGTCTGCACCAATGCTGTCGGGTCTACCATCGACCACTGCCAAGTGACCGGAACGGTCTCTTTCAATAATTTGCCAACCTCTGTGGCCTATGTGGGCGGCATTGTAGGCAACGCCACCGCCTTCACCGAAAGCCACACCACCGTCCGCAACTGCCACATGGGGGCCACCATGACGGTGACGGGTTCCGCATCCCATCACTTTGTGGGCGGCATTGTCGGCCATCTGCACAACAGTTCGCTGCTCAACAGCTACATCATGACAAACAGCACCTCCACCTCCACTACCGCCATTGTGAATGCACCGAATGCATATGTGGGCGGCATGGTGGGCCGAATGGACGGCGATTCATACGTTGTCAATTGCTATTTTGGCCTATATGACCAAATCAACGGCACTGCTGGCAAAACTGCCGATATTTGTGGCGAAATTACCGATGGGGCCAAAATCTCGCAATGCTACTATCCCAACAAGATTTATGCAACCGGCATCCCCGGTGTCGACAACCTCTTGGGCACTTTCCAGTTCGAGAACAATACCTACCAGGCCAACAACACGCTTGTCGGCACCCTATTAAACAATACGGTCACTTCGTTGGGAGGAACCAACTCGGGATTGCTATCCTGGACACCGGGCTCTACAACCGTTGCCCCCACTTTGTCATACCAGTAAATCCTTTTGAACCGTCATAATAGAAGAAAAGCCCACGCAAGTGGGCTTTTTTCGTTGCAGCAGAGGCTGCATCGATAGTATTATTAAGTAGTGATGAATTGAATTTTAGATAGATATGGATAGTTCACTCAATTCATAACCGATGCAAAGATACACCCCTGTTGTGCAAAAGTCATTCGCACCTAACCTACTTTATGCAAAAAAAATGCAAATTCATTATTTGTCAGTAACAATACAATAAATTTCACATTTTTTAGTTATTACAAATAATCAATATACAAATAGTAGTTATGGGTAATCAAAAACAAATAAGGAAAAGGCATTTTATCCTTGATCATTGCCTGAGGGACAAGTTGCATGAGTACACGCTGGAAGACATGTTGAAGATAGTGAACAGCTCGCTGGCCGAACTTGGCCAGCGTCCCGTGAGTGAGCGCCAGCTGTATAATGACATTTCATATTTCCAACACGAGGAAGGTTATGGGGCCAAACTGGAGACTTACCGCATTGTGCGCCATGACGAGAAAGGACGCAACCGCTCTTATGTCGCCTATCGCTATGCCGACCCCGATTTCAGCATTCGGGAGTTGAACCTCCCCGAGTTGCAGTTGCGTTTCTTCCGGGCGGTTGTAGGAGGCATGCTTAATTTTGGCTCTACGCCTATGCAGCAGTGGCTCTCTAACCACTATGAAAAGCTGATGGAGTATACCGACGGACTAGGCGTAGACGACTGCGTGATGATGGACTACAATCCCTATGTCGGCGGCACCAAGGCCCAAGAGTGGGTGCTGAACTTTGAAACAATCTTCATGGCTATCGTCGACAGCCGTGCGTTGAACATCAAAGTGAGCACCTATTACTATGGTATTGTCCAGGGCTGTTTCCACCCATTCTTAGTGAAGCAGTATAACCGCCGCTGGTATGTGTTGGGCGTGATGAACGACAACCGCGAAAAGGTCGTGGTCCTGCCGGTTGATTTGGTTATGAACGTCGAACTGGCTGCTGAACCATACTATAAATACCCCTTCAAGCCGACAGAATATTTTGACGACATCGTGGGCGTGTATAACGATTTCGATAAACCGGTGCTGGATGTGCATCTGCGTATCCATAGCTGGCTGGCAAAACACATAGAGTTTAACCCCCTCCACGGTTCACAGCGGAGCCATTGGGTCACTCAGGACGGCGAGCAGGTGCTGGACGTGCGCCTGAGCGTGAAACATAATGTGGAACTGGAGAACATGTTGATGAGCTACTCCGGCTTGATCGAGGTGCTGGGTCCCCAGGAAATAGTGGATTTATACAAGAAATACCTGAAGATGGCCTGCCAACTCAACGGCCTGAAGGTTCAATGACACATAAAAGCACCCACCCCTTTTGAACAAGGGTTCTTCCTCGCTATATCGCAGTCGGCATAGCGGCTACATTGTAGCCTAGTAGCGTGAGGATTGTGTGCATACAAAGAAGAAACGACTGAGTCATCAATTCTTTTTGACTCAGTCGTTTTTCTATGCCGATAGGGCCTGTTGGCCCGTATAATAGGGGCTGGGGGATAGCGGTTTGGGACTACTCTGGATAGATGATTTGCAGGCCGTAGCAGCTTTCCAGCGCGCCTTCCTTGATTTCGACAATGGTGTCGGGGAGGGTGATGGACTGCAGGGCACCGTTGTAGCGGAAGGCATCTGTGCCAATATAGCGGACGGAGTATTCGTTCCAATTGTAGAAAACCGCCGCAGGCAGCTTGATGTGGGGCTCGTAGGCATCCATGCTGATGAGTTCGAGCTCGTTGCCGTTGACAATCTTGAAGAAGAAATGGGCATAGGGGCGTTCCACCTCAATATATTCGCCCGAGCCAATCTGGTAGCCGTCGTTGCCTTCGGGGTCGAGGGAGTATTTCTTGCCCTTGACGGCAGAGCCGGTGACCACTTTCTTATATTGCCCGTCGACATACTTGATGGAGCAGTGGGGCGAGAGGCGGATGACGCCAAACCAGCCGGTGCCCACCCGGAGCTCTTCGTTCATCCATTTGATTTTGCCGTTGTTGCAAAGGAGGATGTGCGAACCGACGATTTGGGCTTTCTCAAACCATGTCTCTTCGCCCAGCGGAAGGCCGTAGCCGATGATGTTGAACCCTTTCTCCTTGTCACGCAAGAGCACGTTGGGACCCACGAAATCAAGAAATTCGGAGATGTAGAATGCCTCGCTGTTGTCCACCAAAATCTCGTCGGCGAGGGTTTGCACCTGCTCGTCGCTGAGGGTGTCCCAATGGTCGGTGTAGATATGGTTCTGGCCGCAGATGAGGTATTCGAAGGTTTCGGTGAGCTCTATCTTGAGTCCGTTGGTGAAGACGATGCCGGTGCGGGGCTGGCGGTCGTCATTGTGGAAGATGGCCAGTTCGTTCTGGATTTGGTAGCTGTCGCAGCGGTCGACAGCGACGCGCAGGTCTTTGGTGCGGCAGACAAGCATGTAGGCCCCTTGGTCCAGTTTGCAGACCAGGAATTTTTCTTCCTCGTTCTTGGGGTCGATGAGTTCGCCGGAAGCCAGCACGGGGATGACGCCGCTCTTGATTTGGGCATGCCATTCCTTGGGGTAGTCGAGATACTCAGAGTTGCAGAAGGCATATTTATGCCCGCCCAGATGGCCGATGAAGTTGAAGTTGGAGCCGTCAAAGGAGGTGCGCTTGATGGAGAGCACGTCGACAAACTCCAGCTGGTCGGGGTCCCAGAGGGTTTTGCCCTGACGGATGAGCACGCAGCGGTCGTCGCTCTTGCGGAAAGCCTTGAGGAAATCGCGGCCAAATTTGTCGGGCTCGATGCGGTAGAAGTCGGTGTAGGGGAGAATCTTGCCCTCGCGGATGAGGAAGCAGGTGGTGTCGGGGGTGATTTCGGTGGGGTTGAGTATGTCAAGGTAGAACTTGATGTAGTCGGGCTGCATGCGCAGGCACATGATGGAGCGGTGCCACTCGGGCAGCAGCGGGTGACCGTTGGAGAAGAGGTTGTAGGCACCATGCCAGAAGACTTTGGTTATTTCTGGCGAAAGGCGGTCTTCGTTGTCGTAGTGGGCAAAGGAGGTGGTGCAGGCGGGTAAGTCAAGCTTGTACCAGATGCCGTCATCCAGTGCTTCCAAGGCCAAGGGCTTGCCTTCGGCATTGACGGGGACGATTTGTTCGTACCAGTGGTTGAAAAGTTCATCTCCCTCGGCATTGGTGAGGTTGTAGCGACCGTTGTTCTCAATGAGGTTGATTTGCGTGCCCTCGGGCAGTGAATAGGTTTCTGTTATATTCATTATATATTGTTATTTCGTGGGATAGAGTTAGTGTCTGTCCTGTTTGTTGTGTCGTTGTTGTTGGGAGTGGCTGACACGGCCTGCAAAGCACGTGAGGACCAAACCCGCTGCAAATGAGTTTGCAAAAATACACTTTTTTTATGGATTGAAAAAAAATATAAAGTTAAAATATTCTTCTGGCCGACAAGATGTGTTTTTCAGACGTCGTTTTTTTGATGACGGAGAAGGTCGAAAAATAGATTTTTTGATGGAAAAAAAGGTAATTTGCAAGCCATATGGGGCAAATGGGCTTACTTTCTAAAATCTAGTAATTATTATCCTCTGAGGGGTTGTTGATGAATATTATTTTCAGTAAAAAAATAAAAATGAGATAAATAGATTTTTTTACATACATTTGCAAAAAAATATAAGGATTATGCCCAAAGAAAATAAGGCTCAAATTAGGTACAGAATTTTGGATGTATGTTTTAGGGATTTCACTAGAGAATACACGCTTCAGGAATTGCTAGAAACTGTAAATGAAAAGTTGAAGAGTTCGAGCCATCCGCATAAAATCAGCGAACGCCAACTCTACTCCGACATTTCGTTTATGAAGAGCGATGATGGTTACGGAGCCATTATCGACTCTTTCCGCGTGATGCGCACCGACTCCAACGGTGGGAAGCGACTCTACTCTGCCTATCGATACAGAGATCCAAATTTCAGCATAGAGAAGATCCCAATGACTCAGAAACAGTTGCGCTACTTGCAGTTGTTTATTAGTAGTTTTGAATCCACCATCGATCCCGACTTGCTTCCATGGGTAAAGAAGACCATCAACAGTCTGAAACGATGGATGGGCGACTTCGATGCCAAGCCTATGTTCAGGTACGACTCTCGGGGCTATCAGGGCGGGCTGCGCGTGCGCGAGTGCTACGACTATTTCCAAAACATCTTGGACGCCATAGACGAGCACAAGTCGGTGTGGGTGATGTTCAAGTCTGGCGAAATAGAGAAGGCCTACCGCTTCCATCCTTGCTTTCTGAAACAATTTTGTAACCGTTGGTACGCACTAGGCGTGACCACCGACAACCCCGACAAGGTGCTGGTGATTCCGCTAGACCGTATTTTGGACATGAACGTCTGTCGCGACCCATACATTAATTATCCTTTCGACCCCGACACCTATTTCGAAGACTTTATCGGGGTGTATAATCCTGATGGGGAATGTGTCGACGTACACCTGCGTTTCAGAGACTGGGGAGCAAAATATTTCAGCACCAACCCATTGCACCCCTCACAGCGTTCAAAGATGATAGATGTGAACGGTGAAGAGATACTGGACGTGCACATCGAAGTGAAAATCAACAAGGAGCTTCTGCGATCGCTCAACGCCGTGATTGACTGTGTGGAAGTGCTTGCCCCACAGGAACTGGTGGAGTTGCACAAAGAATCGGTGCGCAAAGCCATGAAGCTTAACGGCCTAGACAAATAATAATTACATTTTTTTCATACATGTGGTTCAACCGTCGGGACTTCTGCAAAGGAGTTCCGCGGTTGCTTTTTTGTAGGGAGGGGATTAGAATTTAGAATTTGGAGAAGGGGTGTTTGCGCCAGTAGAGGATGAGTAGCAAGCCAAAGAGCATGCCGCCGAGGTGGGCGAAATGGGCAATGCCGTCGGAGACAAAGATGCCCTCTAGCAGTTCGATAGCAGCGTAGCCGATGACAAACCACTTGGCCTTGATGGGCATGAGGAAATAAAGATAGATGCGCTCTTCGGGAAACATCATGCCGAAAGCCAGCAGCACTCCGTAGACGGCTCCCGAAGCCCCAACCGTAATACCCCAGCCGGGGACAAGAATGTTGCACAGACCGGCTCCCACACCACAAACCAGATAATAGAACAGGAAACGTCTGGAGCCCCAGAAATTCTCCAATATGTAGCCAAACATCCAAAGGGCGAACATGTTGAAGAAGAGGTGGCTGAAACTGCTGTGCATGAACATGTAGGTGAAAAGCTGCCATATGCGGAAACGCCCGGTGGGGATAGAGTTGAGGGCCAGCATATTGGTGATGTTGAGGTAGCCCGCACGTTCCAACACTATGGTGGCCAGAAAGACAATGACGTTGATAATGAGGAGGTTTTTAACTACCGTGGGCAGCATCGAGAAACCTTTGGGTGAGTAATCTGTCATGAGTGAAAAAAGTTTAATCGTTAATTAAGAATTGTGTCGGGGTTCAGCACCACCATTGTCTTTCGACCCGAAGGGCTGACGCTGGGCACTTGGCAGCAGAAGAGGTCGGCTATGAGTTGCTGCATCTCTTCCTGTTTGAGCGGAGTGCCGGGGCGGACGGCTTGCTGGCGGGCCAGGGTACGGCAAAGACTGACACGGCGATCGTTGAATTTCTGAATCATCGCCCCTTTGTGTTCCACGATGATTTGGTCGAAAAGTTGCTGAAGGTCGCTGTCGGCCATGTCGGGAGGCGTGGCTGTCACTACAAAGGTGCTCTGGCCGAGGGGGGCAATCTCAAATCCATGCTCCTTGAGGTCGGGGAGCAATTCGTTGAAGATGTCGGCATCGGCAGGCGAAAACTGGCAGTTGACCGGGAAGAGCAACTGCTGGGCAACCGCACCTTGGCGGCGATTTGAGTAACGCTCAAAGAGCACCCGCTCGTGAGCGGCCTGCTGGTCGACGATCAGCAACCCCGAGGGGAGGGCACTGACAATGTAGTGCTGCTGCAGTTGCAGACAGGGACTTTCGGTGATGGGCTGGGCAGCGGCTGTGGCGACCGACTGCTGCTGTGGGGCAGGGGACATTTCGGGAAGGTCTGTGCCCTTTTCTTCTCCATCACGCTCTGACGGCAGGTCGAAAAAGGAAGTCCATTTGTCCGATTTAGGCCTATCATTCTCAAAAGCAGGCGTATGGAAACTACCACTTGAAGTGTTGCTTTGAGGGGTGGGATTGGAGAAGGGGTTGTAGTCTGGATTGTAGTTTACCTTAGGCTCTCTGGGAACATAACCTTTGGGGGCCGGCAAAAAGTCGACTTCTTCAATGGGGTTGAACTGCAACTCGTTGCCCAGGCCGAACTGCCCCAACGCCTTCTTGGTGGCGGCACGCAGGATGGCAAACAGCGGGTGCTCGTCCACAAATCGCACCTCGGTCTTGGTGGGGTGTATGTTGATGTCTATGCGCGAAGGGTCCACCTCCAAGTGAAGAAAATAACTGGGATAGTAGTGGTCGGGAATCACGTCGGTATAGGCTTTCTCAACAGCGGCACTCAGCGCAGGGTGCTTGACAAAGCGGTGGTTGACAAATAGATATTGCTCGCCTCGCGACTTGCGGGCAAACTCGGGCTTGGACACATAACCGTGAATCGACACAATGTCGGTGTGCTCGTCTATGGGGCAGAGCCGCTCACGGTAGTTGCTTCCGAAGATTTGGCTGATGCGTTCGGCGAAATTGCCCGCATGGAGGTCGTAAAGCAGGCGGCCATTGCTATGGAAAGAGTATTCTGTGCCGTAGTTGATGAGGGCCACGCGCTTGAATATCTCCTCGATATGGCTCAGTTCGATGCTGTCTTTTTTGAGGAAATTGCGTCGGGCGGGGATGTTGAAGAAAAGGTTCTTCACGGCGATGGAAGTGCCGAAGGGGCAGTGGCATGGGCTCTGCTCCTTCAGGTCGGAACCATCGATGAGCACCTCTGTGCCCAATTCGTCGCCCTGGCGCCGTGTTTTCAGCTCCACCTGGGCAATGGCGGCAATGGATGCCAAGGCCTCGCCACGGAACCCCATGGTGCGGATGGCAAAGAGGTCGTCGGCCTTATGAATCTTGGAGGTGGCGTGCCGTTCGAAACAGACCCGCGCATCGCTTTCGCTCATGCCGCAACCGTTGTCAACCACCTGTATGAGCGTGCGCCCCGCATCCTTTACAATCAGCTGAATTTTGGTGGCCCCGGCATCCATGGCGTTCTCCAACAGCTCTTTCACGGCTGAAGCGGGGCGGTCCACCACCTCGCCAGCCGCAATCTGGTTGGCCACGCTGTCGGGTAGGATGCTGATAAGGTCCATCAGAAACTACTTAGTCCTCTTGGCTTTGGGCCAAAAGGGTGTCTTGGGCGTGGGCCATGTTATATTCGAAAATCTCCTCGGGGGTCATGCCCACCAAAGGAATCAGTTTGCGCGTGTCGGCAGCCATAAAGTGGTCGGGGAATTTCTCCACAAACACCTCGTAGGCAGCCTTGGCCTCGTCATACTGACAGTTGAGGTCGTAGGCGTTGCCTTTGAGGAAATAGCACATCGGCACCTCGGAGAAATAGGAATAGTCGTTGATGACACGGTCGAAAAGCTGAATGGCGCGGTCGGTGTGTATGACGTTGCTCTGGATTTCGGCCGCTTTCATCAGGAACTGCGGAGTGAGGGAGTCGGTGGGGTACTTGTCGGCAAAGGCCACATAGAGGTCAGTCAGTTGGTCGGCCGTGGCGGGGTCGGCACCTATGGCATTCTCGAAAACGGAGTCTTCGAAGTCCTCAATCTGTTCTACGCGCTCTTGGCGGCTGGGACCGCAGGCTACCATGACGGTGGCGGCGGCCAGGATCAGAAATATCTTCTTCATCTTATATAGTTAGTTATCTTTTAGTGGTTTTCATTCGATAGTGGGTGCGGACGCGGCCAGCGACCACATCATTTATCTTGCGTTTGAGCATCGTGCGGCGCAGTGGCGAAAGGCGGTCGGTGAAGACCTTGCCTTCCAGATGGTCAATCTCGTGCTGGGCCACGCGGGCAAAGAGGCCGTGGATTTCCTCTTCATGCAGCTGCCAGTCCGGGTCGTACCAACGGAGGCGCACCCCCTCAGTGCGAAGCACGTCCTCGTGGATGTCGGGCACCGAAAGGCAGCCTTCGTTGAAATACTGCTTTTCGCCGACATATTCCAAGATTTCGGGGTTGATCAGGGTGTGTTCCTCAGCGACAGGGCCGTAGGTGTCGGTCTTCTCGTCATAGGGACGGAAACCGATAACCACCAGCCGTATGGAGAGATCTATCTGTGGTGCGGCAAGGCCGACACCGTCGGCATTGTACATCGTCTCGTACATGTCGGCAATCAGTTTGCCTAGTTCAGGGTAATCTTTATCAATGGGTTGCGCCACTTTGCGCAAGGTGGGGTGGCCGAGGCCAATAATAGGATATATCATTAGTTTAAGTTTTTTCTTTATATCTCACTAACAAATTGCGTGCCAATACAGCGACAGGGGTTAATGATGCTGCCGATACTGAGCACTGTCCAAGTAGTTTTGCAGCATGATGGTGGCCGAAACCTGGTCTATCATGCCCTTATTTTGGCGTTGTTTTTTCTTCAGTCCACCGTCTATCATGGCTTGGAAAGCCATCTTGGAGGTGAACCGCTCGTCGATGCGGGCAATTTCTTTTTCGGGAAAGACTTGAGCCAGCTTTTGTACAAAAGGCTCAATGAACCGCATCGACTCCGACGGTGTGTTGTCAAGATGTTTGGCCTCGCCCACCAAAAAGATGTCTACAGGCTCTTTGGCACAGTAATCCTGCAAGAATTGCAACAACGTGGGGGTGGCCACAGTGGTCAACCCGGTCGCAATGATACGGTCGGGGTCGGTCACGGCAATTCCGGTACGCTTTATGCCATAGTCGATTGCAAGGATTCTTCCCAT